>CAZNQC010000319.1:0-3366 GCA_964574825.1 uncultured Sphaerobacteraceae bacterium | reverse complement strand
CGTTGCTTCCTCGGGTTCCGGCGCCGGGATTGCCACCCCATCAACCCGCAGCCTTCCGCCGAAGTTCGCCTGCACCAGCACCCCGATCGTGATCACGTTGTCATCAGGAAGCGGCACGAGTCGTGATGAGGTCCCGATCCCGGCCTTAAAGCCCAACGCGGTCGTCCCGGCTCCCGCGCCAACACACCCTTCGGCCACCGGCCCTTCGCTAGCATCATCGAGCGCAGCAAAAACGTGGTCCGGGGTAATCGGCCGGGAGCGAATATCGGAAAGCCAGCCGTCGTTGGTCTCTCCCACGATCGGGTTGACCGAGACCATCTCCTCATTGCCCGGCCGAGCCAGCATCCAGGTGACCAGCGCATCTGCCACCCGGAATGCCGAAAGGGTGCCAGTCAGCACGATGGGCGTTTCGATCTCACCCAGTTCCTGGAGTTGGGTAGCGCCGATCAACTTGCCGTAGCCGTTGCCGACGAACAGGCCAGCCGGCAATCTTCCACGCTCAAGAAGCTGGTTGGGCACGATCGCGGTGACGCCAGTCTGGAGATCAGCACCGTTGGTGACGGTGACCTGCCCCACTCGCACCCCGGGCACATCGGTGATCGCATTCCAGGCACCCGGTTCATCGGCTCCGGGAGCGATTCCCAACTGCCGAGCCCGTGACTGGTACGACATTCGCTAGTCCAGCGAGAACGGTGGATAGACGTCCGTCATCAGCCCGAAGTAGAGATTGACGCGGGCGTTCCAGCGGAACACACCAACCACAAAGTCGAACAGCCCTTGCGGAAAGCGACCGGTAATGAGGATGGCGAACCACGAGATGAACACCACGATGCCGGCACAGAAGCCGAGCACCGCCAGGCAGATGAGGTGCGGAATGACGAGCAGCCACTTGATGAAGATCAGTCCGCGTGAGAGATGCTGCGGATACGCGATATCGAACCGCATGGGATAGGGCTCGTCTCCGAACGGCGGGTACTCATCGCGCATAAGGTAGGTATAGATGGACACCCGCATTTGCCAGCGTTGCACCATCAGGGCGAAGTCCCACATTCCACGCGGGTAGCTCCCGGTGAAGAGAATGGCGAACCATGCGATAAACGTCACCACCGCCACCGCAATACCAAGGAAGTAGAGGATGACCAGGTGGGGAATGGCCAGCAGCCACTTGATGAAGATCAAGCCGCGCGACAACCGCTCCGGGTAGGCGATGTCGAATTCCAGCACACCTTCCGGAGCCGCATACCCGCCGGCAGGTTGCCCATAGACCGGTGTCGTGTCCATTGATGACATCCTTTGCTTCAACTTGCGACCGCGATGGGAGACTCCACCACCTGGCGCACGTAATCCAACACCAGCACCATCGCGAGCGTGTCGCGCTGGCAATATTCGCGGAGTGCGGCGAACACCGCCGCCCGCTGATTGTCGTCCATCTGCGTGGGCTGCCGCATGACAGCCTGAACCCACTGCTCGGCGGCGAGCATCCCTTCGCCAATTTCAAGTTGGTCATAGGATAGCGACGGTGCGGCAACCGGCAACACCTTCTTGATGGAGGCGCTGCCGTTGAATGCTGGATGCACCCAGGCTCCGTCGCGCACGACGTCCATCAGGTCGACCATGCGGGCACTGACATCGTGCAGGAAGGGCGCGGCTTCGGGAACGATTTCGGCCATGTCACGATTCCGCGATTGTTCGAATCCCTGGTTCCAGACCACGACCGATCCGGTGGAGTCGATATCCCGCCGCAAGCGCGCCACGAGGTCGGCCACAGGCAGATGCACCGGAGTGGTGGAGAGAAACTCCCGATGCTCGATGGTGCCGTCGGCATGCAGGCGGTGAATGGAATATTGAAACGGCACCTGGCTCCAGGGCAGGCATCCTTCGAAGGCCGGCACAGCCAACTGGAACGTTTCGTAGTCGAGGAAGTGCAGCGGGTAGCGCAAGCGGTCCAGGAACTGCCGGATCGCATCCGGATCGATGTATTCACGGCCGGTGCGGACTGCCTCGATCTGTTGCCGCTGGCGAGGACTGATCTCGACATCGTCTGGCCAGTCAACCAACCGAAGGATGCCGCGTGCCAACACGTCTTCCAGTTTGCGGCCGCTAATACCGCCCAGGTCGTAGACCGTGTCGCCGCCACCAATGCCCGGATGGAAATGGTCGAAGGTCGGGCATCGCATGTTGCGGGTACCGAGATCGCACCGGCAGATACCGGGCTGGGAAGCATCGCCAAGGATGGCCAGCGCGACGTCGATGTCGCGGGCAACCTGGGCAGTGACGCGCACCACCCGTGGAGCGATATCGACCTGTTCCAACAACTGGTCGAGGTCCAGATTCGAACCACGGCGGTAGGTTTTGCGAAGGTGGATGAGCCGGACAGCAACCACTTCCACCCCGGCTTCGACGAAGGCACGCTGGTTGAAGGCGGCTTCGATGGCGTGTTCGGACTTGACCGAGGAGCTGGCGTGGACGACGACGAGTTCCCAGCCACGCCCGGCCCGAACGAGCAGATCGGCAACACCGACCAATCCCCGCGCCGTGACGACAGTGGCGCCGGCAATGGCCGGTGCACCAGCCTGGATCAGCTGGGCCGTTTCGCGGGCCGCATCGTCCGGCATGGTCGCAGCAACACGCATGACGCCGGGTGTCGCCTCGCAGGCGAGGGTGCGGACATCGGCATCGGCAGCCTCACGGCGGCGGGTAGTGGGGTTCGAAATGTCGGGTATCTGGTGGGGTTGATGGCGCGCCAACCAGGCGTATCCAGCGCAGACCCGAAAGTTGAGGAAATCCGTGAGTGTGAGCAGGGGACCGGCTCCTGGACGGCCAAGGCGAGCACGAGGCAACCTTGAGCTACGAGATCGTACGGGGTGGTGGCGTTCGCCAGAGATAGTGTAGCAGCGCACGACCAGAGAGACCGACCGGTTCTGGTGAGCACCCTGGATGACTCCTGAGGGACGTGGATGGTTCTTCCTCCCAACCGCCGGATTGGAGATTCTCGTTGATTCAAGGGCGTCTTCGAACGGAATGCAGCACCTGGCAGCAGTTTGGTCACATCTGCAGAATGTTTCATCCGGCCCGAGATTTCAAAGTGAGCCCGGATAATTGGGGTAATGCAGATATCGTTGATTCCATGGGCTGTTTCGGGATGATTTCTTCCGGAGAAACCCCAATTACCCCGACGGAGTAATGGTTCGTAAGCGAGCGGCGAGGGCGTTGAGATGCGGCAGCGGGGGTGATTGGCTAGCATAACGGATCTCCTGCCATGGAAGCGGCGTCGATGACGTTCGGTTCGTCTACCTATTCGTACGCATCGAGCAGGCGAAATCTCGCCACCATTTTTCAGATTGGCTGTACGTTCGCGGGGTTGAG
>CAZNQC010000318.1:0-3370 GCA_964574825.1 uncultured Sphaerobacteraceae bacterium | reverse complement strand
AGATGAAGACCCAGCCGGCCGGTGGGATCGTCCGGGTCGAGGCTGAGCATCTCCCGGATCTGCCGCATGCGATAGGTCAGCGTGTTGCGGTGAATGCCCAGTTTCTCGGAGGTTGGACGCTGGGCTCCCCCGTACTCCAGGTAGACCCGGAGCGTTTCCCGCAGCTGACCGCGCCGGTCTTCCCGCAGCAAATCGCCGACGACCTGGTCGATGTACCGCAATTGCTCCGGTGTTCCCCACTGATCGTAGAGCAGGCGGAAGGCTCCCAGCACCACGTCGTCGTCAAACTGCACTTCGGGTTTTGTCAGCAGCTCGCGTTGCTGCAATCCTGCTATGTAGCGAACCTGGCGCACGGCTTCCGGGAGCTGCCGGGCAGATGGAATGGCGGCGGAGATGGCAATGGATGAGATGCCTTCCAGCCCTGGTTGCGACAGGAGGATCGTGCGTGCGCGCGCCTCCTGGATGGTGATGATCTGGGCCGTGAGGCTATCGATGGTGCCGGCCTCGTTAAGCGTGCCGAAGGTAGCCAACCGCCGCCGGACTTCCTGGTCCCTGTCACTGGGTCGGAACAGGGCAACCCGGAGTTGCGTGCCGGCCGGAATACCGGCCCGGAGTGCATTTGCTGCGAGTTGATCCGGAGTCGAGCCGGGGCCCGGCTGGAGCAGGGCATTCAGGGCCTGGATTCGAGCCGAGCCATGAGGCGCCGTTGCATCGGCCTGGTCGAGCGAGCGTTGGACACCATCCCGCAGGCGACGAATGACGATGCGGCCGAGGGCACGCTGGTTCGGGGCGACTGGGCCGATCCACAGCATGCGTTGTCCCAGCAGGGGTTGCCGGATCCATTCCCCGTTTCCCTGGCCGGGATAGGTCGCCTGCTGCGGGCGGGCGTCGGCCTGTTCGGTGGTGGAAAAGAGCACTGCCCCGGTCGCGGTGGTGACGGTGATGCCCAGCCCCAACCGGGCCGAGAGGGTTTCGATCAACTCACCGGGCCGGGCATCTCGAGCGGTGAGTTCGGCGATGGTGCGCTCGACATCCGCTCCGGTGCGCAGCAGGTCGCCACGCCGTGCCGTGAGCAACCGGTTGAGGTCGGACTCCAACTCGGTCGTGATGACGGGTACTCCGAGGACCGGCATGGCCGCGCTGGCCGGGGCAGTGGCCGGGTGATCGATCACCACGCCGGCCACTGGTTGGCTGGCCAGTTCTGTCAGCAGCATGCTGAGGGGGACACCGGATTCGGCAACGATGCGGTGCGGCATCAGCACCAACTCACCCCCACGCAACTGTGGCAACATGGGGGCGCCAGTGCGGGCGGTGACGACCCATTCCACATCCCGGTCCAGCGCATCGTCGTTGCCGGTTTGCTGGCCAGGCGTGAGCAGCCGGAGATGAGGCTCCCAGGAGAGCAGATCGCGGAGGGTGATTTCGCCGTTTCGAGCTGCCATTGCTGCGCACCTGCCGGGGTCGTGAGCGGCTCAACCATCGCACCCCGAGGGTTGCCTGGGGTGAGGATTGCAACCATTGAACGTGATACTGTGCATTCTGACCACTGCCTCCAGCGAGCTTCGCGAGCGAGTCGCCAGAGGGTTGTGCAATGCGCCTGAGAGACAGGGCATTTGGTTTGTGAAGACCAGTCTCGAAAAATCCCCCGATGCGGGCAGCGCCGTCCTGTGCGCTGTGGTGGCCAGGAGGTGGACATGAACGCCAATCCCAACCCAACCTGGGGAACCAAACTGGTGCTGCTGGTGGCCAGCCTGATCGGGTTGGCGTCGTTCCTCTATCCCTTCTTCCTTGGAGAAGTGTCTCAGTCCTCGGACCAGAATGGCGCCCAGGGCGGTCTCGCTCCTTTGCTCTTCGCCGGCCTGAGCGCGATGTGCCTGGTGGCAATGCTGGTCACGCTGGCCGAGGAGCAGACGGTTTCCCGGTCGCGCCAGGTGGCGTTGCTGGGTGTGCTGGTGGCAATTGATGCGACCCTGCGCCTGGTGCCAGGTGTGCTGGGCGCGTCGCCGATCTTCCTGTTGATCATGCTGGTGGGAGCGGTCTTCGGCGCATCACTGGGGTTCCAGATGGGCGTGTTAACCCTGCTTTTTTCCGCTCTCATCACCGGTGGCATCGGTCCCTGGCTTCCCTTTCAGATGCTGGTGGCGGGCTGGATCGGGCTGACCGCCGGATGGCTCCCCAAACCGCAATCGATGCGCCTGCGCATGTGCTGCCTGGCCATCTTCGGTGCGGTCTGGGGCTTCCTCTTCGGGGCATTGATGAACCTGTGGTTCTGGCCCTTCACCGCGCCCGGAGCCGGGGAGGCGAGCAGTCTCTACTGGTCGCCCGGACTTGGACCGGCGGAAGCCCTGGAGCGGTACGTGCGCTTTTACCTGGTGACCTCGGCGGGATTCGATCTGGCCCGGGCAATCGGTAACGTGGTGCTGGTGCTGATCTTCGGCGGTCCGATCCTGCGGCTGCTCGAGCGCTATCGCAGCCGCTTCACCTGGCAGCCATGGATCGAGGAGGCGCCAGTTACCGGCTGATGCGATGTTGGAGCGACCGGCAATTGGCGATTCGGGCAAAGTAAGGGTAGGGGCGGATCGGTCGCCGAGCAGTCAGCAGCATTGCAGAAAACGACCAGGGCGATTGTTGTCCGCCCGGCCCTCTTGTCGATCACCTATCCGCGACGGGTGGCGACACGAAGCAGGGTCATCACGCCGACACCATAGGCCACGACATGCATGGCCAGCAGGGCCACGATCATGTCGGCCGGAATGTCGGGAATGGTGAATGGCGGGTAGAGTGTCAGCACGAAGACAACCGTGGCGACAATCGCGAACAGCCGCACCGGGCGCCTGCTGACCCGGCTGATCACGGCAAATACCACCCCTGCGGCGATCGTGGCGATGATCGAGACGAACACGACTGCGGCCAGCCCGATCGGTGCTTGGTCGCCATTCATGTCCTCAATCGTGACAGAGTCGGGCATTGCGCCCGCCGCGTCGGCCACGAAGAACACGATGGCGTTGGCCACAACCACCGCCACCACGGCGGCCAGGGTGGCAATTGCCACTTTGGCCAGTGGGATACGAGCGGCAGGTTCTGCGGGGAGCCAGGAAGTCGGCGGCATATGCGTTTCCTCTCACCGTCCCGAATCGTGACAATTCGGCGTGGCAGATGCTGGAAACCCTTGGAACTTGCGCCAATAGGGGGAATCCTGCGGAGCGACGTACGGGCGGACCTGCCGCCGATCGGGCACAAAACACTCCTTGAGCGGCGTAGGCGGCTGTCGTCCGCCCTGCCTATTGGCGCAAACTCTTGGGCGAACGACACCTTCAGTCTGGCCCGGACGCACCCATGGCGGAACTAGGTATCCGATGAGGTGAGCCAG
>CAZNQC010000317.1:1560-3381 GCA_964574825.1 uncultured Sphaerobacteraceae bacterium | reverse complement strand
TGCCGCGATTCGGTCACGAAACGATCCACTCAGTGATCGAGCGGCTGTTGTCCGCCCGGCCCTATTGCCGGTCACCTTAGTGGTCCATCCGGCAAGTTCAGGCGATCGCAGGGACGGTGCCAATGCCCGTCGGCCGTGGAGAGCGGCGCCGCTTGCGCTTTCCCCAGATGAAGGGATGCCGGTGGGCGTTCCAGTACGCCGTGGCTCCCACAATGGCGGTCCAGAGCTCGTCCCAGGTTTCGAAGCGGCGGCCCTTCAGCGCCAGGGACCGCAGGATCTTCCACCACGGCTCGATCAGGTTGAGATAGGCCGCATAGGTCGGCTGGAAGACAAACTCCCAGCGCGGATGGGTCAACGACCAGAGCAGCACGTCCAGCGCCCGGTGGGTGCTGAGATTGTCCAGGATGGCGTAGACCCGCTCGACATCGGGATCGACCCAGGCCTCGACCTGATCGAGAAAGTCGACCCAGTTCGCCGTCGTCCGTCCGGCATAGGGCGCGGTGAAGGCCTGCCCGGTCGCGGGCTCGAAGGCGCCGAAGACGTACCCTTTGCCTCGCCGCCCGTAGTCAATCTCCTGCGTCGCCCGGACTCGCCGCTCGCCGGTCGGATCGGCACGGACCAGGTGTCTGCCGGGATGGCTCCTGGCGCTCTCCGGTCCCATCTCGTCCAGGCAGATCACGACACTGCCTGGCGGTGGCTGTTCGTAGAGGGTGACGATCGCCCCCTTTTTGCGGCAAACTCAGGATCGACCCGCTCGCCAAACCAGGTCTCCTGCGTCCGCCAGCGGATGCCTTCGGCCTGCAGCAGCTCCCCGATCCGACTGCGCTGCATCGTGATCCCGTGCGTCTCCGTGAGATAGACGACCAGCCGGTCGAGCGTCCAGCTGCCAAAGGGCAGTCCCAGCTCATCCGGTGGGGTCAGACTGGTAGCGATGACGGTCCCGACCTCCTGGCGCGTGTAAATGGTTGGACGGCCCTGGCGTGGGGCATCGGTGAGGCCAGCCAGTCCCTGCGCATTGAACCGGTGGATCCAGCGCCGGACCGTGCGGTCATCCAGGTGCAGGGCAGCCATGATCTCGCGGACACGGTGGCCTTCGTGGGAGCGCCAGCAGATGCGGGCCCGTTCGCGGAGGCGAGCTTCCACCTTCTGGCTCTGCGCCAGACGGCAGAGCTCGGCGGTCTCCTCAGCGGTCAAGGGACGGAGCAGCACCAGATCAGGCACGGGCACCTCCTTGCGTGAGATCCCCACCATATCACCCCCACGACTTCGCGGACGGACCAATAAGCAGGACACCCAGGGCAATCGCATTATGCGATGACGAGGGGAGCGAAACGCGAGGATACTGACCAGACACCGAGGATGGCGGTGGCGTTCCCTGGTGTCCCGCGTCCGTAGTCCCGCGTATGTCCCCGCACCCTGCTTGCCGCCTTGCCGCCTGCTTTGTCGATCTGGTTGATCCTCGGCTTGCCCGCTGACGTCGGCACAGCCTGCTCGATATCCTGACTATCGCCGTCTGTGGCACCCTCGGCGGCGGCGACACGATGGTCGAGATCGAGAGCTGGGGCTGGTCCAAACGCGATTGGCTCGAGGAGTGGCTCGTATTGCCGATCGGGATTCCGTCCCACGACACCTTTGGTCGCGTCTTCGCCCGGCTCGACCCCGCCCAGCTTCAAGCCGGATTGTTCACTCTCGCCCGGCAGTTGGTCGCCAGCGCCCCTCCAGAAGAGGGGACACCGGTGATCGCGCTGGATGGCAAGACCGTCCGTCGCTCCGGAGATCGGCGGACCGGCCAGCCTGCCCTCCATGTCATCTCCGCCTGGG
>CAZNQC010000317.1:0-1550 GCA_964574825.1 uncultured Sphaerobacteraceae bacterium | reverse complement strand
CCCTGCCCGACCTGCTCCGGCAGTTCTGCCTGATCGGGCAGATCGTGACGATCGACGCGATCGGCTGCCAGACCGAGTTGGCCCAGCAAATCATTGACACTATGTGTTGGCGCTGAAAGCGAACGAGGAGGAGACGTTCGAGCTCGTCCAGGACTGTTCACGATCATGGATGTCCCTGACGACCACATCCGGACCGTGGAGAAGAACCATGGGCGGTTGGAGTGGCGCGTCTGCGCGGTGATCACCTGGCTGGACCCGACTGGCCGCTGGGTGGGCCTGCGGAGTATTGCCCGGGTCACGGCGACCCGGTAGGTAACCGGGCAGGCCGCCACGACGGCGGTGCGGTACTACCTGAGTAGCCTGGCGGGCGATGCCGGGGAGATGGCGCGAGCAGTGCGGAGCCATTGGGGGATCGAGAACGGGCTGCACTGGGTGCTGGACATGGGCTTTCGGGAAAACGAGAGCCGGGTGCGGATGGGCGATGCGCAGGAAAACCTGACGGTGCTGCGGAAGCTGGGGCTGACGCTGATCCAGCAAGACCCACAACGCAGGATCGGGGTGGCTGCCTCGCGCAAGCGTGCCGGCTGGGATACGGCCTACATGCAGTACCTCCTCTCCCTCCCGGCACAATGCGATTGCCCTGGCAGGACACCAGCACAACGGGCAGCCTGAAGGGAAAGCGGCAGCGGGCCGGGTGAGACAATCCCTTCCTGACCCAGGTGTTCGACCTGTCCACTCCACCACCTTGGCCTCCTCGACTCAGGGTCATGCGATAGCCCTGCAATCCGGTAGGAGGGCTTGTCGGATCAAATCCTCCATGCCACAATGAACGTACAGTCTTTGCGCCGAATGGCGATAACCGACTTGGGGTCTCTGAAGAGGATTGGAGAGAGTGCCTGACAAGCAGATGACTCGTCAGGTTTGGGGGAGCGTGTGTCATGTTGGAATTTCCGCTGAAGTGTTCCTCAGAACTAGTAGAGAACTGCGCCGGTGACGACCGTATCGTATTCGACGCGCGACTCCACCGGATTCACACACTGAACCGAGTCTGCTGGAGTGTCTGGGATTGCTGCGACGGAATCCACACGCGAGAAGACATCAGTCTGGCAACACGTCTACCGCTGCGAACTGTTGATTGGACGCTGACCCTCCTCGGCACCGCAGGTCTCCTTGAGAACCCAGGAATTTCACGGAGCTGGACATCTTCACGTAGAAGGATAAGCAAGAGGCTGCTACTTGCCGTACCTATTCTGACTTCGACGACCGTACACACTGCTGCTGCACACTTGAGTGGACGACCGCTTGAGAGTGGCGAGCAGTGTGTACTGGCAGATGACCATTGTCGTCAGTTCCCGTGTGAGATGTCTCCAGGCGGTTATCCTACGTGTGGTGGATGGAATCCGTAGCCGCCTCTTCCCAGAATATCGCAATCAGAAACGCTCTCTGATGTTTTAGGTGTGGCTCTGGGTAGGAGCCGAGCATGGATGCTAGCAAAATGGACCAAAACCCATTCAGTATCTGATGGAGGACTGGCAAATCGAATGATTCTC
>CAZNQC010000316.1:0-3387 GCA_964574825.1 uncultured Sphaerobacteraceae bacterium | reverse complement strand
ACGGAATCGGCACCTGCAACTCGGGCCAATCGGTCACCGACGCCTGGGTCGAGGCCGATCTGAATCTCAACAAGGCCAAGCACCAACGGCCTTCCGTCCGCTCGCTCCACTGGCAACCACCCACCCCAATCGTCAACCAGGAGCGCGTCGTCGGCTGACACCGGCCATCAGGATGCCATTCACCCCCGCAAAAACCATCATTCGCTGATCAGGTGGCGCAAATCGGGAGGCAGCAGGTCGGAAAAGTCATCCCCGTCGAGCGGTTCCTGGATGCCGATCCCAGCCATCAGCGGAATCGCTTCCAGCACCACCGGATTGTCGTCGGCAGCGATCCGGTTGGGATCCTGTTTGCCACATCCGAGACATTCGTGAATCAGCACCTGCTCGCCGTTTCGCCGCGTCATCAGGCCGATCGGCTTCATCAGCGACCCACAGGTGCTCTTTCGATCCCCCGGCATCGTGTCATCGACGTGGCGGGAGTAGAGGCAATTCGGGCAGTGATTCCGCTGCCGCCCACCGGCCACGGGGGCGCCAATGAACTGCTTGCAATGACCGCACTTGAAGGCCTGGTCGGCCTCGTTCCCCTCGCGTGGTGATCGGGCCTTGCGACCTCCCCCGCTCCGGTAACGATCCGTGGAGTCGTCATCAACATCGAAGTCGGAATCGTCGTCCCATTGGCGACGTGGCATGGGCAGCTTCCTGATGATTCGAGACCTCGCCAGCGAGGCCGGGCGACTATGTGCCAGGCGCGTGAGCAAACGCGGATTCGTGCCTGGCTGGATGCGACGCCATTGTACGCCGCCTGGCCAGAACAACACCGGTCGCTCTGCCACCCAAGCTCTGCCTATACTTCCTGCATCGGGACCAATCACCTTCAGCACGCCATACCATCGAGACGCCACCATGGCCGACCTCCCATCCGGCGACGTGACGTTCCTGTTCACCGATATCGAACGCAGCACCCGGCTCTGGCAGCAGTATCCGGCGCGAATGCCTGCGATCTACCTGCGGCACGACGCCATCGTTCGCCAGGCAGTCACCGATCACCACGGCCTGCTCTACAAAACCATTGGCGACGCCTTCCAGATCGCCTTTGCCACCCCCCAGCAGGCAATCCACGCCGCGATCCAGGCCCAGCACCACCTGCAGGCCGAAGCCTGGTCCCTCCCCGAACCATTCCGGGTCCGCATGGCGCTCCATCGCATCGAAGTCTGGCCTACCGCCGACGGGGACTACCGGTCGCCAGCCCTGAACCTGCTGGGCAGGCTACTCGGGGCTGTTCACGGCGCCCAGATTGTGACCACCGCCGACGTCCTGGCCTCTCTTCCGGACGCAGACGATGACATCGACCGGATTCCGCTCGGCCGCCATCAGGTGCGAGACATCGGGGAAACACCACCGCTCTACCAACTCGGTGCGGAATATCTGCGCCAGGATTTCCCGCCCCTCCGCACGGCAAGCTCCATCCCCACGAACCTGGTGGCCCTTCCTCCACCGTTCGTCGGCCGCACGGAGGAACTCACCACCCTGCAAAACATGCTGCTGGAGTCGCGGTCACGATTGGTGACCATCACCGGCGTCGGAGGCGTCGGCAAAACCCGCCTGGCGCTCGAAGCCGCGTCAGCGCTCCGGCCGCACTATGCCGATGGCACCTACGTTGTCGATCTCGCCGCCATCAGGGAGGGAGCGTTGCTCCCGGCCGCGTGTGCCCTGGTGCTGGGCGTTCCCGAGGTTCCGCACGTGCCAGTGAAGGAATCGCTGATTGCAGCCCTGGTCGACAAACAGATCCTGCTCATCGCGGACAACCTCGAACAGATGGATGACGCGGTCGGCCCCCTGGCAGAGTTGCTTGGCCGGTGCCATCGCCTCACCATCATTGCCACCAGCCGGGTGCGCCTGCACTCCCGCTGGGAGCATATCGTCCACCTCGACCCCCTGCCTGACCCCACCTGCTCACCATGACAATGAGGCCCCTGTCCAGCGAGCGATTGCCCGCTCATACCGGTTCCAGGTGAACACCATGGGAAACGTGTCTCGCGTCCGTTCCTGGGTCGTCGTAGGGGATGACGTCGTGTCGGCCCAGGAAAAGCCAACGGATTGTTCCTGCAATGGAACGCAGAATCGTCGGCACCCGCGGGTCCCGCCCGGTTGCAGGACGGAAAGCCATACGCAAGCCACGCTCTTCAGGCCAGGGTTCGTTTCTGTGGTCGGCTGGGCCTTCCCATCAGGAAGTCACCAGTTCCAGCAATTCTGTACACCGATCCAAGCAAACCACCCGCATCGCATCCCATTGCACACAGCCAATCATGACCGCGCAGCTGCGTACAATGAGGGACGTGCGTGTTCGGAATTGTGCCGCGTATCCGGGAGTCTGCCGTTCGATGATCGATCTTCTGCTGCTGGGCAATGGTGCCATGGTGCCCCTGCCTTCCCGCCCGCTCTCTGCCCTGCAGATGCGTGTGAACGGCTCGCTCGTGCTCTTCGACTGCGGCGAGGGGACCCAGGTTCAGATGCGGAAGTTCCACTGGGGCTTCCGGCAACTCGATGCCATCTGCCTCACCCACCTCCACGCCGACCACGTGGCAGGGCTGCCCGGTCTCTTCCACACCGTGGCCAACGCCGGTCGCACCGAGCCAATGCACGTCTACGGCCCCGCCGGCACCATTGCCGTCGTCCAGGGCCTCCGGGTCATCGCCGAATGGCTCCCCTACGACATGGTGATCCATGAACTCGACGACGGGGACACGTTTGACCTGTTGCCCGGCGTCCGGGCCACGGTGCGATTGGGCGAACACCGCATCCCCTGCCTCGGTTGGCGGATCGATGTCGAACGCGCCCCGGCCTTCCAACCCGACATCGCCCGGAGTCTCGGCGTTCCCCAAACAGACTGGGGCCGCCTCCAACGCGGCGAACCGATCGGCGTGGGCAACCGCGTCGTGCAACCGGCGGACGTACTGGGACCGCCGCGCCCAGGCGTCTCGTTTGCCTTCACGACCGACACCCGGGTCACCTCGGCCCTGCGGGAACTGGTTGCCAACGTCGATCTCCTCGTCTGCGAATCCACCTATGGCGCGGACGCGGACGGCGAAAAGGCGGAAACCTGGGGCCACATGACCCTCCAGCAAGCCTGTCAGTTCGCCACCGACACCAATGCCGGTGCCCTCTGGCTCACCCATTTCGGCGGCACCATCGACGACCCGGCCACGCTGGCGCCAGTGGCCGAGGCCCTGTTCGCCAACACCATCATCGGCCAGCCCGGTACATCCGCCACTCTTGCCTTCGACGGCCCCAAGCCGCCCATGACCCAGGTTCTTCCCGGCGAATGAGGCCGCACCTCCAGCCCTGAACATGTACGTACGAGAAATCTCGCCGAACGTGGCGAGATTT
>CAZNQC010000315.1:0-3396 GCA_964574825.1 uncultured Sphaerobacteraceae bacterium | reverse complement strand
CCGGTGAAGCCGTTGCCGATCATCCACTGCAGGTAGCCGATCCAGACCGCCACCTGCGCAAGTTGCTGGGCGTACTCGTTGATTTCAAGCCCCAACACCTGGTGCGGCCGCACGGCGGGGATCCCCATTGGCAACCCGGCTTCAATCGCGCCGTAGACCCGCACCTCCTTCTCCAGGTCCAGCAGCCGCTCCAGCGCCACGTAGAGGAAGTTGCCCGAGCCACAAGCCGGGTCCAGAATGCGGATTGCGGTCAATTCCTCGATGAAGGCGTTGATCCGGGCGGCGATGTCGGCTTCGCGGTTGCGGCGCGTCTGCGTCGTGGTCGCCTCGTTCCGACGGGCGATCAAGGGAGCAAGGCCAGTCTTCACCTCGTCCCAGCGTCGCCGGAGCGGCACCATCACGACCGGATCGATCACCCGTTCGATATCGGTCCGGCCGGTGTAGTGCGCCCCGAGCTGGGCACGCTGGCCGGGATCGAGCGAGCGTTCGAAGAGCGTGCCGAAGATGGATGGTTCGATCGCCGACCAGTCGAGCTTCGCCGCCTCATGGAGAATGGCGATTTCGCCCTGGGTCAGGCTCGGCACATCGACCGTCGCGAACAGCCCGCCGTTGAACCGGGGGATGTCCTCGTACGCCACCTCGCCGCCGGTATTCATGGTGGTCAGCAGGTCGGCGGCCTGGGCATCGAACCGGGCCGGATTCCGCACGCCGTATCCCACCATCTTCGAGAAGACGGTGTTCGGCAACAGCTTCACATCCTCGGCGAAGAGGCAGAAGAGCAGCTGCATCAGGAAGTGGGCGGCCCGGTGTGGGTCGACACCCCGCGCGTGCATGCCCTGGGCGATGGCGCCGAACTGGCGGGCGGCTTCCTCGGTGACGCCTTCGACGGTAATGCCCGGGCGTAGCGCCTCCGGTTCGTAGAACACCTGGCGGAGCAGTTTCTGGCTCTGGTCACTGGCGAAGGTGTGGAGGTCGATCGTGTGGACCTGCTTCGGGGTGCCGGTGAAATTGGTGTGGATTTCGATGATGTTGAGATCGGAAACTATCAACAACGGTGGGTTTTCGAGATCGTCCTTGTAGCGCAGCAGCTGGTCGTACGCCTTGACGAGATCCTTGTGTGGCCCCTTGTACTCCCAGGCGAAATGCCCGCGATACCAGACATCGGCCCAGCCATTGCCACCGGTGGACTTGGCGGCTCCGCGCTCGAACGTGAACGTATCGCCGGTAGCATCCATGTCGATCGGAGTAGGGTGCCCGACCACGGCGCAGAGGTCGTTGAAATGCGATTGGGAGGCCGACCGCTCGGTGAGGGTGGCGCCGATCCATTTCTGCTGGAAGGCGATGGGGTCCATACCGGAACGTCCTTGGGCTGAAGGAGAAACCTCCCGGCATGATACGCCATGCCGGAATGTGGCAGGAAAGGTTCGGAATTGGCATGGCCATCATGCACAATGCACTTGATGGACATTGGGACTGATTCAGGCATTCGGAAGGAACAGAGCAAATGGCAATCAAGGTCACGGCGCTGAATTTCGTGCATGCAGAAACGAACCGGATGTTCTCAGATATTGCGCACAATGCCGGTAGTGTGGGGACATGGGTTCACAATCGCATTCCCACCCCGCTCGACCAGCAAACCGTCATTCGCATGAACCGCGACACGCTCTACAGCTTCGTGCTGGCGGACATCTCGCAGGGCGCCGACCTGACGCTGCCGGAGGCGGGCGATCGATACATCTCGGCCATGGTCATCAACCAGGACCACTACATCAACCGGGTCTTCCACGAACCAGGCACCCATCACCTGACGGAGGAGGAGTTTGGCTCGCCCTATGTCGGCATCGGCGTGCGCATCCTGGCCGACCCCAACGACCCGGCCGATGTCGCCATCGTCAATGTCCTGCAGGACCAACTGGTGCTGACCTCCACAAGCAACGCCCCATTCGAGCTTCCTGACTACGACACCGTCTCCTTCGATGCCACCCGCAACGCCCTGCTGGAACTGGCCCGGGGGCTTGGTGACTTTGGGAATGCCTTCGGAGCCGCCAGCGAAGTTGACCCCATTCAGCACCTGATCGGCACGGCGGCCGGATGGGGCGGGTTGCCCGCCAGCGAAGCATTCTATGTGGGCGGGGAAGTGAGCGGACCGCTGGGCGAGTACGCCGTTACCGTGGGTGACGTTCCGGCGGATGCCTTCTGGTCGATCACCGTCTACGATGCCAGGGGTTTCATGGACCAGAACGCCGCCAGCCTGACCAGCGTGAACAGTGTCACCGCCGACCGCAACCCGGATGGCACCGTCACGATCCGTTTCGGCACGAGCACGGAGCCGCAGCCGAATTACCTTTCCATCATGGAAGGCTGGAACTACCTGGTGCGACTCTACCGGCCGCATCAGGAAGTGATCGATGGAAGCTGGACCTTCCCAGCCATCGAACCAGCCTAGTTCCACGGCATCCTGGCCAGGCCGGGCGGACGACAGATCGTGTCGTCCGCCCGGTTTTGCGTTCATGCACCCCGACCCGGAGCGCTAGGCCGACTTCCGGTCGGCGATGCGCTCGCAGTCGGAGGCCAGCACGCGGGTGTCCCACGGCGTGTAGTACCACCAGCCGTCGCCGTTCTCGAAGAGCCAGTCGACATCGAACTCCTCGCCGGGCAGAATGTCCGGCCCAACGCGCGGAGCCTTCGATCCGGCCCACTGGCGGCGGGCGGTGCTGACGGTCGCACGAACACGGTCGCCGACGAAGATGAAGTTCACCCCATCGGCGTTGGTCAACCGGGCCGGGGCAATGCCCGTGATGTCGAGATAGGGCAACGGCAGCGGTGTCGCCCAGATCGGGGTGGGGGTTCCGGTGGCGGCTTCCACCAGGTGGCGGACATTGGCCTGGAACGTGGGCCAGTAGCCATCGCGGCGAATCCACTCCGGGCAATTCTTGCGGTTCGGGGCGAAATCGTAGTGCTGACGGGTGGCATCGGCCGGGATGCCGAGCGTCAGCATCACCCCGGCGGCGAGGTGTTCCATCACGGTGCGGGCGCGGTCCATGTTCCGCGCGCCCTGGGCAATGGATCCGGCGATGCTGGCCATGTTGCCCGGCCCGAGGTTGTCCCCGGCGTGCCAGGCATTTTCATCCAACGGTAGCAACTGAATGATTTCGGTGTCGTCACCGACAAAGTGGTAACTGGCCTGGCGTCCTTCGGCGCCGAGGTGGAAGTAGCGGCGTTCGTCGTCGGCCTTGTGACGCGGATTGCCGTTTTCGTGCTGACACCAGGCGCGAGCGGCAACGCGGTTGCCGGGCCGCACGCGGGTCATGGTGGCGGGGAGAATGGCCTGACGAATCGGCACCAGGCTGGGAATGCGGGCGGTGCGACCACCGCCGAGGTCAATGGGATAGGTGT
>CAZNQC010000314.1:0-3399 GCA_964574825.1 uncultured Sphaerobacteraceae bacterium | reverse complement strand
TCGCTCCAGGTATTGCAGATGCCGATCACCGGGCGGCCCATGTCGGTGTCGTCGAAGCCCATCGCCTTGGTGAAGGCCCGGTGCTGGAACCCGGCCACGCCACTTTCATGGAAGAAGGTTTCACTGCGGCCGCGCTGATCGGTCATGGTTCGTCTCCGGGCTGGGGTCGGCAATTGGCGTCTGGGGAGACGATACACGGGTTTGATGGACTGGCAAGACGTGAGCAAACGACAGGGTTCACAGACTCCCGCTGGATCGTTCTCGCCAACACTCGTTCAGCATCGCGGGAGCCGAGAACCCCTACATCGTGAAGACGACAAACTGCCGTCCAAAGGAACCGCTGCGCGATATACGGGCGGTCCGGCCATTACGGAGTCTTTCCTCGGCCAGGACTTCCGCAAACTCACCGATGGCAGGCACCTCGGCGAAGCGCACCATGAATCCAACGACAGGTCGTGGTGCGTCAGGTTTCCGGAGGTATATCGCCATGATTCCCAGGTGTTTCCCGTCGTGGTCTCGTGTGATCGTCATCATCGCGATCGGTATCGTGGTGCTCGGCGTGGGACAGGCCGTGCTGGCCCAGCCATTCCAGCCAATCAACCTGCCGACACCGACCCCAACCCAGCCGCTCGTCATCCCTAACGGCCGGATTCCGCTCCTCCCAACCGCCACCATTCCACCGGCCGGGGCCACCGAGGAGCCCATCGTTCCGACCGAAGCGGTGACGGATCTCGAGGACCAGGCGCAACCCACCCCCGAACCGCTCTCCCCCCTCGGCTCCATCATCGCAACCCTGCATGGTTGCCCCATCTACACCGACCCGGCCTCCATTCCGGACCCCGGGAATTGCGTCACGCCCATCGATGGCGTGCCGTTCCAGCTGGTCGTCGCCAATTCCGGAGAACCAGGCACGCAGGAAGTGACCGGAGCCATCGATTCCGCCAGCGCCATCTTCAACAACCTCCAGGCAAACGACTACATGATCTCGATGCTGGAGATGCCCGCCGGCTACCAGAAGGCGTTCATCTGGGCCTGCCGTGACCTCGGTACCGGCATCGCCAGTTTCAGCGGACCTCCGGGCTTTGCGGGCGCCTCGTTCACGGTCACGCTGGGGGCGGCCCAGTCGATCGGCTGCGACTTTTACGTCGTGGAAGACGATCCCACCTTCGACATCTCGGTCGACAAGTTCTCCTGCCCGGAAGGAACCGGCCGGACGCTCGATCTCGCCACCCTCAAGCAGCTCTGCCCCTACCCGCTCGCAGGCATCTCCTTCCAGACGCACGACTACGACCTGGGTCCACAAACCACCGATGCCAACGGACATGCCGGGTGGACGGATGTCACCAAGGACAGCCAGGGCAAGATCGGTCTCGGCGAAGAGGTGCCTATTGGCTACGGCGAACCGGTCGTCTGGTGCGCCACGGTCCAGACCAGCTTCGACGCCCCGTTCGAATCGGATTATGTCCCGATCGATACCGCGGGCGGCTGGTTCGAACTCGCTCCCGAATTGCACGAGCCGTACATCTTCACCTGCACCTACTTCAACATGCCGCTCGCGCAGGTGGACCAGGTGCTGACGATCCACGCCCGGCTCTGCCAGCCCGGCAATGAAGGCATCGGCGCCGACCTGGATGCGGGTTGCCTCGACCCGGCCAACGATGTGGACTTCACGGTAACCAGTCCCACCGGCACCACAACCCAGGCCACGGCATTCGGCGAGACGACCTTTCCGAACGTGGCCGGAGGCGAGATTGCGATCACGCCCGCATTTCCTCCTGGCTACGACGAGGCAGATGTGGAGTGTCATGGCAGCGGCATTGGCAGCTACTCCTCGATCTCCATCCATTACCCAACGTACGACGACGACTTCGAGGGCGCCAATTTCCCCATGGTCTGCGTCTTTTCCTTCTTCCCGATCGAGGAAAAGGACAATCAGGTCACACTCGTCAAATGGGACTGCCCGCCAGGCACGAGTTACGGACTCCAGGCGCACGAATATACCCAGCTCTGCACCACCGAAATGAGCGATGTGCCGTTCGTGCTGACGGACGATCTCGGCGATCACCCCCTGACGTCGCAGGCCGGTGGCATCACCTGGACCGGTGTCGTGACCGATCAGGCTGGCTCGTATCAGCTGACCGAAACCGTGCCCGACGGCTACGGCGAACCCATCAGTTTCTGCTGGACTGTTTCGTTCGATGCTGGTCCCAACGATGCCACGGCAGTGGTCGGCGATACCCTCGTCGTTGACCGGGCCCCCTCCACCGATTCCTGGCATGAACGATGCAACGTCTACAACATGCCGGGCGATGGGTCGGGCGACAACACGGTGCTGATCGACAAGTTCCGCTGCCCGGAAGGAACCGGCGTGACCGAATCCTTCGACGTCTATCTCGCCACCTGCATCGACGTGGTGTACGACGCCGAATTCACGGTCACCACAGCAGCCGGGATGAGCACCTGGGACACCAGCAACGGCCAGATCGTGATCAACCCAGTGCCCGACGGCACGGTTGAGATCCAGGAACAGATTCCGGCCGGGTTTGGCGCACCGGTCATCTTCTGCGACGTCGATGGCACGTACTTCGCCTTCCCGAGTCCCAGCGGCTACGTCGCGCGGGATGTCGCCAATGCCGGTGTCGTCTCGTGCATGTACTTCAACATTCCGGCCGACGGCGGATCGATCACGATCGAGAAGCATCTCTGTCCGGTGGACTTCGACCTGGCGGGGCTTGATCTGCTCGACGCCCTCAATGCCTGCCCCGGCACCACCGACCCGTTCACGTTCTCCGCGACTGGCCCCAACGGCGCCCTGCCTGACCAGCAGACCGGCGAGCTCGTGCCCGGAGCGGTGCGGTTTGCCGGCATCCCGGCCGGAAGCTACACGATCACCGAAACGGTGCCGGCTGGCTATACCGCACCAATCGTGCTGCGCTGCGACGGCTTCATTTCGGGACAGTTGCAACCCTATCCGCTGGCGACAGGTGACAGCCTGACCATCGACCTGGCCGATGGCGAACACCTCACCTGCCATTGGCTCAACGTGCCGGAAAGCGACCCGCACACCGGCACGCTCACGGTGATCAAGTACACCTGCAGCACCGAAACGTTCGTCTCCACCGTCGACTGCCAGATCGAGGAGGACGGCCAGGAATTCGCGCTGAAGATCTGGGACGGTGACTCGTACGAACCGTTCGCCACCGGCACGACCAACGCGGTGGGCGAAATCACCTGGAGCGGCCTGGCGCCCGGCACCTATTTGCTGGAAGAGACCGGGGCCTCGTGGTGCCACCTGGTCGCCAGCATTCCATCGCCGCCAGACATCAATGGGCTGATGGTGGAATCCGGCCAGGAAAACGTGGTGCAGGTCTTCAACTGCGACGGGACACCCGGCGATCC
>CAZNQC010000313.1:0-3403 GCA_964574825.1 uncultured Sphaerobacteraceae bacterium | reverse complement strand
TCGCGGTAATTCCGCGCTAAATACGGCCCAAACAGCCCATGGAATCAACGAAACTGGCAATTACCGAATTAAGGAATTACCGCGGAGCGTTTTCACAATGACCAACACCCCAGACCTCAATCAACCGACGCATCATCAGCCCCAACCCCCTCCTCTTTACTCAAAGATCGAGGGTCTTCTGCCATGCTCCCTCATACGCCACGGCCTCGAACCCCACCGCCTCGTTCACATCCAGCATCGGCCGGTTCTCTTCAGCGTTGTCGGTGATGATGAACGGCGTCTCCGGCCGGGTCGCCATCAGTTCCCGAATGTTGGCCACCTTCACCAGCATCCCCAGCCGGTGCCCGCGATGCTCCTTCAGCACCAGCGTGATCCCCTGGTGCGCTGGCCGGGTTGGGTCGTCCAGCGGCACCGACACCCCGTTGAAGGCCACCAGCTTGCCGCTTGGAACGTGTTCCACCACGGCGGCATACTGCAGCCGGCCAGATTGAAGGCGGCGTTCGTCGTTCTGGCGCACCCGCTCGGCGTCCCATGGCTCCGGCTCCACTTCCAGGTTGCCGGTGGGGGCATCGGTGGCCAACCGTGACACCAACTCGGCCACATCGGCCCGCCACTGCTCGGGGGTGCTGCCGTGCCAGGTCACCACGCGATACTCGTCCCCGGCTTTTGCCCGGGCCTGCGCTTCATACGTCGCCAACACATCCGCGGCTACCGGAAGCTCGACGGTGGAAACTCGGTAGACCTGTTCCAACTGGAAGCCGTGGTGCTGCAGGAACCGCACACCCGGGTCGGCCAGTGGCACCGCACCGAAGCCGGTCGGGGCGGGCAACATCTCGCTCTCCGCAATGGCCTCGTGCACCGCGCCGACTTGCAGCACCGGACGGCCATCCGCGCGCGAATCGGCCTCGACCTGCGCGAGAAGGGCGGTGCCGATCCCCTGGTTGCGAAATGCGGACGCCACGCCCAGGTCGAAGTACGTCACTCGCGTATCGGGAATCAGTTGCCAGGCCAGCAACGCGCTGCCAGCCACCGTGTCACCAACGAGCGCGATATAGATGCGCTTGGCTTCATGCTGATGGTCCTGCAGGTACGGCAGCATTTCGGCGGCGGTGTTGTTGGCCGCGGCTGCGCCCAGCACGTGGGTGCGATGCTGGTTCTGGATCTCAACGGTCGCCACATACGCCGGGTCATCAGGCGTGGCTGGAATCGGAAGTTCTTCGATGCGGAACGATGTCATAGCAGGCTCTTCTTCCAGATGCCATCGTAAATCGTCGGCACGAACCCGACGGCCTCGTTGACATCCAGCATGTAACGGTTCTCTTCGGCATTGAAGGTGTAAACGAGCGGCGCGTCCGGGAAGCGAATGGCCAGTTCCTGCAGGTTGGCGGCTTTCACCAGCATCCCCAGACGCTTGCCTCGATGCTCGCCCACCACCAACGTGTCTTCCTGGCCCACCGCCCGGCTCAGGTCGGCCGGCACCGAGAGCTCGTTGATCGCCACCAAACGCCCGGTCGGGATATGCTCCACCACCGTCGTCAGCATCACCCGGCCCCCGGCAGCGGAATCCTCATCGTGCTTCCGCACCCGGGCGTCGTCCCACACCTCGGGCGTCACTTCCAGCCCGGCCTGGGGCTCGTCCGTGCTCATCTGCTCCTTGAGCCGGGCCAGGTCGAACAGCCACTCGGCGGGCGTTGGTCCCTCCCAGGTCAGCACCCGGTAGTCGGGCCCCGCCTTGGCGTCTGCCGCTGCCCGGCTCTGGGCCAGCAACACCGGGTCAGCGGGAAGCCGAATCGTGCTGCCCCGGGCGATTTGCTCCAGGGTGTAGCCATGCTTGTGCAGGAACCGCACGCCCGGATCGGCGGTGTTGACCGAACCGAACCCCGTTGGCGGCACGATGTCGGTGCCGCCGCTGACCTGCAGATGGGTTCCATTCCCCTGCACGATCGTCTTGTCCAGTTTCCGCGCTTCGGCCTCGACAATCTCCATCAGCGCGGTCCCGATGCCCCGGTTGCGATGGGCCAGGCCAACTTCGAAGTACACCCAGGCCGCCGGGGACTCCTCGACAATCGTCCACGAGAGCATCCCCCGGCCGACCACCTCGCCGTCGACCCACGCCAGCCACAGCCGATGCGGTTCGTACTCCGTGTCCTGGTAGATCGGCAGCAGTTCGTCGGTGGTGATCGCCAGGGCCAACGAGCCCACAGCTTCAGCCTCGACGGCGTTGCGTATGGCAACCGAAGCATCGAACGCCGCATAGGTCGGGTGGTCCGGGCCGGTTGGAATCTCGATTTCCTCGATGGTGAAACCCGCGGTGGATGGCATGCCTGAATCTCCTGAGCGCGATGCGACTGGCTGATGCAACAACGAGTATCTGGCCGGAATCGTTCCCGGCGTGACCCTGATGCGCGGATGGCCGCTTGCGCGGGCAGACGTTCCAGGCTCACCGTGGGGGAGCCTGCACCCTGCTACACGTCGGCCGCCGGATTGAGCTCGCCGTCCTTGACCTCAATCACATCGTCGACTGGCTGAGGGTTCGGCGCGATCGCAATCAGGATCTCGACCTTGTTCTCGGCCGACTCCGGGTCGGCGAGCACGTGATAGATCTCCCGCACCTCACCACTGAGCGGTGTTTCACTCGCCAGCAGTTCCTCCAGCAGCGGAGCGTAGGCGGCCTGGTAAATGCCGGAGAGGGCCCCCTCGTAATGCGCGTGACCGGCGGTGATGGCGGGCAGCTCCACGATCTGGAACTCGCCCTCGTAGTCGCCACCGCTGGCAATCGGACGGCAGATGATCAACTGAAACGGGGTCGTGTCGTCCTGTGGCAGGTGGTCGGACACGAAGGTCCACGGACCCACTGCCACCAGCCCGGCCGCCTCGGCGTCGTTGAGCAGGTTGGGCACGGTGCGATCGCGCCAGGCTGCCACCTCTGGCAGCGTCAGTTCGGCGAAAGCGGCGTGAACGAGGGTTGGTTCGGTCGTTATGGTTTGCACGAAAGATTGCTCCTGAAACGATCGGATCTGCTGGTTACTGGGTCGAGTATATGTGGTGCGGCAGGCAGGCTGTGCGTTGGGGGTGATGACGGGGTGCAGTGCCAGGTCTGTGGCCCATGGTCGAGATCTGGACGGAGGTGAACCGGTGCTCGATGAGCATGAGTCGGTACGAAAGCCCAGCCGACCATCCATGGACTGGCTGGGCTATCTCGTCTGGTCGGCGTGTGGGCCTCCGCTCGTTGCGTGGTCGCCATCACCGACGTTGAACTGCACCTGTGACGACGAGTGGGGATTGGGTCGGTCAGCGGCAGTGACGAGCCGATTCGCGGATGACGGTCCTCCGGAGCCTGCGCCTTGCTGCGATCTCCTGCTATAGTGCGAGGCTGCGTTTCGACCGGGACGACCCCGGACCA
>CAZNQC010000312.1:1502-3435 GCA_964574825.1 uncultured Sphaerobacteraceae bacterium | reverse complement strand
GCAGTGTGGCCGCTGTGTGGTCCTCCCTTCGTGGCGAGTAAGGCCTCAGCCGTTCCGGGGCAGGGCTCTATGCAACAGTGCGATCCCGTCGAAGCGAAGCACCATCTCGAGCGGCGCATCCGGCCCGATATGTTCGAAGAGCTGTGGGCACGACGAGGTTACTCATCGCGTCAAACGTAGTCCCATGCAGAAAGATAGGCCCCTCAATCACCGACTCCACCGTGGTTGAAGTTCGGCAGGTCTACTGCTTCCGGGAGGGCATGGGTCAGTGATGATGCTCAAGGTCGATCCAGCGGTCGATGTCATCCTCGGTACCAGGTTCGACCACCACGAACTGGCCCATCATGCCGTTGTCCTCATGCCGCAGGATGTGGCAGTGATACATGTAGGGCATTTCGGAGTTGGTATGGTCGAGGAACTGGACTGCCAGGCGCACCGGGTGACCGTTGCCCACAAACACCGTGTCCTTGGGTCCCCGGAGGTGCGCGTCAGGTGCATCGCCATCAACATCGAGCACATGAAACGTGGCGCCATGGATGTGGAATGTATGCGGCTGGCCATTCGATTCCACCTCCCAGATTTCCAGCGCGCCAGCCGGTATCACCTCATCGATCCGGGCCATGTCCATCTCTTCACCGTTGATGGTGCGATGCCCATCCAGGCTGAACGACCGCACGGTCATGCCATCGGTGGTGCCCGGCTCGGGTAGGCCGCCAAGCGTGCCGGGGAGCTGGCCAACCTCCGCGAGATCCGGCGCCGCGCGGATCAGGAGGAGGTCAATCGTGTCCTCGCCCCCAACCGAACCGCCGCTGGAGCCAAGATCGGACGGGAACGACCGCATGATGACCTCCTCGCCTGGTTCGAACGCCACCACGATCTCGGCTCGCTCACCCGGACCCAGCGACAGGCGATTCAGCTCCACCGGTGAGCCAGCGAGCAGGCCGTTGTCGGTCGCCACCAGGTGAAAGGTACGGTCGTCCTCGAACCCAACGTTGTAGAACCGGGCGTTGGAGCCGTTGAGCAGCCGGAACCGGACCAGCGACCGATCAACGTCCAGGTACGGATTCCAGGTGCCATTGACCAGCATGGTGTCGCCCATCACCCCGAAGTTCCCCTGACCACCGAGTTCTTCGAGGAACGAGGTGCCATTCATGGTCAATTGGCCATCACCAGTGAAATCTCGATCCTGCAGGATCATCGGAATGTCATCGATCCCATAGTCCGCAGGCAGCCCCAGGGCATCAGCGTCGTCATCATCAAGCAGAATCATCCCCGCGATGCCCTTGTAGACATGTTCCGCCGTTTGGCCATGCGGATGCGGGTGATACCAAAGCGTGCTGGCCGGTTGCTCGATCGTCCAGGAAGGCTCCCAGGTATCGCCAACCCCAATCATCTGGTGAGGACCGCCATCCATTTCCGGCGGCAAATGCATGCCATGCCAGTGAATGCTGGTGTCTTCCGGAAGATCGTTGGTCACCCGCATAACGACCGTTTCACCCTGGCGCGCCCGCAACGTGGGACCGAGGAGCGGACCATTGACGCCCCAGGTTTCCGTGTCCTCGCCGGGCAGGATGGCGCTGGTCCCGGCTTGCAGGACAAGGTCGAATGATCGCCGCCCATCAGCAGCCAGGTCACCCTCCAGCAACGGTGGGATGGCGAGTGCATTCGTGAAATCGAGCTCACCGGTCATGTCCTCGCCGCGGTTGGCCAGGAACCAGGCAAGCGTGCCCCCACCCGAGACGAGGGCACAGCAGCCGACCAGGCTTCCCCCTCCGACGAGCAGGGCACGACGAGTGAATTTCCCTCGTCCTGAGGGTCGAGTGGACGTTGTACGCGTGGACATGGTTGCTCCGGGAAGTCAATGCAGGCGTCACGCATCGTCGCGTGCCGCACAGTCAGGATCACCGCGGAGGCTAAGAAGATGCTAAGAAAG
>CAZNQC010000312.1:0-1402 GCA_964574825.1 uncultured Sphaerobacteraceae bacterium | reverse complement strand
CTGCCAACCATCCTTTTTCCCATCGGGAGATATGGGGTTAATCCGGGAGAATGTCGGCCCCGGAAGCCCATGGATTCAACGGAATCCGACTTACCCCTTTTCCCCGGGCCCATTTGCGTATCGCGGAGCACAGCACGCGATTCTGCCTTCCGTCCATCGGCGGTCAGCCATCATCCGAGCACGCGCCATCCGTCCTGTTCCACCGTCTCCACCACCCATGCGCATCGAGAGGCAATATCACGGCCGCCCCATGGCATTCCCCATCAACGCAGCCCATCGTATGCTTCTGGCACCATCAGATTGTGATTGATCCAGGCCCATCGACAGGAGTTGCGTTCGTGTACACCCCGCGAGGATTCGGCCATTCCGAGGTCGGCGACATTGAAATCTTTCCCCACGGCGACGAACTCCACCTCTTCCACCTCACCCTGCCGAACCACGATGTCGTCCAGCACGTTGTCTCCACCGATGGCCTCACCTGGCATCCCCTGCCGGATGCCCTGCGCACCAGCGACCACGGCCACAGCGACGACGACCAGATCTGGACGATGAGCGTCAGCGAGCACGATGGGGTGTTCCACATGCTCTACACCGCCCTTAGCCGGGCCGAGAACGGACGGGTGCAACGGACAGGGCACGCCGTCTCCAACGACCTGATTCGCTGGCACAAGGACGCCCGCAATCCGGTCGCTGCACCCGATCCCCGCTGGTATGAGACCGTTCCCGACCAGACGAACATGGTTTCCTGGCGCGACCCCAAACCGGTCTTTGCCGATGGCATCTGGCATGTGGCCGTCAATGCCCGCGAGAACCACGGTCCCTTGCTCCGGCGAGGCGCGGTCGGCTACTTCACAACCAAGAACTTCGAATCCTGGGAGATTCACCCACCCCTCTTCGCGCCGGGCCGGTTCTGGGATCTTGAATGTCCCCAGGTGTTCACCATCGACGGCAAGTGGTACCTCACCTCGGCCGTCATGGAAGAGCGAGTCCAACGGTACTGGATGGGCGACTCACCTACCGGCCCCTGGGTTCAACCACCGGACGGCGGCGTCCTCGCCCCGAAGGGCCATTACGCCGGACGGGTTGCTATCTGGAAAGGCACACCGATCTACATGTGCTGGCACCTGCCACCCGGTGGCCAGGCCGACTGGGTGCGAGCGGCCAATCCCCATGGCAAGTACGTGGTCGCGCCCCTGGTGCTGCAACCACGGCCCGATGGTTCGCTCGCCTGCGTGCCGTTCGCCGGCTGGTCAGCGCTGGCGGCTGGAGAACCCCAGGTGCTGGCGTCCGACACCACCACGCTCTATCGCGAGGTCGAGTCCGCCGGCTGGCAATTGCAGACCGAGACCGGCGAGATGGACCTGCTGGCAACCTCCGCCGAGCACGGCGACTTCCTGCTGAC
>CAZNQC010000311.1:2038-3488 GCA_964574825.1 uncultured Sphaerobacteraceae bacterium | reverse complement strand
CAAATTATCACGTTTAGGGGATGATTAGGGGATTCGTTAAGGGATTATCGAGAGCGATCAATGCTCCAGGGCGGCGGCGAGTTCCAGGTGGCTGGCGTCGGTGACCACGTCGATCGACCAGGAGCCGGCGGTGTGGGTGAGGAAGGTCCGCGCCGTGTTGAGGATCACTGTCTTGCCAGTGCCTGCCTCCCCGTTCGAGACGCGGGCCAGCACGGCGTTGATCAGACCGCCGTGGCAGACCACCAGCACGCGTTGACCGGCGTGGCGCTCCACCACGCGGCCAAGCGCGGCCATGGCGCGGTCGGCCATGACATCGTAGTCCTCAAGACCCGGCCATTCGTTGCCGGGCCAGCGGGCCATTCGCTCTTCCGCCGTCAGGCCCTCGGCAGCACCATACCCTCGCTCACGCAAATCCGTGTCGGTGGTGATGGCAGAGGCGTCGAGCCAGGAGGAAGCTTCGGCAATCGCGCGGGCAGTTTCGAACGCCCGGCTGAGCGGGCTGGCCACGATGCTGTCCCACTCCTCGCCAGCTACTGCCAGCGCAACCACTGCTGCCTGGCCCTGGCCAGTCTCGTTGAGTGGAATGTCTTCCCAGCCCTGGTAGCGGCGGGTGTAGTTCCAATCGGTTTCGCCATGACGAACGAGGCAGACGGTGGTGACGGTCACAGAATCGATCCTTCCGGGATTGGGAGAACGGGTGCGGGCAGACCTCGTGTCTGGCCGCCTATCAGGCTTGGAGGAGGGTGATGGCCTGGCCGAGGCGCTGGGCGACACGTTCGTTGCCAATGGCGCCGAGCGTGTCAAACAGACCTGGCGACTGGGTGCGACCGGTGGCCGCCACGCGAATCGGCATGAAAAGCTGTCCGGCCTTCACGCCAAGTTCGTCGGCGAGGGCGCGGAAGCGAGCTTCGGTCGCCTCGTGGTCGGCCAGGTCCACCTCGGGCAGCGCCGCCTGGACGGCCTGCAGCAGTGGAAGCACCTGCGCGGCGTCCATCTTCTTCGGCACCAGCAGGGCTGCGTCGTAGGGGGGCAGGTCGGCTTCGAGCAGGTAGCTCATCAGGTCCGGAGCTTCGGTGAGATGCTTGATGCGGTCCTTGAGCAGGCCGCTGGCCACCACCACCTCGGCGAAGCGCGGATGGGTGCTGTCGAGCGGTCCATCTTCGATGGTGCCGGCCTCGATCAGGAAGGGCAGGACGCGCTCGGCCAGGCTTTCGACCGAGATGTGGTGGTTGATCCACTGCTGGTTGAGCCAGTCGAGCTTGTCACGGTCGAAGGTGCTGGGCGAGGCGGAGACACGCTCGATGGTGAAGTGTTCGAGCAGGTCGTCCATGGTGAAGAACTCGGTTTTGCCGTCGAGACTCCAGCCCAGCAGGGCGAGGTAGTTGAGCAACGCTTCGGGCAGGTAGCCCCGGGTGCGGAAGTCGGTAAGTGAGGCCGAGCCATCGCGCTT
>CAZNQC010000311.1:0-1938 GCA_964574825.1 uncultured Sphaerobacteraceae bacterium | reverse complement strand
CCGGCGTCGAGTTTGGCCTGGACTTCCTCTGGCGTGAGGTTGCGGCAGTGGCGGTCGTAGCCGGGCGGGAGGTTCTTCGCGACCTGTTCGTCGCGGACCTGCTGGAGCCGTTCCGGGGTGCAGAAACAGCGGTAGGCGTTGCCGCTGGCGATGAGGGCCTCGGCGGCCTCCCGGTAGTGGTGCTGCCGCTCACTCTGGACGTAGGGACCAACCGGACCACCAACATCAGGGCCTTCGTCCCACTCCAGGCCGAGCCACTTGAGACCGTCCATCAGCCCTTCGGCCGAGCCCTCGACGAACCGCTTCTGGTCGGTGTCCTCGATGCGGAGGATGACGGTGCCCTTGCGCCCCGCTCGCTGGGCCTGTCCGTGCGCGAAGAGGACGTTGTACATGACGAGGCGGGCGCCCCCGATGTGGAGGGAGCCGGTGGGACTGGGGGCGAAGCGCACGCGGATCTCGTCGAGACCAGCGGGCAGGGCAGGCGTGTCGATGACGGTCATGCAGCAGGAGTCCTCTGTGGGGATCGATGCCGGGGCAGGTGGCGCGGATGCGAGGGTCACCAGGCGCTGGCGAGTTCAGCCTTCAAGTATACCGCCAGGGGTATGAGGCCCTTCGCGTGTACGCCCAACCAGTTGAGCGTCAGGTGTCGGAGGGAGCGGTGGCAAAGAACGCGTCGGCGGAAAGGAGCCCCATGCGGGTGGCGATGGCGACGGCGTCGCGGCGGTTGCGAGCACCAAGCCGGGAGTTGATCCGGGCGAGATGGTTCTTGACCGTGAACCGCGAGATGAAGAGCCGGTCGGCGATATCCGCGTTGGAGAGGCCTGCCGCGACCATTTTCACCACTTCGAGTTCCCGCTCGCTCAACACCGTCAGCGCCTGGGTCGATCGCTTCCGGCCACGAATCACCAGGAGGGGATCGCGGACCAGGAAGTCGCGAATGTTGACGCCAAAGACCTGAAACGACTGAACGTAGCGTCCTCCCTGGGCCGCTTCGACCGCCTGGGTGGCCGTGGCACGGGCGGCATCGGCTTGCCCCAGCTCAGCCTGGGCGAGGGCAATATGGGCGAGGATCTGGACGAGAATGCCTCGATGGTGACGACGTTGTCCCTCGTCGGCCAGCGGCGTGAGGATGCTCAGCGCCTCGTCCCACCGCTGGCTGGCCATTGCCAGCGACGCCCGGATCACCCCCGGAAAGGGATGTCCATACGTGCGTGGCCAGGTGTCCAACGCACGGGAAGCCAGGTGAAGCCAGTTCTCGGCGAGGGTGAGCTGACCCTGCTGAATCCAAAGCTCGGCAAGCATCAACTGCGGACGGAAGGTTTCGACGGGGCTCTGGAAGCGAGTGCGGTCGGCGATGATGGCGTAGAGATCATCGATCGCCGTGGTGAAGTCGCCCTGGGCGCAGCGCACTCGCACCTCCGTCAATGCTGCCTCCAGCCACCAATAGGATGCCCGGGCGTCCGTTTCCGCCTCGGCAAGCCAGGTGGCGGCACGGTTCGTTTCTCCCTGTTCGAGCGCAATGACGGCGAGCCGGACGCGAATGATGCCTGCGGCATGGTCGGGGCTGCTGCGCAGCTGGTGGAGGAGGATCTGCTCGGCCTCGTGCATGCGGCCGGTCTTGAGCAGCCAGTCAGCCCGGTTCGGCACCACGAACGTGTACCACCAGCGTTGATCGGCCGGAAGGTGGTCGCGGACGATCAGCAGGTCGGCGAACACCCGCTCGGCCACCTCGACCTCACCGGCATGCTGGGCGAGCACATCGGCGGTGGCGAGCGCACGAAATCGCTCCTGCCAGGCATCGGGCGGAAGTGTCTGGTTGGCGGCCTCCGCCCGGTGGCGTGCTGCCGCTGCTTCGCCCCGAAAAATGTGAACGAGCATCTGCAGGATGTGCTGGCGCCCCTGGCCAAGGGCAGTGTCCTGATGGTCGATCGCTTGCGC
>CAZNQC010000310.1:0-3510 GCA_964574825.1 uncultured Sphaerobacteraceae bacterium | reverse complement strand
CGCAAGCAATCCCGTTCCGCACCCCCGGCCCACCGCGACGATCGGTTCGCCGCCTACGACGCCAGCAACCTCCGCACCATTGCCAGCAAGCGATCCTACGACGCTGGCCGCCGACTGCTGCGCGAGGGACGCATGGAGCACGGCAAGCTCCGGGGCAACCAGCTCTCCGGTACGTTCCCCGACAATACCTGGTGGGCTGGAGGCGATATTCGCAGTACCGCCACCCTGCCTCTCCCCCGCCAACCGTTCAACACGACCGTCACCTTCGCATGCACGTGCCAGGACGAACGTCCCTGCCAGCACATCGTCGCGCTGCTCCTCGGCTGGATCGAGCGCAACCACACCATCACCGAAGTCCCCACCATCGCTTCCCAATTGGCCGGCCGCACCTACGACGACCTGCTCGCCATCGTCACCATGATGGTCAACACCTATCCGGACCTCGAGGCCTTGATCGCCTTGCCGCCTCCGGTCCCCGGTCGCCCCGGCAACGTCCTCTCGCTCGACGCTGGCGCCGTCCGTACCCAGGTCATCGAAGCGCTCGACGACCTCATCGCCCCCTCGGATGCCTGGTTTGTGACACAAGACTCCAAACTGGACCGCATCATCCTGCTCTCGCGCCAGTATGGCGACGCGGGACTTTGGGCCGATGCCGGGCTGATCCTCTCCGAACTGGCGGAGCAGACCGTCGTTGTGAGCCAACGCCAGGATTACCTGCTCGACAGCCTGCAGCCGATCTTCGACCAATGTGATGTCGGACTCTCCACCGTACTTGCCGTCCAGGCCACCCTCCCCGCGGCCGACCGGCTCACTCCCGAGCAACGTTCCGGCATCATTCGTGCCCTTTTCCATCTTTGGCGGGCCGAATCTGCCTGGGCGGGCGCCCTCCCGCATGTGCGGTACGGCCCGTCAACCATCGCCCTGCAGGGCACGGTCGCCGAACAGATCATGGTCGACCAATGGCTTCACAACGAACCGGTCACCAGCACCAACCAACGGCTGGCGATCACCGAGTTCCGGGCGATCCTCTTCGACCGGGACGACATCGACGACGAGCAGGTGGTGGCGCTCGGCCGGGAAGCCGAACACTGGGACCGGGTCGCCGAAGCGCTCTTGCGGTTGAACCGCGTGGGCGAGGCCATCGCCATCGCCAAGCGTCGCTTCGCTGCTTGCGCCGACATGACCATGTTCGCGGCCGGCCTCGCCGATGCTGGCCATCTCGACCGTGCCATCACCGTGGTTGAAGACTTCGCCTGGGAGATCGAGGGCCGCAACGCCGAGGACGACCTGGAGGTGACCGCCTGGCTGGCCCACCATTACACGCGGGCCGGTCGGGCCAGCGAAGCGCTCCCCAGGGCCAATTCCTGGTTTGCCCAGCGACCCGGCATGAATGCCTGGCGCTGCGTGCGCGATGCTGCCCAGTTGCCCGGCCAACCCGCCGATGCCTGGCCCTCCCTGCGCGAGGCGATGACGGCCACAATGGAGGCTGACGATCGGTGGGGCGATCTCGCGGTCGTTCTGGCCGAGGAACGCCGCATCGATGAGGCATTGGAGGCCTACGGTCGCTTCCAGGAGATGCTGCAGGACAATCCCCTCCTGGTGACGCACGATGAGCGGTACGCCATTGACGTGGCCATGGCGGAGGCCCGGGAACGCGCCGATCCCGATGGCATGATCGCCCTTTACCGAGAGCACGCCGACAGCCTGATTGCCGAGCGCAATCGCGACGCCTACCAGCAGGCCGTTCAGTTTCTGGCCCGGGTGCAGTACGTGCTGCAGCAGGAGAACCGGGAGCAGGAGTGGAACGACGTGGTCAAGGAGATTCAACAGCAGACCAGGACCCTCCCCGCCTTTAAGGAGGAATTCGCCGCCCTCGATCAGTGATCCGACCAACACGCCTTCGGCCCGGTTCGATGCCAGAATCATGGTCAGCAACGTGCCCCTGGCACCCTCGCGCAACAAGGAGTTCCCACCTTCATGACCGACCCGTTTGACTCGTCCCGCTTTCCCGATCGCGTCCGGCCCGACGAATGGCTCTGGCTGGAGGATATCTATGGCGAACGGCCGCTGGAATGGGTGACGGAGCAAAACGCCCGCACCCTCGCCGCCCTCGACGAGCAATCCCTCCACCGAATCGAGCGGGAGGTCCTCGATGTCCTCGATGCGACCGATCGTATCCCCATGGTCAGCCGCCACGGTGAGTTCCTCTACAACTTCTGGCGCGACGAAGCGCATCCGAAGGGGATCTGGCGGCGAACGGTGCTCGATGCCTACCGCACCGCCGAACCGGAATGGGATGTTCTGCTCGACGTCGATGCGCTGGCCGCCGCGGAAGGCACCGAGTGGGTCTTTGCCGGGGCACCGATGTTGTTTCCGGACTACACCCGCGCCCTGGTCCTCCTTTCGCCTGATGGAGGCGACGCGTTCACCGTGCGGGAGTTCAGCCTCCCTGACCGGGCCTTCGTCGAGAATGGGTTCGAGTTGCCCTCAGCCAAGACCGGCGTGTCCTGGGTTGATCGTGACACCGTGCTCGTGACCAGCGACTTCGGGCCGGGCACGCTGACCACCTCCAGCTATCCGCGCCAGGTGCGCCGCTGGCAGAGAGGGCAGCCCATCGCCGCGGCCGAGATTCTGCTGGAGATTCCCGAGGACCACATGGGGGTCTGGGCGGGACACGACCACACCCTCGGCTACGAACGCACGGTCATCCAGCAGCGGATCGACTTCTGGCACCTCACCACCTGGACCTCCGACGACGCGGGTGATCTCGTGCCGGTGGACGTGCCCGATGATGCCGAGATTGGCTTTCATCGCCAGTGGATGACGGTCGAGCTGCGCAGCGACTGGGAGGTGGAAGGGCACACCTGGCCGGCCGGATCGTTGCTGGTGACCGAGGCTGCGGCCTGGTTGCGTGGGGAGCGGAAGCTGGCCAGCCTCTTCACCCCCAATGCCCGGACCTCCCTCGCCAGCCACGACTGGACACGCAATCACCTGATCCTCAACACGCTGCGCGATGTCGCCTCCCGGGTGGAAATCGTGACCCCGGTCAGGGATGAATGGCAGCGCAGCGAACCAATCCCAACTGCCGCGAACCTGACGATCCAGGCCTCGGCGGTCGATCCCGACACGGGCGATGACTTCTGGCTGGTCACCTCCGGGTTCCTGCAACCAACCACGTTGTTTCTCGGCACGGTTGGCCGTGATGCGCTCGAAACCCTGAAATCGGCACCGGCCTGGTTCGATGCGAGCAAGCTGGCGGTCGAACAGCACTTCGCGGTCTCGAAGGACGGCACGCGTGTGCCCTACTTCCAGATTGGGCCGTCCAACCTGCCGCTCGATGGCAGCACGCCCACCCTGCTTTACGGCTACGGTGGATTCGAAATCCCGCTCACGCCGAGCTACGACGGGTCGGCCGGGCCGCTCTGGCTCAACGATGGCTACGTCAAGGTCATCGCCAATATCCGGGGTGGTGGGGAGTACGGTCCGGCCTGGCACCAGTCCGCCCTGCAC
>CAZNQC010000309.1:0-3517 GCA_964574825.1 uncultured Sphaerobacteraceae bacterium | reverse complement strand
GTTCTGCATGATTTTGCGGATCGGCTGAAACCTCGCTTGCAGGTCGATTCCTGGGCGAATTGACGTGCACAGCATGTAGGGCCGTGGTACACCTGAGGGCCAAGCTGTCCAGCAAGAGGCGGAGGTCATGGTTGGAGGCTCGTTCCCTGCTCCGATACATCGCATACCAACGCCACAGGCCCCGCTGATTGGGCAGGACGATGTGGTTACAGCCGTTGGCGCGTCGCTGGTGCGAAAAGACACCTCCCTTCTTACGCTTCTAGGCCCTGGGGGGATAGGAAAGTCACGGATCGCTGTTGAGGTCGCAGGCGTTGTAGCGGAGCACTTTCCCGATGGCGTCGTTTACGTTCCCCTGGCCTCGGTACATGACCGCAACGGTGGTCTGATTGCCATCGGCCAGGCAATTGGTATCCATGAAACCATCACTCAACCTCTGCGCGATCGACTGGTGGCGGAGTTGACTGGCCTGCAACTCTTGCTGGTGCTGGAAAATTTCGAGCACGTCATTGAGAGTTCTGCGGACATAGCAGATTTGCTTCTTGAGCTGCCCCTGTTGACGATGTTGGTTACGAGTCAGGTGCGTCTGCGGTTGACACATGAGCGAGTTCAGCCGGTGACGCCCCTGCGGGTTCCCCTGGCCGATTCCTCGCACCATCCAGTCGATCTGGCTGGCTTCGAAGCGGTCCAGTTGTTCGTCCATCATGCTCGCGCCGTTCAACCCACCTTCACTCTTTCAGATGACAATGCCGTGGCTGTCGCCAGTGTCTGTCGCCAGTTGGACGGACTACCTTTGGCCATCGAGTTGGCTGCTGCCCGGAGCAATGTGCTTTCACCCGATGTACTGTGCGATCGATTGTCGCGCAGTTTCCTGAGTACGCTCATTGACGAGGCTCCAGACCGACCACCGCGCCAGCAGACGATGTTGAAGGCAATCGCCTGGAGTTACAGCCTGCTGACGCCCCCTGAACAGGAATTTTTCCGGTGTGTGTCAATCTTTGCTGGCGGATTCACGCTGGAAGCGGCCGACTATCTCTGGAACTCGTCTGCCGGTATCAATGCCCTGGCGGGTACGACATCATTGGTCGACAAGAGCATCCTGCGTACGCTGGAGGAGGAAAGCGGTGAGCTTCGCTATGTTGTGCCCGAGCCGATCCGCGAATTCGCGCGGGCACAGGTCGGAGCGACGGATGAGTCCAGCTTTCGGCGGCACGCTGCCTGGTGCGTAGAGTTCGCGGAACGCGCGAGCGCCGAACTCACTCGACCCGATCAAGTGACCTGGCGGGCAAGGCTCACTGCAGAACATGACAACCTCCAGGCAGCGTTCGCCTGGTCGATGAAACATGATCCTGAACTGGCCCTTCGCCTGGTCAATGCACTCTGGTTCTTTTGGTATGCCGAGGGCCAGATGGTCGAGGGGCGACGAAACCTGGAACGTGCGATCGAAGTGGCTGGCGCGGCGGCGCCTTCCGTCCGCGCGCTGGCGTTGAACAACCTGGGCAATCTGGTCTACGAGCTCGGCGATGTGTCTCGCGCACACGATCTCTATGAGCGGAGCCTGGAATTGCGGCGGGAAGTGGGTGATCGGTACGGCATCGCCAGTGCATTGAATAATCTGGGGATGCTGGCTACTGCCCAGGGAAACCTCGGTCATGCCCGCACGTTGCTTGAGAGAAGCCTGTCTCTCCGCCAAGAACTCGACCCGACGGAGGTTCCGGCCACTACCCTGAACAATCTTGGCGATGTTGCAATCGTTGCCGGTGACGCGCATACCGCGCAGCACTGGAACGAGCAGGCCCTGACCTACAGCCGCCAGCAGGGCAATATTCGCCGGGTGGCGCATTCACTTCACAACCTGGGATTGGCGTTGCGCTGTCGGGGCGATGATGCCGCCGCCAGCAGCCTGTTCGACGAGAGCCTGCGTCTCTTCGAACAGGTTGGCGAACAGTCGGGTGTTTCCGCTGTGTTGCAGAGCCTGGGGCGCGCCGCCATCCGACAGGGATTGATCGACCAGGCCCGTGCGCCGCTGACGACCGCGCTGGGACTTCATCGTCAGGTACTGGACCGGCGTGGCCTGATCCGCTGTCTGGAGGCGACTGCGCTGGTCGCCGAGGCTACCGGGAAACATGAAGCCTGCGTTCAATTGCTTGGGGCCGCCGCCATTCGTGGCGAATTGATCCCGCTCCAACCCCCCGTCGACACGGAGGACGTTGCTGCTGCCCGCAACCGAGCCCGTGACGTGCTGGGTGATGGTTCGTTCGATGCCGCGTGGCTCACTGGCCGCGCATTCTCCCAGGATCGAGCGATCGACGTTGCGGTGGCCCTGCTCGGCTCCCATGCATCGGCTGATGCCGTTCTCAGCCCTCGTGAGCGAGAGGTGCTGCGGCAGGTTGCGCAGGGCTCATCAAACCAGCAGATCGCGGATGCCCTGTTCATTAGTCTGCGGACAGTCAAGGCGCATGTCACTGGCATCCTGACGAAGCTCGACCTCCAGTCCCGGTCAGCTGCCGTCGCCTTCGCCCATCGCAACAACCTGGTTTGAGCTGAAATCGCAACACACCAGCAATCGGCCAAGAAGTACGTCCGATCGTGCGAGGAGCCGGTTTGGTGAGGGTTTGTCGTGCGATGACCAACGTCCGGGGCGCCGCACCACAGGCAGATCGCGACGAGGCCTGGTGAGTATCCGCCAATCACTCCGGCTACGGCCTGAAGCGATTCTTCGCTCGTGCGCAGCAAAGCGGAAATTGGACCTTGGTACGATGCGCCATCCCGCACCAGCTGAGTACTTTGGCAGCAGAGCAGGTTCGTGATTCTGGCGTGACTGGATGGCTAGGGCTGGGATCAGGCGCCATCCAGCCGACTATCCCCGACCCGTGAGTTGAGGTTATCGAAGCTTTCACATCCTTCCGTTTATTCGTTCGTCGTGCTACCCCGTCATGCCATGCAAATTGGAAGGTCGATCCATGACTTTGACCCAGTCGCGGACCAGTATGGTTATTTCGTTCCTCGTTCTTCTTACATTGCTCGCCGCTGGAATGGGTGTTCTTGCTGATATGGATGCGGAGGCTCAGCCGATCCGGTCGAGTTCGACCCCGACCCCAACGCCTCGGGTCACGGAAGAAACCGGCCCCGCCAACGCATTTCAGATTGAGCCCACTGAAGAGCCAATCGACGACCTCCAGGCGAACCCAACCGAGGCGCCCCGCGATGAACCAATCGATGACGAAGCCGTGGCGCCGACCGAGACGCCGGATATTGGTGAGCCACCGATTGCGCAGGGCATCGTGCGGGTGATCAAGCGCGACTGTCCCGTCGGGATCGTGGGAGACGCAACGCTCTCCGAGTATCTGCAACTCTGCCCGCAACCTCACGATGGCGTCGAGTTCGTGCTAAACGATGCAAATGGTGCCCAGGCAGGTGTTACGGCCAACGGCACGATCGAGTGGACCGACGTCGATCCGGGCGTTTTCAACATCACCGAGACGATTCCGGCCGGATATGGAGATCCAATCGTCTTCTG
>CAZNQC010000308.1:1373-3534 GCA_964574825.1 uncultured Sphaerobacteraceae bacterium | reverse complement strand
GATTGCTGGCTGCTCGGCGAGGTCGTCCATGGCAACTACGCGGAGTGGGCCGGTCCTGGCATGCTCGACGCCGTCACCAACTACGAGGCGTTCAAGGGCCTCCATTCCAGCTTCAACGACCGCAATCTCCACGAGATCGCCCACTCACTCAACCGCGAATTCGGCCCCGCTGGCGTCTACGAAGGTCTGGAGCTCTACTCCTTCGCCGACAACCACGATGTGAACCGGGTTGCCAGCCTGCTGAGGGACGATGCCAACCTGCCGCTGCTCTACACCATCCTCTTCACCATGCCCGGTGTGCCGTCCATCTACTACGGCAGCGAGTGGGGTATCCGCGGCCGCAAACAGGGCGGCAACGATGGTCCCCTCCGCCCCGCGCTCACCTGGCCAGTGCCGGTAGGCCGGATGCCGCATCCTGAATTGCAGCAACACATCGCCCAACTCGCCGCGCTGCGACGGGAATTGCCCGCACTGCAAGGCCTGGACTACCAGCAACTTCACGTCGCGTCCGAGCAGTTCGCCTACCTGCGTGGCACACCAGAGCACCCGGTTATCGTCGTCATCAACAGTGCACCAGACGCCATCGATCTCGACTTCGACGCACCCCTGGCCGACGGTATGGAGCTGGTCAACGCCCTCACCGGGCAACCACTGGCAACCGTCAGCGCGGGACACCTGGTCCTGGCTGACCTGCCCGGAACATCGTCCTGCGTGCTGACACTCCGCCGGAGAGACTGAACGCGAGCCCGCAAGCGCCCCCCACAACCACCACGAGAAAGGGACAGTCCGCAATGGACCGTCCCCTTCTCACGCCTGATTTCGATTGACCTGACTCCGGACAGGAGGAGAACTCCCACCCTGCCGGTCGCTGGCTGCGTCTATCGCCGCCCCGGTCCTCCCTGGTTCACGCTGTCCGTGGTCACCGTTCCCACGTCAGTTCCCAGGTCGGTCGGCGCCTCGGTATAGACACCATCCACCGGATCACCGGAGGCCGTGCCGCCGGCAAACACCGTGTAGGTCACACCGTCGGCAATGTCGCCCGTGCTCACCAGCACCTGCTGGAAGTCGACCGGCGGTGCAAATGTCAGCACCGCATTCCCGGCTTCATCCTGGATCACGATCAGCGTTCCGGCCGGCTGGGTGCCACCAAAGGACACCAGGAGCGACTTCTGCGCTGCATCCGTCACTGGTGAGGAGTTGCGCGCACCGGTGGCAATCACTGTTCCGCCGTCAATCGTCACGGCCCCGTCGGCGTCGATCCCGCCATTCATGTCGACCAGCGCCCCGAGAGCAATCACGGTGCCACCGGTGATCGTGATGGTCCCGTTCGAATCGATCGCATCACCAGTCTCGGTTTCCACAAACAGGTACCCGCCGGAGATGTTGATCTGGCTCACGCCGTCGGTACTGGCGTTTATCCCGTCCTCGAACGCCTGAACCCGAATGTCACCAGACTCGATGGTGATATCCATGGTGCTGGAGATACCCTCATTCGCATTCCCCTGCACCGCCAGCGACCCCGTTCCGTTGATGGTGAGGGAGGCCAGGCTGTAGAGCGCCGCATCTTCCTCGCTCGCACCACCATCCGCCAGGAAGTTCTCCGACCCATCCGCCAGGGTCACGATCGCCTCGTCGGCGGCCGCAATCAGGATGGCGGGGCCACTGGAGTTGGCAATGTTCACGCCATCCAGCACCAGGGTCACAATCTCATCAGGAGCCTGCACCTGCACCATGCCATCGGCCAGGTCTCCAGAGAGCAGATAGGTCCCACCGGCCGTGATGGTCACGAACGACCCATCCACCGAAACACCATCGCCCTGCACGTCTGTCTGCGCACCCAGCACGATCGTGGCATCGGCCTTCCCCTCATCGGGCGTGGCCTGCGCCGCCACCGTGGCCGCGGCTGGCGCAACCAGTCCGAGCATGAGCATCAGGCCCAGCACACACATCCGCAGCTCAACGCGCCATTGCGAAATCTTCACGTCCAACCTGTCCTTCTACCGCTGACCCAACTTCTGGCCGGGCCACATTTCGAACATCCAGCGCCACGCCCAACGATCATTTGGTTCACGCGTGGCCAACCTGAATCAACGGTAGTGCCGCAAGCATAAAGACAGCTGGGAATCACCTTGGGCGCTGCTGCCAATCAACGGAACCCTCC
>CAZNQC010000308.1:0-1273 GCA_964574825.1 uncultured Sphaerobacteraceae bacterium | reverse complement strand
CTGGGCACCCCTCCAAGCACCGGAAATCACCCCGAACCTTGGCTGCATCGTGGTATCCTGCCGCCAATTCACGGTCACACTGGTCACTTCGCAGCAGGGATGCATCCACATGAGCGACGACAAGACCCACGCCATTCGCCAGTCCATCGGCAAGGTTGTCTACTGGAATACCCAGGACGACGCTGAAGGCAAGCCCGACCTCGAGGCCATCGCCAAGGAGCATGACGTCTCCGAGTCGCAGGTTGCCGAGCAGATGGAATACCTCCGCAGCCAGAACCTGATTCGCGGCCCACTTTCCAACGAAGGACTCCAGGTTCGCGGCGTCCCCGACTACATGCTCGACAAGCACCACCTGACCGAGGATGGACTTGCCTGGGCCGATGCCGGCTACCCGGTCCTCTAATCAGGTGCCCTCCGACCTGCGGGACTGGTTGACCGGGGCAGGAATTGGCGTCCAGGGGAGCCTGACCGCCCTTCAACGTGGCCTCGGGGCAAACGAAATCTGGAAACTGGAACCAGGCGCCGGCGAGTCCCCACTCGTCGTGCGCCTGTTCGGTCCCGGCAAGCAAGTTCCCGCCGACCGCGAAGCGGCTGCCATGCGCGCGGCCCGCGCGAACGGCGTTCCGGTGCCGGAGATCGTTGCCAGCGGGGCTGTCGGCGACCGACCAGTCCTGGTCACCTCGTTCGTTCCCGGTCACCTCGCGGCCGATGCCATCTTCGCGAATCCGGCGAATGCCGCCGAACTCGGAGCCGCCCTCGGTCACACGCTCGGGCAGATTCACCTCATCCCGGCCCCCGACCTCGGTCGCCCGCCGGATGCCTGGCTCGACCTCGGCGGCGACGCGATCGCCCCACTCCGGCCACTCCTCGCCACGGTTCCTGACGGCGATCGACTCCTGCACCTCGACTATCACCCGCGAAATGTGCTCGTCGAGGGAACCATCGTCACCGGTGTGATCGACTGGGAAAACACTCACGCCGGACCGCCGCACGCCGATCTCGCCCGCACGCTCGCCATCCTCCACACCATGCAACTGGCCAACCTCGTCCCGCCCGAAGCTGCCCCCGTGATCGAGACCTTCTCCACGTCGCTGGTCACCGCCCACGACACCGTCGTTGGCCCTTCCCCCTTGCCAGGCGCCCTCACCGCCTGGGGCCTGGCGATGACCGCCCAGGACCTCGCTCACCAGGCCGGCAAACCCGGCAATCCGATGACGGAAGAAGTGCTCGCTCGCCTCTTCGCCGCCCGCGACACGGCCATCACCACCGCCCT
>CAZNQC010000307.1:0-3590 GCA_964574825.1 uncultured Sphaerobacteraceae bacterium | reverse complement strand
ACCCGGATTTTCTCGATCGTCGTGCCGCAGACGAAACACGCTTCCCCCGCGCGAGCATGGACCGCGGGGAACTCATCGACCGGATGGGCAATGTTGTGGACGATCTTCGCCCCTCCCTGACGAATCCCTTCGGCCAGGATTGGCGGAACATTGGCCAGAATGGTTTGGCGCTGCTCGGGTGAAAGGTTCCTGGCAGGAGTGGCCGGGTATACGTGTGAGCGAAAAAGGACCTCATCGACATAGATGTTGCCCAGGCCCGCGATGAATGACTGGTCAAGGAGAAGTGTCTTGATTGGGATACCACGCCGAGCCATCACGGGGCCGAGTGCGTGGGCATCGAGCGGATCAGTGCCCTCGGGTCCGAATCCAAACACTTCCAGGGCCTGATCCACGTCATCGCGTGGCATCAACCGGAACCAGCCAAACTGCCGGACATCGCTGAAATAGGCGATCGTCCCGTCAGTGAATGTGAACTCGACATGTGTTGTCTTGTGCGGATAGTCACCGACCGGCGCCGGAACCGGATGACCCGCTACCAGCCTCGTACCGTCCGGCAGGAAGACCGCCACCTGGCCGGCAAGCTTGAGGTGGACGAGCAGCGAGAGGTCTCCATCGGCATCGATCACGAGGACCTTGGCCCGCCGCCGGGCGCCGGTGATGGTGTGACCTATGAGGGGGTCGAGTGATGGGATCGGGGAATCGCGGAGGAGCTTGGGAAGACGCACCGAAACCGTTTCGACCTGCTTCCCAACAAGGCCACGCTCGATATATCGGCGGGCAGTTTCAACCTCGGGAAGTTCAGGCACGGCCAGCGGTACCCGTGGACGGATCTCCCTGGCGCATCCATTGCGCAGCGCGCACGGCGACTTCGACCCCTTCATCTTCGTTGTGCGAAACGGAGATGACCTTGGCCATCACGTCCCAGGCAGCAAACTTGGCCTGGCGATGCATGGCCTCATAGACCTTCTGCCGTGGACCCATCAGCTTGCCCTGGGTGAGGCAGGAAACCAGCCATGAGTCACCGGCCTTGCACACGGTGACCAGGTCCCTGCCCTGCTTCCAGATGAATTTGTCATTCTGATCCGCGTCATCCAAGGTCTGCATCATCATCTGTAGCCACCGTACCGGCAATCGAAAGACATCGCGCCAAGGCCCGAGATCAACCTGCTGGGCTGCCAAGAGGGGTTTTCTCCTGCGAGGTGGACCAGCGAGACCTGAATTCGGGCGCACAACTCACCTGGGTGGACTGCTGTCACCCGGATGCCAGATCTGCGGTTGCCGAATTCGGGACCACGAACAGGTCCTTTGTGTCCACGTCGAGGGCCGCGTCGAAGGAAGTGCCAGGTGGGGATGCGGGAACGCTGATGGAAGGGGAATGCGGGGTGGTGTCATCAACGTCGCAAGTTCGAGCGCCCAGCCAACGATCGACATTGCCGTGAGCGGAGTGTACCGCATCCGGATCGGCGGAGTCAGGCGACGAATGCTCGAAGGGGTGGTACAAACGCGGACCAGGCTGCGGCGGCCGTGCAAAGCCCACACGCCGACCAAACGCGGCACGCAAAACGACGTGAGAGTGGTCGGCGGGGGCTTCCGTTCTGGCTCAGGCGAGCCGGGCACCGGTTCAGTTCGGTCCGGAACATGGCAATTCACCACTACCCGATGAAGGTCCACTTGCCCATGGCCGTCGCGCCTACAGGCTGGTGGACCCAATGCGCACGAAGGTCCCGTCCGCAGAACGCTCCACTGGCAGGCTTCCGATCACGGAGCTGGTATTGAGCGGTCCGTAGATATGCGGGTAAACCTGGCCGTCGTCGTCGTACCGAACGTCCGACTCGATGGCCGCAACGTCGAGGATGAGCACGACGAACTCGCGCGGGTCGGCCGTATAGAACATGTTCGCCACCGTGATCAGTTCGGCGGTGCCGTTCGTGCAGTGAATGAATCCGTCCTGATCGTAGGCCTCGGGGGTGTAGGCCGCCTGGCCGCCGTGGGTCTCCCAGTAGTCGACCGGGACGAGGTGATAGGTGATGTTGGCGGTGCGGGCAGCCGCGGCCGTCGCGTGTTCCACAGGTTCAGTCCTCACTGATTGGATGAAGTCTCCCCATTCGCCGGGAGGGCTCCCGAAGTGTAATCTGCACACATGGATACGAACTCGACGCACCAGGCAGCACCAATGACCCAACGTTCCGCACCACTCCCCCGCCAACGCAGCCGGGAGGAGTGGCGCAATGTCCTTCGCCGGCGGGGCATCCGGCCAGACCGCTCGATGGGCCAGAATTTCCTGACCGACCCCGAGGTTGTCGGCGCGATTGTGGAAGTAGCAGGTATCAACCCGGGTGACGAGGTCGTCGAGGTTGGACCTGGTATGGGTGTGCTCACCCGGGAGTTGCTGGTGGCAGGAGCCCAGGTGACAGCCGTGGAACTCGACCGCGATCTGGCGGCATTCCTGCGTGACGATCTCGGCGACCTGTCATCGTTCACCCTATTCGAAGCCGATGCTCGGTACTTCGAGCTTCCAGCCCGGATGGCAGACACCGACTGGAAATTTGTCGCCAACCTCCCCTACAGCACGGGCAACGTCATCCTGCGCCACATGCTCGAAATGGCGTCGCCGCCGGTGACCTCCACGGTGATGGTGCAGAAAGAAGTCGCCGAGCGAATGGTGGCAGCGGCGCCGAACATGTCGCTGCTATCGCTGGCGATCCAGATCTTCGCCGAGGGCGAGCTGGTGTTCGAAGTTCCCCCAGACGTCTTCGAACCACCGCCGAAAGTGGATTCAGCAGTGGTCCACCTGGTCCAGCGTCCAGCGCCCCTGCTAAACGCCGAGCAACGGGAGCACCTGTTCAAGGTGGCAACCATCGCCTTTCAGCAAAAGCGCAAGACGCTCGGGAATAGCCTGGCGAAGGGACTGAACCGTCCAAAGGCCGAACTGGAGACAGAACTCCGTGCGCTCGACATCGATCCCGGCCTGCGGCCACAGGCCGTGAGCCTGGACCAATGGTGCGTGCTGGCCCAGTCGGTGCTGACATGAGCTCGGTCGAGATACGCTCACCGGCGAAGGTCAACCTGGGACTGGAAATCCTTGGCAAACGCCCCGATGGCTACCACGAAATCCGCACCGTGATGGCAATGATTGATCTGGCCGATCGGTTGACGGTCTTCGTGGACGATCGGGAATCGAACGGCCTCGTCGAAGGTGTCGCGCCAGCGGACAATCTCATACGCCGCGCGCTCGACACGTATCGCCAGCGCGTTCCGGAATCTCCCCGACTTGGTTGGTCAATCGACAAGCAGATTCCAGCCGCGGCGGGCCTGGGTGGGGCGAGCTCCAATGCGGCGGCAGCGTTGCTCTGCGCGAACCATCTGGCTGGCACGCCCCTGGCCCTGGCTGACCTGCACGACCTGGCGGCGGCCCTCGGCAGCGACATCCCGTTCTTCCTCCAGGGGCCGGTCGCCCTCGCCACCGGTCGTGGCACCGACATCACTCCTCTACCGACTGTCGATGGTGATCTCCTGATCGTCGTGCCGAACGTCAAGACTGAAGGGAAGACCGCATCGATGTACGCAATGCTGCGGGCCGAGGACTTTAG
>CAZNQC010000306.1:0-3596 GCA_964574825.1 uncultured Sphaerobacteraceae bacterium | reverse complement strand
GAATGCGTTGGTGACAGGGATTGGTTTCAGGTCGTCAGCGAGCGGCGGATTTGTCCAGACGATGCGATACACCGTTCTGACCGGAATCGAGTGTCGGCTCCCGTCCACATGCGTTATTCCTCGACGAGTTCGGTGAGGACCCCGTTGCATGATTCGGGATGAATGAAGGCGATGCGCCAGCCGTGGGTGCCTTGCCGGGGCACCTCGTCGATCAGGCGCACGCCAGCCTCCTTGAGGCGGGCAAGCGTGGCCGCAAGGTCGTCGACGGCGTAGGCGACGTGGTGCGTCCCTCCCCCACGCTTGGCGAGATAGCGGCCGATGGCGCCCTCAGGATCGGTGGGGCGGATGAGTTCCATATAGCCGGGACCGGCCTGGTAGACGACAGCCTCGATCCCCTGTTCCGGGACCGAGAACCGCTCGCCGTCGCCAAATCCAACGCGCTCGTAATTGGCCATTGCCTCGTCGAGGTCGTTCACCACGATGCCAATGTGATGCAGCCGCAGATGACCAGCTGCCTGGTCGAACGAGCTACTCACCGGCCGTCACCGCCAGCACGTCCGATTCGATCTTCTTCGAATAGAGCTTCTTGTCGTCCATCGTCAGGCAACGCCCCGTTTCGAGCTCGAACTGCCAGCCATGGAGCGTGCAGGTCAGGATGCCATCGTCGACTTCCCCGAACCGCTCCAGATCGGCCTTCAGATGGGGGCAACGCCGCTGGATCATGTACCCCTCGCATTCGAAGGTCTGCTGCTCGTGGTGCTGTTCGACGTAGTAGCCCTCGGCATACTGCACCCGCTCCAACGAGAGCAGCTTGAAGAACGAGTAGAGGAACTCGTTGTAGGTGCCCTTCCGTTCCGCCTCGAACCGGCAGGAGAGGAAGATGTAGTTCACCCAGTCTTCCTCGTGGTTGATGATGCAGTACTCGACCAGGGAGCGGTCCATATGAAAGACGTAGCGATTGGGTGACACCCCGTCCCACTCGCGGACTTCACGATTGACGAAGTCGATCACGATCTGGCCGCCGTCCCCAAGGTCCAGGAGCAGGCAATCGTCGATCCCGAGGCAGGTCTGATCGGCAACTTCGAGGAGCGGTTCGAACCATTCCTTGAGGGCGGGGAAGATCTCGACTTCGCCACGCGGCAGGGAGGCGAGAATCTCGTCCAGCTCGGCCTGCTTGCGTTCCTTGAGGGCCATCACGTGGCTGCGCTTGTCGGTGAAGATCTCCATCACCTCCTCGTCGGAGGCGGGATGCGTGACCGAGACCTGGGCGCCCGGTGAAATGGTCATCACTGACCCCGGAACCAGCAGGTGGCCCTGCGTCCAATCGACCTCATCGACCAGTTCGAGGAAGACGGTGGCGTCGGGGAAGATGTTGTTTGGGTCGCGGTCGAAGTCGTTGAGATGCAGCAGCGCATCGTCGATGAAACACGGTGGTCCGGCACTGGGGACGATGTGCGGCGCACCAATCTGCTTTGCGTAGCGGAGCGCACGCTCCATCTGGGTGGTGCGCTTCTTGGACGACAGGGCGTCCTTCATCTTCTGCGGGAAGCGATAGACCATCGGATACCAGATGGCACCGGAATACTGCAGGAAGTGGACATCGTACGGACCGAACGCTTCCAGGGCCTCGAAGTGGACCGGGCGGGAGTCGTTCTGGTTGAAGATCTTCACTTCGCCGTCGTCGAGCGAGAGACCAGAGTCACCGAGGGGTCCATCGGCCGGAGCAACGAGCGAAGTAATCAGCACCTTGAGACCATTGGCGTCGAGCGTTTCGCCATTGCGGGACTGGATGAACTTCGTGAAGCCCAGCTTGCGCAGCCACTTCTCGACCAACCCCAGCGGATGATCGGGCAGGAGGACCGTCGTGTCCTTGCTGACGTGTTCGGTGAGGAACTTGACATCGAAGTGGTCGAGGTGGGTGTGGGAGAGAAAGAGGTAGTCGGGGTTCACGTAGGGTGAGAAGTCCAGCTGGTCGTTGGCGGGATAGACCCACCACGAACCGAAGTAGGACGAGTTGAAGACGGGATCGCAGAGGACCGATCCGTACTTCGTTTCGATATACATGCCGGCATGGCCGAGGAACGTGACCTGCACGAGTGTTGTCCTTGTGGTTGGGCGACCAGGGAATGTTGTGGAACGAGGGTGCGACGCAAGTGCGGCGTCAGCCAGCCCTGGGCCGCCGGGTCGATCTCGTGATTCTACGAGCCACGTGCAGACGACTGCAACGCACAAACGGGTGGGGCAGGCTGGCGACGGGTGTGGGTACACTTGATTCAGCGCCGGTGAGCACTGCGTGACTCACCCATGACCACCCCCAGACGTTGAGATTTTCCATGGTTGACTGTTTCGATCGCATTGCCGTGCACATGACGGAACTGGCACTGGAGCCGGTTCGCCAATTGAAGGACCGGCGGATGCTCGGGTCGGTGTCACTGCGCACTCCCAGCAACGGTCATCGTTTTCTGGTGACGATCGCCAAGCGGTTCCCGGATGGCGACCAAGGCGACCCGATGTTCGTCTGGAACGTACAGGAGATCACTGCGATTGGTGACCCACTTGTGGATGGGTTGGGTTGCGCCAGTGCGGCTGGGGAGTCCTTCCGGGAGCCGGACGACGCGTATTGGGCGGCCGTGAACGCGCTCTGCACGCTATCCGAGTAGAGAGACGCGGAAATGGAAAGCCGAAAATAGCGGGTATATCGGGGTATAGGATCCTGGGTTCAACGACAAATGATGAACTCCAGACGGCAACGGTCCGGTGCCTGAATGATGGCACCGGACCGTTGCCAGGTTGTCGGGATGAAACGCCAGGGGCTACGTGCCGTCGGGCGAGTATTCGATTGATGGGGTCGCGATTGGCGTGGCAACTGGCTCCTGGGAGCCTGAACCAGCGACCGTGACTGGCAGCGGGTTCTTGCCGAGGATGAGACCGCGCTTCCGCGTCCCATTGAGTTCCATCCAGGCGCGGAGGACTTCATCGGCAACCGGTACGGCGTAGCTCGAGCCTTCACCACCGGCCTCAATGACGACCGAGACGGCGACTTCCGGCTCGTCGGCCGGGGCGAAACAGGTGAACCAGGCGTGGGAATCGCGAGCGCCTGCCTGATCGGAACCTTCAGGATCACCCTGGCCAAACTCGGCGGTGCCAGTCTTGCCGGCAATCATCAGTTCCTCAACGGCACCGGACTCGATCTCTTCCGGTGGATTGGACAATGGCCACTTGGTCACCCGCACGCCATCGACGGTCGAGTGGTGAGCCGTCCCCATTTCGGCCGAGTGGACGACGGCCTTCATCCCTTCGCGGATGACGTCGAGGTGCTCCTGATCGATGTCGAGCTTGCTCAGTTCAACTGGTTCGACTTCCTCGACCTCACCGTTCGGCAGGTTCCAGCGGTGTACCAGGTGAGGCTGGAACACGGTGCCGCCGCTACCGAGTGCGGCAGCGTTCATGGTCAACTGGAGTGGGGTGACCTTGACTTCATACTGACCGATCGAGACGTTGAGGGTATCGCCAACGGCCCATCCTTCACTGAGAGCCTCCTGCTTCCACTCGCGGTCCGGGAAAAGTCCGACAGCCTCGTTGAGGATTTCGATCTC
>CAZNQC010000305.1:0-3615 GCA_964574825.1 uncultured Sphaerobacteraceae bacterium | reverse complement strand
ATGCTGCCGGAGTGGAACGATTGGACGAAGAGGTAGGTCGTTTTCTCACCGTCCCAGGGCTCGGCCGTCACCGTTTTGGGCGTCGCCTCCTGGGCGGCGGCCGAGTCGATGCCAACATCACTGGTGGCCAGGGCTTGCCGCCGTGAAAGGCGGCGCTCGGCGAAGTGCCTGCGGATATGGTCGAGGTTGATCGGTTTCATACGGCATCTCCGCGGAGGGATGGGAGCGGCAGGACCTGATCCTGCCGCCCCACCTGCACTATGAACACGGGGCGGTCAGCCAGTATGTGCTGACCGTCATCTCGCATCTGCCCTCGCATGCGGGGAATTCGGCGTTGCACTTGTCGTTCCAGTACGACTTGGTCGCGCACGTGTCCGGCTGGGTGTGGCCGTAGGGCTCGCAGGGCATGCACCAGCTCCAGTTCATGCAGGTGTCGATACCCTCGAACCTCCCCACCGTGGTGTTCCCTCCATCCCGGTTCCAATGGAGACAAGACACCGTGGCTTCGCTGGGGCAGTCGAAGATCCCTTGCACCTGCGCCTCGGTGCAGCCATCGGGACAGTCGTCGATCAGCAGGTGCGCCGCGCCGAACACCGGAGCCAGCGCCGCCAGGTCCGTCGGATCTTCCTGCAAGCCCAACTCGAGATCATTCCGCCAGTTGTTCAGGACCTCGACGTCGTAGGTCACCATGTCGGTATCGACATCGATGGTGGGATTGAAGAGTTCCACGACCGCGACATCGGTTTCGCCCGGCGCCGTCTCAACGATGAGGGCGGCGTTTGGTGGATTGTCGTCAGGAAAGCCCAGGGTCTGGAGGAAAAGCGCCGTGTCGGTGGCGCCGACGTCGCGGGAGGGACGGTCGCCGAAGTAGATCGTCTGTCCGGTGCCGCGCTCCAGGGTGACGGCAAAACGGCCTTCCTGATTCTCAATCGGGGTGATGCTGCCGGACTGGAAGGACTGGACGAACAAGTAGGTGGTCTGCTCGTCGCTCGTTGCTTCTGGCGAGGCATCCTGGGCGGCAGCGTGGTGGAGACCGGTTGCGGCCAGTCCTGCGGCAGCGATACCGGCGCCGCCTGTTGCGAGTGCCTGGCGGCGGGAGAGCTTGCGCTCGGCGAACAGCTTGCTGATGCGGTCGAACGTATTCGGGTTCATGAGGTTGCGTCCTGTTCCTGATGCGATAATCCGCGAAAAACGTTGAGAGTCCCGTTAGTCGGCAGCCGTTGCTGCCAATGCAAATCGCTCGGCGACAAGAGCACGAACGCCGGTCGTCCCCGCCACGACGTCAGAGGCGACCATGCCCAGCGCGTCGATTACGACGCCGGCTGGCGTGCCCTGCATGCCGAAGCGTGCGCCGACAGCGCCGTCGTCATCGAGCACGATGGTCGATCGCAGTTCTGCCGCACGATTGAGTTCGATCGGACCACGCGAGACAATGAGCATGTTGGGGACGGATGGATCCTGTTCCCAGGCTTTCATATCGGTGAGCAGATCCTGGCAATGTGAACAGCCAGGACTCCAAAAGAGGAGCAAGGTCGACTCTCCCCGGGCTTCGCCCAGCGAGACAGCCTGGCCGTCGAGGTCGGGCCGGATCAGCGCTGGCACGCGATCGCCAACGCGGAGCTTGTCAACCTGGTGATCCGGCGCATCGGGCAGGGCCAGACCGAGCGTGTCAGCGACCAGTTGGCGCAATGCCTGGGTGCCGTAGACGACCTCGCCGCTGCGCCGCCCGTCGGGACGGATCACGACCGCGGAAGGCATCATGTTGACGCCATAGGCATCGGCGACCTCGTGTTCGCCCTGCTGAAGCAGCACGGTGCCAGGGGCGATCCCGTACTCGGCCGTCATCGCCCGGTTGGCCTCGGGCGCGCCGCCACTGACAAGCGCAATCGACAGGCGATCTCCGTAGACACGCTGCCAACCACCAATGTCGGGCAGCAAGGCATAGCAGGGGCTACAGCGTGGGTCGGTAAAGAACAGCAACAAAGGCTTTCCGGCGGCAAGCAATCGGGACAGCGAGGTCATCGTGCCGGTGATGCTGGGCAGCTCAAAAGGTGGAGCGGGGTCGCCGGGCGGAACTGTGGCGGCAACCCGCGTCGTCACGCGTTGGGTGAGGTCGTTGAGGCGATGGATGCTGGCCTTGTGATGCTGCATCTGGTGGAAGAGCAGCCACCCCTGTGCCGAGAGAACAACCAGGGCGGCAAGGACCAGCACGGGCAGAATGACCTCCATGAGGGATGCTCCTTTCTGTTCATGCGTCGCCAGGAACCAGGCGACACCGGGGGACAGCGTCTCGCCCGTGGAGAATCCTGGCGGCATGCCCGGCCCAGCGGCGTGACGGGTGGCGGTCGATGTGATGCCAACGAGGCTCAATGGCGCTCACCAGGACCGGCAGAATCCAGCATCGCGACAGGGCGCCGTCGGAACATCCGGAAGATATACGTGGTTCCGGCACTCGAATGTACGTGGTTGGTTGCCTGGATATACGGGGTACGTTTGGGGAGATTCGGGCTCCGGACGGATGACCTCGCCGAGCGAGGGGCAAGCTGGCTAAAAGAGATCTTCCTCGGCCGCCAGGCGAGCCGCCTCGCGACGGGACTCGACGCCAAGCTTGTTCAGGATTCCAGCCACGTGCCCACTGACGGTACGCCGGCTGATGAAGAGCCGCTCGCCGATTTCCCGGTCGGTCAGGTGCTCGGCAATCCCCCGCAGGACCTCAACTTCACGTGGGGTCAAGCCGTGACTGATGGCGCCCACAGGCAAGGTGTCAACGGTTTCGGCGGGCTGCTCGATCGCCATCACCTCAGCTACCGCCTCATCGAGCGACATGGCCGCACCCGCCGCGAGGGCATCCGCGAAACCGGTATCACCAAGGGTCACGCGGATGACCTCGATGACCTGTTCGTGGGCAATCCGGTCGAACTCCAGGCGAGGTGCGGTCCAGGCCCCGAGCGACATCGCATTGGCAGCCCCGATCAGCTTCCCCGCCCGCTCCGGCTGGTTCCACGCACTGGCGATGAGCGCTGTGCCGCGAAACACATCAACAATCACCAGGAGCTCGCGCAGCGTCACGGCCAGGGCCAGTCCCTGCCGATAGTGGTCGAGTGACCGTGCGAGCTCGCCAGCATCCCGGGTCACGTCGCCGAGATCTCTCAGCGCATGGGTCTCACCAGGCAAATGATTGATTTCGCGGCTCAGCGCAAGCGCCTGGAGTTGGTACCCGTTCGCTTGCCCAAGTCTTCCCTGGCTATGTGCCACAACCCCAAGATTTGTGAGGGCTGTGCTGGCAATGCTTGTTGCCAGCACATGGTCGTTGATTGCCGCCGTCGTCTCGAGAGCTTCCTGAAACATGCTCTCGGCGCGATCGTGATCGCCGCGATACATCAACATCGCGCCGAGAAAAATGAGGGCAACCGCGGTGTGAGCAGGCTCGTTCGCCTCCCGCAAGATGGCCAACCCTGCGCTGCCCACCTCATCGGACCGAGCACCGTCGCCCTGCAGGCCAACGAAGAGCGCGAGGCCGATCAGCGCCTTGGCGTAACTGGCATCATTGCCCTGGTCACCGCTTGCCACCGCAAGCTCAAGCCAGCGAATGCCCACGTCGAACCGACCATGCAA
>CAZNQC010000304.1:0-3624 GCA_964574825.1 uncultured Sphaerobacteraceae bacterium | reverse complement strand
CATTTTTCGTCTCTTGCCCCAGACTTTCGGGCGGGATCCATATGAGGATGTCGGCAATGGTCGGTCGGATGCGTGTGCTGTTCGTGGTACTGGTGGGGATCATCCTCGTCCAATTGGTCGCACCCACCGTGCAAGCCCAGTCGCTGCCCGACGGCGTTGCACCGGGGACACTGTCCACCTCGATCCGTTCTCAGCTCTTTGCTGCCCAAAGTCTGCTCAATGAGGGCGACAGCGGCGGCGCGACGGCTGCCATGGCTGGAGCCGCGACGGATATCGACGTGCTGGCGGCAGAGATGACCGCTGATCCGGTGGCACGCGACGAGCTCCTGGTGGGCAGGGATGCGGCTGTCGCGGCCGTGGCGGCGGCCGATCCGGTGGCGCTGGCGGGGGCAAAGGGCACGATCTGGACGGCCATGCTGCGGGGAGCCTACGCCGAGACGATTCTGGCGGTGGAGGAAGGGCGACTGGCGGATGCGTCGGCGTGGCTCCTGTTGCGCGAGTTCCGGCCCACCACTCGGTTCGAACGACCCAACTCCAACGCGACCCTCGCTTTGCGCGATCTTGCGACCGGAGACATCACCACCGAAGACGCGGTGCTGGAAATCAATGCCGATCTCCTCGACACCTACCAGGCAAAGTTGACGTCGGCCCTCAGTGACCTGCGCACGGCTACCAGCCAGGTATTCCCGGCAGTGCAGGCCGAGCAGGCCAGCCTTGTCGCGGGCTACTGGCACCTCCTCGCGCCCGCCCTGGCCGAACAACAGGGCGAATCAGCGGTGGCCCAGGCTGATGCCACACTGGCGACCCTCGCCACGGCCGTCCAGGCGCAGGATGCAGCCGCGATCGGCACGGCGATCGACGAGATGGTGGTGATCGACCGATCGTTCCGGGCGGCTCCCCTGTCCGAGGGTGACCAGGCGCGCCGGGCGGGGCAACTGGTGCGCTACCTCTCGCTGGTGCCGATCGAATACGGGCGTGGGGTGCGGGACGGCCAGGTGGTGGTCGAGATCGAGATTGGCGAGGCGATGGCCTTTCTCGAAGGGGCGCGGGCGTCGTTCGACGACCTCTACCTCACACTTTACGAGCAGGACCCGGTGAAAACCGCCGAGGTCGACGCCAACCTGACCTGGCTGGAGGATGCCATTGCCGCTGCCAGCCGGAAAACCGCGGTGGCCGATCCGGCCGAGGTCAGGGCTCAGGCGGAGTCGGCCCAGTCCATTCTCGAAGGCATGTTCCCGGAGGAATGGACCCGCTCTGGCGGCCAGGCTGACTTCGATGTGATTTCCTCCCTGCTCGACCAGGTCGAAACGGCCATGAAGGCGGGGCGCCCCGATCTGGCAGAGTCTGCCCGGCTGGAGGCGTACGCGATCTACGAACTCGGGGCCGAAAAGCGCCTGCTCGCCTTTGCTCCGGACCTGGCGAACAAGACCGAGGCCCTCTTCTGGGGCGGCACCAGCGATACCGAAGGGTTGGCGGTGGCCATCGCCCGGGGGGCCAGTCCGGCCGAGATTCACGTCACCCGGCTCGAACTGGATGATGCGCTGGAGGAAAGCCAGGAGCGGGTCGGAGCGGGGCGCCCCTCCGAGGCGGTCGTGATCTTCAATGCCGCCACGATCGTCTTCCGGGAGGGACTGGAGGCAGTCCTGATCCTGGCGTCGCTGGTTGCAAGCATGATCGGCGCCAACCAGCGCTTCAAGAAGCCGCTCATTTTCGGGGCGGGTCTGGCCCTGGCGGCAACCGCCATCCTGTTCTGGCTTGCCCAGACCGTGCTGCACTCGCTCGGACGGTACGGCGAGAAGCTGGAAGCCGTCATTTCGCTGATCGCGATTGGCGTGTTGCTGATCGTGATGAACTGGTTCTTCCACAAGGTGTACTGGACCAAGTGGATCGCCAAACATCACACCCAGCGGCGAGCGGTGCTTGGCGGGGCGGTCGCGGGTCAGTTTGCCGGTCTGGTCATTCTTGGGTTCACCAGTGTCTTCCGTGAAGGAGCGGAAACGGTGCTCTTCCTGCAGGCCCTGGTGCTCGATGCCGGTACCTGGGTCGTGATCCAGGGCACGCTGCTGGGGTTGCTGGGCACGGCCATTGTCGGGGCGCTGGTGCTGGTGATGCAGAAGAAGCTGCCGCACAAGAAGATGCTGACGGTGACGGGTGTGATGCTCGCCTTCGTCCTCGTCGTGATGGTTGGAAACACCGTGCACGTCTTCCAGGTGGTCGGCTGGCTGCCGATCACCCCGATCCAGGGGGTGATCTTCCCGTATTGGGCCGGCACCTGGTTCGGCCTCTACGCGACCTGGCAGGGGGTGCTGTTCCAGCTTGCCGCGTTGATCTTCGTGATCGGTTCCTACTACGCCTCGGAGTGGGTGAACCGGGCGAAGTATCGCAAGGAGATGGCCGCTGCTGGTCTGGCCGTCTGAGGCGGCGCGGGAGATCGCTTGGTCACCCGTAGTGAAGGTGTCGCAGACCCTAGCGGGGGCGACGGGCGAACATCTCCCATGCGCTGGGGCCGAGAGACCCTACATTCCCCACCTCTTCAGGCGGAGCCGGTATACACGGCAATCCCACCCACCGGATGGTCGCCCCACGCGGTATGCTGCCTGCCAGCGAACGAGAGGTTTCAGCAGGGGAGGAGGCAGCCGTGAGCCCGGCCAGTGAGGTGCTGCTTGACGAAGCCGACGCGATCGAAGCGGGCCGTTGGCTGGTGCTGGGCGGCGAGGCAGCCCTCGTCGCGGGCATTCTGGACGGCAATCCGATCCGAACCGTTGCCTGGCAGCCAGCCGATGTCCGTGACGTGCTGGCGGCCACTGTCTACCCGGCGGTTCGGGTCGATCCGCCCGGCACCCAGCCCGTTGCCAGCGAGGCGGTCGATGTCGTGGTGCTTGCGATGCCGCCCGATCGCCAGTTGACGCAGTGGTGGCTTTCACTGGCGGCCAGCTGGCTGGCGCCCGGTGGGCAGCTGCTCCTCGCTGGGGCAAACGCAGAAGGGATTCGCTCCGGACTCGCCGATGCGGCGCTGCTGTTCGGGTCCCCGGGTATCGAGCGGTATGGCAAGAAGCAACGGTTGGGCGTGTTCGTGGCGCACGAATCGCGGAGGGACGTTTCGTCGTGGCCATTCACGATCGACCGGCCCGGCCCGGTGGTGACCTGGGACGATTGCGGCTGCGAGCGATCGGTGGTCTCGCAGCCTGGGGTATTCGCCAGCGATCGGGTCGATGCGGGCACCAGGTTGTTGCTCGACGCCCTGCCGGAGCGGCTTGCCGGGACCGTGCTGGATGTTGGGTGTGGCGCTGGGGTGATCGGGTTCAGCTGTGCCTGGCGAGGCGCCGAGCGGGTGGACCTGGTCGATGCCAACCTGCTGGCGGTGCAGACCGTGGAGCGAAACCTCGGACGGCCGGGTCTTGAGCGATGTCAGGTGCTGGCCAGCGATGTCTATTCGGCGGCGGAGGGAGAGCGATACGATCTGATCGTGTCCAACCCGCCCTTCCATCGGGGCAAGGTGGTCGACTATACCGTGGCGGATCGCCTGATCAATGAAGCGCCGGAGCATCTTCGGCCCGGTGGTTCGCTACTGGTGGTGGCGAATGCGTTTCTGGCCTATGGCAAGCGAATGGAGCGGGTCTTCGA
>CAZNQC010000303.1:0-3652 GCA_964574825.1 uncultured Sphaerobacteraceae bacterium | reverse complement strand
GCAGGTGGCTCTGCATCCCCCATCTGGCTCGGATGTGTCGACCCGTCCCCCCGAATCTGAACAGGCACGAACGCAGCCTGGTTATTCCCACGAAAGGGACAACGCAACATGATGGAGCGAGTGCGAACCGGATTTGGACAGTTACGCGAGATGATTCGGCCCGGCCATGCCCCGGAAACCGGAAATGGCCAACCCACCATCGCCCTGGTCGGCAACTCGACCATCGCCGGAGATCAGACATCTGCGGCGCCAGGCGTGCGAATCCCCCAGCCAGTGGAGTTCGAACATGCCCTGTACCAGGTGACGCTGCCGCCCGGTGCATCCCTGCCGGCCGGCATCGCCTACACGTCACTCATCGTCTACGTCATGAGCGGCGAGGTGCAGATCGGCAGTCCGGGCACGTCCATCACTCGATCGCTGGCGCCCCAGATTCGCACGATCCCCGAGCGTGTCGCACCGCTCCAGCCAGCCGAACGACCGGTCCTGACCCCCGTGCCACTTGTTTCCGGTGCCCTCCTCAAGGCCGGGCAATCGTCGCAAAGCCTGAAGGAAGAGGTTGGCATCACCAACCATGGCGCGACGACCGCGACGTTGATGCTGAGCGTCGTCCTGGGATCGGAAGAAATGAACGACACCCTGTGCTTCATCTGTCCGAAGGTACGGACGTCCGTATAGTCTCTGCCACCAGGGCGATCCCCGCGGCGAGCCCCTCCCCCACCGCGAGATCGGGCAGGGCGTCGAGCGGAGCCAGGGCGCGAGTTTCCCATCCACTCCGGGACACCCCGGTCACGCGTCGCCAGGTGCGCGTCACACCATGCAACCGGGCGGCGGTCTCGCGCTCTCCGGTTGCCAGCGCCACCAGCGCGAGGCCTTCGAGCGCCCAGACGGCCCCCAGGTCAAACCGCAGGTCCGCGCATTCCGTGACAGCGGCCCGAAACGCCAGCCGGGCGTGACCGGAATCTGACCGTGCCAATGCCAGCCACCCATCCTCGATGTTGCAGACCGCCAGGGCCCGTCGCTCGCCGATCGGTCCAAACGTCGCCTGGCACGAACGCACCAGATCGCGCGCTGCCTCGTTTCGCCCGCGCACCCGATGGACCCGGGCCAGTTCCAGCTGCAGGTACGCCCGCGTCACATCGTCTTCGAATTCGACCAGCGACAGCGCATGGTCCAATTCCCTGACTGCCTTCTCGTCGTCATCCAGCGCCGCGAACAATCGCCCCCGGGCATAAGCGGCCCGCATCAACGTCGACGGAGCTGCATCATCGACCGGCAGTTTCTCCACCATGGACTGGGCCAACTCCAGGTCCCCCGCCGTCACGGCAACCAGCACGACCCCAACGGCACTCTGCAGCACGAGGGCATCGTCCCCGGACTCCAACCCGATTTCCTGCACCATGGCGTAGAGCTTGAGGGCCCGGGCATGCTGTTCGAGATTGTTGGCCGTGTTGGCAAGATTGATCAGCAATCGCGCGCGGATGGCCGCCGGCACGCGGTCCAGGTCGCCCAGCGCACGATCCAGCCATCGCTGGCTCTCATGGTGCCGTCCCTGGTAGTGCCACCAGGGCCAGAGGTCGTTGAGGAAGGTGCAGGCCGGAACCGGATCGCCGCCTGTGGCCGCCTGCTGCAGGTGCCAATCGAGCGCCGCCAGCAGGTTGGCCTCCTCGGCATTGAGCTGCGCCAGGGCTCCCGCGCTATCGCCCCGGTCGAATGCGGCGCTGGCAGCATCGGCCCGGACCAGCAGCGCAGTGGCGTGAGCATAACGCACGGCGGATACCTCGCCAGCCAGGTCGAGCTTCTCCAACCCATAGTCCCGAACCACCTGCAGCATGCGGAAACGCCCGTCGTCTTCGGCAATCACGAGACCGGCGTCAACAAGGGCTTCCAACTCGTCGAGCGTCGCAAACGGATCTCCCGCATGCGCCACGGCGGCGGCCAGTTCCAGCGTGAACCCACCCGCGAAGACGGAGACCGTCCGGAACAGACGTTGCTGCTCAGCCGTCAGCAGATCCTCGCTCCAGGCAATCGTCGCCCGCAGGGTTTGGTGCCGCTCCGGTGCATCTGCCGGACCATTGGTCAGCACCCGCAGACGCTGGTCGAGCAGGCTCACCAGCGTGGCCGGATCGATGGTCCGCATCCGGCTGGCTGCAAGTTCAATCGCCAGCGGCAACCCATCAACCCGTTCGCAAATCGCTCGCATTGCCTGCAGGTCATTGCTTCGGTCACTATCGGGGCGCTGTTCCCGGCACCGCTGGAGCAGTAACCGAACGGCATCGGATTCAGCGATTTCATGGTCGGGTGCCTCGCCCGTCGGGACCGGGAAGGGCGCCACCGGCACCACCCATTCCCCCCGCAGGCGCAACGGTGAGCGGCTCGTCGCCACAAATCGCACGCCCGGCACGTCGCGCAGGCTCGTCACCGCCGCCCTCACCCCTGGCAACACATGCTCGCAGTTATCGAGCACCAGCAGGTAGGGATCCGCCTGCAACGACGCTGCCAACAGCGTTGCCACCGGTCGCTCGTCAACCTCATGCAGATCCAGTCGGCTGGCAATGATCGGTTCGATCGGTTCTCCCGGCGAGAGCACGGCCAGGTCAACGAAAACGGCCGGCTGCCCCACTCCGCTTGCGACCAGATCGCGAGCCAGCGTGGTCTTCCCCACCCCTCCAGGACCGGTGATCGTCACCAACCCAACGGCAGGATCGCCCAGCAGGTCGCGCAGGTGAGACCGCTCCGCATCGCGGCCGACCAGCGACATCGACGACGCCCTCGCCGGAACAGATGACGAGACGGACGCCGGCGAGATGAGCGCTGCCAGTTCGGCCCGCTGGGATGCATCGAGTCCGAGGGCATCGGCCAGCATGCGCAATGTCGCCGGGTGCGGCCGTGCCTTCAACCCGCGCTCGACATCACTGACGCCACGCAGGCTCAACCCGGCCGCCTCCGCCAGGGCTGCCTGGGACAACCCCGCCGCCAGCCGGTACTCCCGAACCCGCGTGGCCAGCGGTGGGCGCGAGCGAGCGGTCATGGCGCGCATCTTCCCTTTTCTGTCCCAGTGCCCTGCAAAAAAGACCCGCCAATCATCGCCCGCAACGAACGTGTGCAAACCACGTGCACAACGTGTGTTTCCCCTGTCCCGCCGGAATCCGAAGCTGGAAGGAGACAGCAGTCAGCGACCGATGCCCGAAACGGAGGGGACCATGACGACATTGATGACCGGCCCACGAACGTCACTCGATCAGGACTACGGAATCTTCGTCGCCCTGCTCACACCCCGGGAACGGGAAGTGATGCTGCTCCTGGCCGACCGTTGGAGCGATCAGGAAATCGCCGATCACCTCTGCATCAGCTATCGCACCGTCACCACGCACGTCACCCATATCTTTGACAAGCTGGGCGTCTCATCTCGCCGGATGATCCGACCGATCGTCTCCAGTATCTCCCGCTGGCCAGACCCCGTCGAGACTGGCCGCTGACAGGCCGCCAGCGCTCAGGCGGTGAGCGAGGCTGGCGCGGTGACCGACCCACGCGGCGAGAACTGGCGCGGACCGTCTCCATTGACCGCAATCGTGGCCAGGTTGAGCCGCCCCTGCCGCACATCGATCTCGACCGCCCCGTCTCGCAGGGAAGCTGTTCCCCAGGCGCCACCGGT
>CAZNQC010000302.1:0-3674 GCA_964574825.1 uncultured Sphaerobacteraceae bacterium | reverse complement strand
GATTCAGCGGCGGCTGCGACGCCAGAGCAGCGTCAGCGCGATGCCCAGGACCATGCCGATCACCAGGCAACTCAGCATCACCCAGGCCAGCCGGGCCTGAATCTGCCAGGTCAGGATTCGCACGTTGACGATGACGAAGTTGTCGGCCACGAAGAAGGCGATCACTGCGACGATGGCAGTGACGAGGAACAACCACGCCAAACGGCGATTGGTCAGGAATCTGGTGCGTGGCGGGGTGGCGGCGATCTCACTCATGCCTGGAGTGTGCCACACCCGCCCATGGACCGGGAACCTCTCGGTACCGGGGAGTGCAGGTCAACCGCGGTGATGGCGACCACACGACATGGGAAGCTCACGGGAGCCAGACTTCGGTTCAACTCCGTCCCGATCACATCCCTGCATCACAAACGTTGCACCGCACCCGGTATCGGGCGGCGTTCGGCCTGGTCACGACGTCCTCCCCGCCTGGTCCTGCTCCGCGTCAGCCGTCTGCTCCTTGGCGGCGCGCACCAGATTCAGTCCAATCGTCCCCACGATGGAGAGGAACACACCCACGCTGCCGAAGATGTAGCCCATGGTGAACAGCTTGCCGAGCGTGGTCTGGGGGCTGAGATCGCCGTAGCCGACCGTGGCCGAGGTGACCACGCAAAAGTAGAGGCTATCGATCCAGCTCCAGCCCTCCACGTTGTGATAGAAGACCGTCCCGATCCCCAGCAGAATCAGCACCAGTGTCAGCAGCCCACGAAACCCCGGATCGGCCCAGCTTCGCTTGAGCCCCTGTTCCAGCCGGTAGTAGAGCAGAACGAACATCACCATTCGTGAAACCCCTGAAACTCCGGCCTCTCGTTGCCATCCCGGGTGTGACCACCCGGCTGGGGGAGTTCCTGCATGGCACCGGAACCCGTCCAGCGGCTATCGTTCAGCAGATTGTGTGACGATCAACGCATCGAGGTGCAGCTTGCGACGTGGTAGTTTGGCAAATGATATCCGGGGACACCTGCTTCCCGTGCGTGGGCGGGCAATGACGGCCGTGACCGAAACGGCCGGAGCGGTCGACGCTCCGTATCTCAAATCCACATTGCCGAACGGCGTGCGGGTGGTGACCGGCCCGATGACCGGCGTGCGCTCTGCGTCACTCATCTTTTACTACAACGTTGGTTCGCGCTACGAACCGGCGCCCATCGCCGGGGTATCCCACTTCCTCGAACACATGTTGTTCAAGGGCACCGAACGCCGCCCCGATCCCATGACGATCTCCGAGGAAATCGAGAGTGTCGGCGGCATGCTCAACGCCGCCACCGGCCGCGAGTCGACCTCCTACTGGTGCAAGGTGCCCAGCACCCATTTCGAACTGGCGTTCGACGTGCTGGCCGACATGCTCCGCAATTCGACCTTCGATGTGACCGAACTGGACAAGGAACGGAAGGTCATCTTCGAGGAAATCCGCTCGGTGCAGGACATTCCCGAAGACCTGGTGCATGACCTGATCGACCAGGTGATCTGGGGCGACGATCCGGTCGGGCGCGAAATTGCCGGGTCGGAGGAAACCGTTGCCAACACCGACCGCGCAGCGATGGTCGACTTCTGGCAGCGGAACTACGGTCCCGAGCGACTGATCGTGGCGGCCGCCGGTGATGTGCGGCACGAACAGGTGGTGGAACTCACCGAACGCTTCTTTGGCGACCTGCAGGCGCAAGGGCCGGTGGATACCTTCACCCCGGCCATCGTCGCCCAGGACCGGCCACGGGTGCTGGTGCAGAACCGGGAGACCGAACAGGCGCACCTCTGCATCGGGTTCCCCGCCCTCTCCTATCACGACGAACGACGCCATGCGCAGGCCACCATCGAAGCCGTGCTCTCGGCAGGCATGAGTTCGCGTCTCTTCCAGGAAATCCGCGAGCGCCGCGGCCTCGTCTACTCGGTTTACGGCTACTTCCGGGGCTACGAGGATGTCGGCCAGGGCGTCGTCTACGCCGGCACCGATATCGAACGGGTCGACGAAACGATCGAAGCCATCATCGGCGAACTCCAGAAGGTGCGGGACATTCCCATCCCGGCCGAGGAACTGGAGAACAGCAAAACCCTGCGCAAGGGACGATTGCTGATGGGCCTGGAAGACAGCCGCTCGGTGGCATCGTGGATCGGCTCGCAGGAAGCCACCTACGGCGAAATCAAGACACCGGAAGAGATCATGGAACTGATCGACGCCGTCTCGATCGAGGATGTCCAGGCCGTTGCCTCCGAACTCCTCCGCACCGACCGGCTCAGCATGACCCTGATCGGTCCCTACGAGGATCCTTCTGCGTTCGACTCGTTGCTGCAATTCAAGGGAGCCTGAATCGCCGTGGCCACCGATACCGGGGACGGTCTGGTCTACATCGACCCGGCCGCCGGATTCGAAATCCGCCCCATCTCACCGTCCGAACGGGTCTTCGTCGAGGCCGTGATCGAAGGTTCGAGCACAGCCGACCGGGAGGACGCCATGCGGGCTGCCCTCGCCGACCTGCCGGATGAGCAGGTGCTCGGCGGGTTCCGCGAAGGCGTGATGGTGGCTGCCGCCGGTCTGCGTCGGGACGGCCTGGCGAATGACGTGGCCTTTCTGGTGGTGGTGCCCGGCGAACGTCGTCGCGGCATCGGCCGCGCCATGCTGCACGACGCCTTGCGCCGCTCCGGACGACGCCCCCTGGCCGCCCAGGTGCCAGAGGATACGCTGCCCTTCTTCAAGGCCTGCGGCTTCAAGCTCGTTGGGCGGCGCGTGCAGCCCAACGGTGAAGTCCACTTCCGGGTGGGATGGCACACACCGGGTGCCCGGTTCAAGGGCGGCACCAGCGACGCCCTCACCACCCAGCCAATCGATCGTCCATCCGAATCCTGATCCATCGCCGGAGCCAACCATGAGCAGCAGCGCCTCCAACCTCGGCTGGGAAGCAATCGTCGATCTCGCCCTGACCGAGGATATCGGCACCGGGGACATCACCACGCTCTCGACTGTTCCGACCGACACGCAGGCGACCGGCACCATGCTGGCCAAGCAAGCTGGGGTGATCTCCGGCCTGAAGGTGGCGGCCTTTGTCTGCCAGCGCGTCGATCCGGCTATCGTCTTCGAGCCACTGGTGGCTGATGGCGACCACGTCGCGGCGATGACACCGATCGCGACGGTGAGTGGTCCGGCCCGATCGCTGCTGACGGCAGAACGCACGGCGCTCAACCTGCTTCAGCGGCTCTCCGGAATCGCGACTGTTACGGCCCGATATGCAGCAGAGACGGAAGGCTCCATCACCCGCGTGGTCGACACCCGGAAGACGACTCCCGGCCTGCGGCTGCTGGAGAAACTGGCCGTGCAACATGGTGGCGGTCATAACCACCGCTTCGGCCTCTCCGATGGCGTGCTGATCAAGGACAACCACCTGGCAGCCGTGGGCGGACCGGACCGGATCGCCCAGGCGATCGCCCGCGCTCGCGACCTGGCGCCTCACACGCTCAAAATCGAGTGCGAAGTCACCACACTGGATGAACTCGACCAGGCGTTGGCCGCCGGAGCCGACATCGTGATGCTCGACAACATGGACAACGACCAGATTGCCGAAGCGATCCGTCGCCGTGATGCTGTGGCACCGGTCGTGCTGCTGGAGGCGTCCGGTGGAATCACGCTGGAGCGCATCCGTTCGCTGGCC
>CAZNQC010000301.1:0-3685 GCA_964574825.1 uncultured Sphaerobacteraceae bacterium | reverse complement strand
CACCCCGCACCTCCCGCTCGAAACGTCAGGCCCCAGTGCTTACTTGTCAACGTGCATTCACACCCTCAGGGCATGAATATCGCCCTGCATTGCTGCAGAGCGGAAGTCGCCTACCCCAATCTCGTGGGGCTGCTCAACGTCTATTGGTAGACGCCTCGCTACATGCGACCTCCTCGGTCTCGATCCACTCTCGCGGACCGCGGTGCCAGTCTCTCGACCGGCGGAACCCTAGTTTAGCAGGTTCATTTGGCTTCGTCAAGGATTTCGACGCATCGAAATCTGGGCCCTCGCGCGGTTCGTCTCGCGACTCTCCGTGCCGGCCCGTTCTCCCGAAGCCGTAGGCAATACTAATGGCCCCGGGGAGGAGTGTCAAGGAAATCCACGAGGCAATTTTCTGGACCTTCCCAAGCAGGCATTTCCAGCCCCGGCGTGCCTCCTCTTGCGCCACGGCGCGCTCCGTTGCCAACGCCCCACCGCTCCCGCCAGGAGCTCCCTTCTCCCATATCCGGGTCGCTCCGAAGACCACACGCAAACGATCCCTGGCGACTCTCTCGCCAGGGATCGTTCCCAATCACATCCGTTCATTACCTGCCACCACGCACTCCGCCTGGGCAGGGATCAGCTTCGGCCGTCGATCGCTAGCTCCCGCCGCCAGTCCCGCGCAACGTGCGGTCACGCGAGGGTGCGTAGGTGCTTTCCATCTGGAACTCATCGATCACGTTCCCGTCGCTATCCCGCACGGTGCGCGTGATCGTCGAGGTGAAGCCATCCTTGGCGTGCTCCACCTGCAGCTCCTGCCCCTTCGGCAACTCGGGCGAGTCGGTGAAGATCATGCCCGACTCAGGCTTCACCACATTCGTGATCGCCGGCTCCGGCACCTCGATCTGCCACCCCGGGTTCACGCCCCGAATCTCGGCATGCACGTTCTCACCATCCGCCACCATCACCAGGGCAATCCAGTTCCCCGTCGTGTTGCGGAACTTGAGGTCCAGCGCCCAGCCCGGCTCGATGTTCACCATTGCGTCCAGGCCGGCCATGCCGTACGGCGCCTGGCCGTAGCTCTCCAGCCAGTACGGGTGCGCCCAACGCTCCTCCACCGGCAGTCCGGCCCAGAACGCCGCCTGGAAGATCGTCGTCGACACCTGGCAGATGCCGCCCCCAATCACCGGCGCGGTCGTCACGCCGCCACCTTCGTCCGCCACAATGCCAAACCCGGTCACGAACCCGTTGGCTTCATCCACCAGCCCCATCACCCCGGCGTACGAGAACACCCCATCCGGCGGAATCAACCATCCGTCTTCCAGCGTTACGGCCCGCTCAACATTATGTCGCCGAGGATCGCTTGAATTTCCATACCAGGTCTGGGACTGCCCCAGCACGTCTGGCAACGAGATATCGCCCCGGCTCGCGCTGGTGAACTCCGGCTTGATCGTCGTGATCACCAGGTTTGCCTGGCCATCCCCGCCGTTTACGGCCTCGACGATGGCCGCCACACTCGCCTCGACATCAACCTCGCGACCGTCCCGCGCTTCGGCCAGGTAGCGGACTTCCCCGTCCACCAGCCGGAACTGCGCATTCTCCATTGGCACTGCAAGATCTTCCTGCAGCGGCGCCAATCGCTCCGCCAGGACAGCTTCATCGAAGGTCAACGCAAACTGGTCAGCTTCACCAGGCTGCGGCGTTATCACCAGCGCGGCCAGCAAGTCTGCCCGGCCAAGTTGGCTCTCCCCGCCCGACCAGCTCAGCTGGAGACCATCCGCAATTAACGCCTCTGCCTTGTCCGCCCATTCCTGAGCGGTCTCGGTCGATATCGAGGGGGCCGATCGCTCCACCACCAGGTCAACAGTGCCCTCACCACCGGCAATCGTTGCCGAAAGCGCTGACACCGTGGCATCAACATCGACAGTCGCCGCATCAACCTGCGGCACGACCACCAACGCTCCCTGATCGTCGACCGTGATTCCGGCATCGACCGCTTCCCGATCGACCTGCCCAGCGACGCCCACGACGAATTCCTGCACCGCCGCCTCATCCACCACCAGTTGGCCAGTCGAGTCGACCGAAACCAGCTGACTCAGCCGGGAACGGGTCAGGCCCCAGGTACCTTCGTCGCTGCGCACCGTCACGGCCTGCCCCACCGCCCGCTCGGCTGCCGGCAACCCGCCAGCGACATCACTGGCAAGCACATCGGCCGGCACCGGGATCAGCGCCAGGGCCACTGGTTCCTGCTCCAGCGTGCCAAGTTCATGCAACACCCGTTCACGAGTGCCGCTCACACTCAGGTTCTGCCCCGAAACATCTTCAATCAACTGGGCCGTGCCATCGGAGCCCACCACGATTTGCGCGTTGGACGGCAACAGCGTCACCTCGGGCGCGATTGATTGCATCGCCGCCCGGAACGTGGCGTCGTCAACCTGAATCGCCGGCGCAATGGTGGTCCCGTCCAGGAATCCACTCGCCCACGTAATCGAACGATCCCACCAGGAACCATCCCGCCCGAACGCCATCGCCCGATCCACGGTCGCGCCTTCATCGAGCGTCAGCCCGAGTTCCGCCACCGGCACCTCGAACGTCCGCTCGCCGTCGGTGAATACCACCGGGGTCTCGGCAAAATCAGCAAACCGCTCGTCCATCGCCACGGCGACTTCCGAGCGGGTCATGCCTCCAACGTCAATTCCGGCCAGCGTTGTTCCTTCATAGACACGGTCGCTGTAGCGCATGCCATAGACGAAGAAGGCCGCCACGGTCACCAGCAGCAACACGAATGCAACCGAGAACGTCGCGATCGCCCACGTCCCGGCGCGATGCAGCGATGAGGATGGCCGTCGGGCAGCGGTCCTCGATGGGGCAACTTGTGGCCAGGTACTGGTCGGGGCAAGGCTCATGGCGTCTCCATCCTCCCGGCGCCATACCGGGTTGTCCCCTGCTCCACTGCAGGAAATCGCTGTCTCAAGTATACGGATTCACCCAAGCATTGCCTACAGTGTACGTTCTGTGTATTCACTGCCATGGCACACCCCGCGGAGACGGACATCGTCGTATAGTTCCGGCAGGCCCACATGCGGGCCGCTCCTTCTATTGGAAAGAACGTCTTCAGGAGGTCTCCGGTGTCACGGAAATCCGTCGTCTCATCCAGCAAGGCTCCGGCCGCCATCGGCCCCTATTCACAGGCCATCGTTGCCAACGGCATGGTCTTCACCGCCGGGGTCATTCCACTCGACCCGGAAACCAAGGTCATTGCCGGTGACGACATCCGGGCCCAGGCCGAACGTGTGCTCACCAGCCTCCGCGGATTGCTCGAAGACGCAGGTTCGTCGCTGGACCTCGTCGTCAAGACCACCTGTTTCGTGCAGGATCTCAACGACTTCCCGGTCTTCAATGAAGTCTACGCTTCGTTCTTCAATGGAGATGCTGCCCCGGCCCGCTCCACCGTCCAGGTCGCCAAGCTGCCAATGGGTGTCCTCGTCGAGGTCGAAGCCGTCGCCCTCCTCGCTGAGTAAGCGTTTTCAGCCACCACAACCCCTACTTTCTATTTTCTCTTTCCTATTTCCTCATTTGCCCACCCCGCCCGGTGCCGTGTATACTCACGCGGCACCGGAAATCCGGGCACGGGCGTTTAGCTCAGCTGGCCAGAGCGCACGGTTCACATCCGTGAGGTCACAGGTTCAAGTCCTGTAACGCCCAC
>CAZNQC010000300.1:1163-3763 GCA_964574825.1 uncultured Sphaerobacteraceae bacterium | reverse complement strand
GCCCGCAACGATTCGCGGTTGATGTGCGGGGCACCATCAAGTGACAGCGTGCCGAGCACATAGGTCAGGATCTCCCTGCGCTGCTCCGGCGTGTACCCCAGGGAGCGGAGGGCAGGATCGAGCGACCCGTTGGCGATCTTGAAGTAGCCGCCGCCAGCCAGTTTCTTGAACTTGACCAGTGCGAAATCGGGCTCGACACCAGTGGTGTCGCAGTCCATCAGCAGGCCGATGGTGCCGGTTGGGGCCAGGAGCGTGACCTGGGCATTGCGATAACCGTGCCGCTCACCCTGCTCCAGCGCACGGTCCCACGACTCCTGCGCGGCGGCGAGGATCGAGCCCGGGGCGAGATCAGCGTTGACCGGCATCGGCAGCACGGTCAGGCCTTCGTACTCGTCGGCCGGGGCATCGTAGGCGGCCCGGCGATGGTTGCGGATGACCCGCAGCATGTGTTCGGCGTTCGGTGCGTGCTCCGGGAACGGACCGAGGACGGAGGCCATTTCGGCCGAGGCGGCATAGCTTTCGCCGGTCATCAGGGCGGTGACCGCACCGGTGTAGGCACGGGCTTCGTCGGAGTCGTAGGGCATGCCAAGGATCATCAGCACCGTGCCGATGTTGGCGTAGCCGAGACCGAGCGTGCGGTAGTCATAGGAGAGCCGGGCGATTTCCTCGCTGGGGAACTGGGCCATCAGCACCGAGATTTCGAGCACGATGGTCCAGAGGCGCACGGCGTGGCGGAACTCGTCGAGCTGGAACTCGCCGGTGTCCGGGTCGATGAACTTGAGCAGGTTGAGACTGGCCAGGTTGCAGGCTGTGTTGTCGAGGAACATGTACTCGGAGCACGGGTTGCTGGCATTGATGCGCCCGCCGGCCGGGCTGGTATGCCACTCGTTGATGGTGGTGTCGAACTGGACGCCGGGATCGGCGCACTGCCAGGCGGCTTCGGCGATCTGGTTCCAGATCTCGCGGGCCTTGACCGTCTTCATCACCACGCCGTCGGTGCGGCGGACCAGGTTCCAGTCAGCATCGTCGAGGACTGCCTTGATGAAGTCGTTGGTGAGGCGGACCGAGTTGTTGGAATTCTGGCCGGAGACGGTTTCGTAGGCTTCGCCGTTGTAGTCATAGGTCAGTTGGAGGTTGAGTTCCGCGGCGCGGGCCTGCTGGTCGGGCGTGAGATGCTTCATGCCCTCGACCATCGCGGCGACCTTCAGTTCCTCGCGCGGTTTCCAATCGATGAAAGCCTCGATGTCCGGATGGTCGGCGTCGAGGACGACCATCTTGGCGGCGCGGCGAGTGGTGCCCCCGCTCTTGATCGCCCCGGCTGCGCGGTCGCCCACGCGGAGGAAGCTCATCAGGCCAGAGGAGGTGCCGCCACCGCTGAGCGGTTCGCCCTGGCCACGAATGGCCGAGAAGTTGGTGCCGGTGCCGCTCCCGTACTTGAAGAGGCGGGCCTCCTGAATCCAGAGGTCCATGATGCCGCCGTCGTTGACGAGGTCGTCGCTGACGCTCTGGATGAAGCACGCATGGGGCTGAGGACGCGTGTAGGCGTCTTCGCTTTCCAGCACCACCGTCGGGTTTTCGGGATCGACGTAGTAGTGTCCCTGCGCCGGACCGGTGATGCCGTAGGCGTGAGCCAGGCCGGTGTTGAACCATTGCGGCGAGTTGGGGGCGGCCATCTGGCGGACCAGCATCGCCTTCAGTTCGTCCTCAAAGGCATCGGCGTCCTCGGAGCTGGCGAAGTAGCCGTTGGTTTCACCCCACCAGCGCCAGGTGGAAGCGAGTCGGGTGATGACCTGCTTCGCCGATCGTTCCGGCCCGAGGACGGGATTCCCGTTTTCGTCCAGGATCGCCTGACCATTGGCGTCGACCTGCGGCACGCCCGCCTTGCGGAAGTATTTGCTGACCATGATATCGGCGGCGACCTGCGACCAGTTGGCCGGAATCTCGGCATCGGCCATCTCGAAAACCACCGAACCGTCGGGATTGGTGATCCGCGACGTCCGCTGCGACCACTCGACGGCGGCAAACGGATCCTGCCCGGCGGCGGTGAAAACCCGGGGGATGCGGAGCCCATCGGGGCGATGGATGGAGGTGGCCGGGGTGGTGTGGGAGGTGGCAACCATGGTCGGATCCTTGAGGCGAGTACCGATCAGCAGCGCTGGTCGCGAAGACGTGGTGGAAAAGCCAATGATAGCGATGAACGTTCACTTTGACAATTCCACAACAATATCTCATTGTACCACTATATGTAGTGTGTTTTCATCCCTTTTTCAGCGACTCCATACCATATCTGTCATTCCACATGGCCCACTGGTTCCAGCCTCATGGCCCGTGCTGGATATTCGTCTCGAGCCGTGAACTCCACAAAAAAACGTCTCGGGATATTGGGGAAATGCCAGGTTTGTTGATTCCATGGGCTGGCGTGCCCCGGATTCCCCCGATTGGGGCCCGCGGGGTAATATCGGGGGAATGGGGTAATGGTTCGGAGGCGACTGGTGGAGAGGTGAGCAGCGGCCATGGGGAGCTCCTGTGGTGTTCGAAGGGCGATGGTGGGCCCCAGATCATTCTGATGCGGTGCAGAACGATGCCGAGGTGCGTACAGA
>CAZNQC010000300.1:0-1063 GCA_964574825.1 uncultured Sphaerobacteraceae bacterium | reverse complement strand
GCGTACAGAGACGTGCATCGTCCGGTGATGGTTAGAGGGCGGCGTCAAGCGAGATATATGGGTGACGCATTTCGACGGTGGTGAATCTCTCAGTTGGCGAGCAGACTGGCACGAGGTGCCTGGTCGAAATCACCGAATCGCCATTGAGTCGGCGTCGACGAACATGGACGAGACCGTGTCATGTTTGGCCCATACCTATCGTACGCATCGAACTGGCAAAATCTCGCCATCTTTACGATTAATTCGTAACGAAGTACCAGTGTGAGGGGAGAAGGCGGACCACTGCCGGGCCCTGATGCCGGTCAAATTCCTTCCCTGCATCGTCATCTCACATGGCTGCCCACGACGCGTTGTAGGTGATCTGGCATCACGCACCATGCACGGGAGTAGCTCCATGAAGTTTGGGTTCATCGCCACGTCCGGAGACATTGACGAGGTGCTACAGATCGCGACCGAGGCCGAAGCCCACGGCTGGGATGGCTTCTTCACGTGGGATGGCATCGCGCCTGGCAATGGGGAGTTCTGGGAGGAGGCCAACTCGCAGCCGGAGAGCATGAGCGTGTTCGATCCGTGGACGGTGCTGGCGGCGGCAGCCGTGAAGACCGAACGCGTCACGCTCGGGGCGATGATCTTTCCGCTCTCCCGCCGACGCCCGTGGAAGGTGGCGCGGGAAGCGATGACGGTTGACCACCTCTCGAACGGACGACTGGTGATTCCGGTTGGACTGGGTGCGATTGATGAAGCCGGGTTCGCGCGGGTGCATCCGGAAGTGACCGACCGCAAGGTTCGGGCCGAACGCCTGGACGAGACCATCGAAATCCTGGAGCGAGCCTGGTCCGGGCGACCATTCTCATACGCCGGTACGCACTACCAGTTGGATAACGTGGTCTTCTGGCCACCATCAGTGCAGCAACCCCGGATTCCAATCTGGGCCGTGGGATCGTGGCCGCGTCCGAAGTCGATGGCGCGGGCGGCGCGGTTGGACGGCATCATTCCTTCAATGGCGGACGACCCGTTCCGTCAACCGTCACCCGAAGACATTCGCGAGGTTGTGGACTGGATG
>CAZNQC010000299.1:0-3765 GCA_964574825.1 uncultured Sphaerobacteraceae bacterium | reverse complement strand
TCCGAGCCGATCCCGCGGCCCTGATACTCGGGCACCACCTCCAGCAGGGGAATGAAGGCGGCCAGCACGCCATCGGAAATGGCATTGATGAAGCCAACCACCTGGGAGGTGTCGTCATCGACGGCGAGCACCACGGCATGGCTGCCAGTCAGCAGGCGGAGATGGGTTTCGGGCGATGGCGGGTTGGGCCAGCCAACAAAGAATCCGGTCAGCATCTCCGGGGTGATTCCGTCGAGGGATGTGCGGTAGCTGATCATGAACGAGCCCTCCGATCGATGGTGAAACGTGGTGGTGGAAATGGTAGCAGCGTGGGCTGCCGAAACGATGTCATCTTCGCCAGCGATACCGCACGAAAAAGACAGACCGCCAGCCTCCCGATTGAGATGGCTGGCGGTTTCTGCTTGCGACTGGTGGAGTTGTCGGGATTACCGGTAACTGGCGGCCTGGAGCTCGAACAGGTCGGCGTAGGAACCGCCCTGCAGCATCAGCTCGTCGTGCGTGCCGTACTGCACCAGCTTCCCGCGCTCGAGCACGAAGATCCGGTCGGCCACGCGGGCGGTCGAGAAGCGGTGCGAGATGTAGAGCGCCATCTTCCCGGTCGTCAGTTCCTGGATGCGGGCGAAGAGTTCGTACTCGGCCCGGGCATCCAGGGCGGCGGTTGGTTCGTCGAGAATCATGATCTGGGCGTCGCGCATGAAGGCACGGGCCAGCGCCACCTTCTGCCACTCGCCACCGGAGAGCTGGTGACCCCCTTCGAACCACTTGCCGAGCGCGGTCTGATACCCCGCTGGCAGCCGGTCGATCACCACGTCGGCACCGGCCCGATTGGCGGCCGCCTCGATCAGGGCCTGCTCGGTCATCAGCTCGACATTGCCGATCCCGATGTTGTCGGCGGCGCTGAACTGGTAGGTCGCGAAGTCCTGGAACATCACGCTGATCTGGTGCCGGAGATCTTCCGGGTCGTACTCGCGGATATCCACCCCGTTGATCAGGATCTGCCCCTCGTCCGGGTCGTAGAGACGGCCGATCAGCTTCACGATCGTCGATTTGCCAGCACCGTTCTGGCCGACCAGCGCAATCGTTTCGCCCGGCTCGATCACGAACGAGACATCATCGAGCGCCTTCACGTCGCGGTCGGGATAGCGATAGGTGACATGGCGGAACTCGATGCCCTGCGTGAATGGCACGGTCACCGGAACCGGATCGACTGGGGCCGAAATTTGCGGTTGGCGGTCCATCAGGTCGGCCAGGGTCGAGAGATAGAGACCGTTCTCGTAGATCCCCTGGATGCCGCCAAGAATCCCTTGGAAGGCACCCTGCACCTGGTTCGCCGCCTGGGTGTAGACCGTCAGCGCCCCGAGCGTGACCTGGCCCCGGATCGCGAGCACGGCGACGTAGAGGAAGGTGCCGGAGGAGGCCAGCGTGGTCAGCGAGCCCCAGCCGAACCCGGCGAAGTAGCGGTGCACGAGCAGGCTCTTCGTTTCCTTGTAGTACCCCTCGGCCACCGAGTTGTAGCGGTCGATGAAGTGATCGCCAGCAGTGAAGAGCTTCACTTCCTTGGCGTACTGGTCGGTGGTCATCAATGAGGTCAGGTAGCTCATCGACCGGCGAATCGGCGAGTGACGCCGCATCATGCCGAATCCCTGCCAGCCGTAGCGGGAGTCGGAAATGAAGGCTGGAATCGGCGAGAGCAGGGTCAGTGCCGCGATCCACCAGGAGAGGCTCGCCAGCAACGCGACCATCGACCCGAAGGTGATGATCGATCGCGCCAGACCGAACACCTGCGAAACCATCTGCACCGGCCGGCGCTGCGATTCGCGCTGGGCTTCCTGGAGCTGGTCGTAGTAGGTCGCATTCTCGAAGTCGGCCAGGTCCAGCGTGTTGGCATGGGCCATGATCTGCGACTGCACCGTGATCGACACCTTCTCCTGCAGCAGTTGCTGGGAGATGTTGCCCACCGCCTGGAGCAGGCTGGAGAGCAGGAAGATGCCCAATTGGATGAGGGCGAGGATGACGACGCCGCGAATGTGCGCGTCGGCGTGCGACTGGTCGCGAATGCCTTGCACGACCTCGTCGATCAGGCGACCCGCCAACCACACCTGGGCGACGGGAATGATGCTCTGCAGGATGTTCGTGGCGGCCAGTTCGCTCGTCAGCCAGCGATCGGTCTGCCAGACCAGCTGGATGACGCGAACGACGCCGGCCCACGTTTCACGCACCCCACGCGAAATCGCCCCGGGATCGACCCGGAAGCGAGGGGCGGGTGGGGTGTCGGTTGGGTGGCTGAGTGGTGGTCTGGTGGAGTTGGTGCCCCGCTCGGGGCGTGGTGGTCGGGATGATGGGTCTCTGGTTTCTATGGCAGCCTCCTTGGTCTCACTGCTGGGGAATCTCGCATTTAGCTAGACGATAGTAAGCGATATATCGCTAAATATCCACCCGCCATCTGGGCAGGTGGCACGTGCTGGAGTACGGGGACGCGAATTCGATCGTCGGAAGGAAGTGCCCTTGCGTGGGGAAGCATCGCATGCACAGCGGGTGAGGTTGGACTGGCCGTCAATACTCGTCCCAGTTGGCGATGTCTGGCGACGTACCCAGCAGCACTTCTGTGTCGGGGGCAATCGTCTCCGGTGCCAATGCCCAGGCCAGGACCCGGGTGTGCCCTTCCAGGATTACCCGCGTTGTTCCGCCGTCGGCGCTGACCAGATTGATCGGCGCCACCGTGTGTCCCGCCCGCAAGTGGGCGGCCAGATGCTGAACTCGCCCGGAAAAGCCGGGGTCAAGCATTCCGCCCCGGATCAGTTTCGCGACCTCGCGCGGATCTCTGGTGCCTGCCCCAAGCTCGTGGTCGGCCAGATACCGGATCAGCAACGAATCGAGCAGTTCTGCCGGACGCAGATTCATCCACGTCCAGCTGACACCGGTATCCGGGAAACCGGTCAGATACGATGGTCTGCCGGTGCCGTAGCCCCGGTAGCAGGCAAAAACCTGTCTCCGCGCCGCAGCCTCGGCCGGATTGTCGACGTGTGGTTCCGTGAGCAAGCTTGGTGACGCCCCTATCTCGCGCAGGCAGGCATCGATCTGGTCGCCGTAGCGGGCCGTACTGGCGTACTCCTGGTGCAGGAACAACGCGATCATTTCTGCTTCGCTGGACGCACGGACTCGTTGCATGGCTCCTCCCTCGCGTCTCATATCATCGCTGATGTCGCGTTCAAGGTAGCGGAGGGACACCCATGATGAAGCGAGCCCGGCCATGACGCACCATCCGAGAACCTGGACGTTGATCGGACCAGACGGCAAGCCGTTCCCGAGTACCGTGCCTGGTACGCTCGGCGGACACCGTCGCAGCCGCATCTACGGACGGCTCGATTGTCCGGCCGCGCTCCGCGCCATCGCCCGGGGTGGCTACGTGCGGTACCGCGTGTTCTTTCCGGATGAATCCACCGCCATCGCCGCGGGGTACCGCCCCTGTGCCGTCTGTCTGCCTGACGCCTATCGCCGTTGGAAAGCACATTCGCTCGAGTCCGGAGGAGTGACCCGATGCAATTGACGATGCTGTCTGCTGACGAGGTCCGAACTGGGAATCCGCGCGCCGATCGCGTGCTGGACCAACTGTCAGCCGCCTGGACGGACTTCCACACCAGCTACGCCGGCCTCGACGACACGACGTTGCTGGTTCCCGGTGTCTGCGGCGACTGGTCGATTCGCGATCTCATCGCCCATGTCACCTGGTGGGACCAGGAGTCGATCGACCACCTGCCGATCACG
>CAZNQC010000298.1:0-3776 GCA_964574825.1 uncultured Sphaerobacteraceae bacterium | reverse complement strand
CCGCCAGGTGGTTGTGCACCAGGCCGGTAAGGTTGGAAATGGTTGCCAGTTGCGCGGTTGGAAGCATTGGTTCCTTGCCTGGCCGTGCAGCCGTGTTCTCCCGGAAGACGCCGGGCGCAACATTTCAGCTTGGTGGGGAACGCGCTCGGACGAACCAACCATCCACGCCACGAGCCAAGCGTGCTGGCGCCGTGGACTGGCGTGGATGTCGGCGACCCTGCCCACAAACGTGAACAGGTACTGCCTGGTACGCCGGGAATCGTGACCGACATGCACCGTGGTACGATTCGCCTCGTGTTCTCCTCGCCAGTTGGGTCCCATATCTGTGCAATCGCCGGAAAGGGATGCGCGCAATGTCCTCGTTGAAGCGAGCCGCCTCCAGCCTGCTCTTCGGGCTGATGCTGGCGCTGGTGCTGTGCGTCATGCCTTCGCCATCTGCCGGGGCGCGTGAAAACCCGTCCCCTGTCGCCCAGTCTCGCAATGGGAGCGGGATGGGAGTCGCAGGCACGAATGACCCCTGTCGACCGTGGACGGTTCAGTGTTCCGAGCAATCCCCAATCGATATCCCCACTATCGCCATCTATGTCGATCCTGACCCCATCATCTTCGTTCCCCCGTTGACCGAAACGCCTTGAGCCGGTTGCAGCCGACCTCTCTCGCCTCGAAGTGCGTTACCTGCCGACCCCTCGGCTGGATATGCCCCCAGGGAAATGGCGCAATTGAAGAGCGCCGCCGGCCCGAACATGCTGGCGGGCCCGGCGGCGTCATGTCGGCCCATCCGGCAGGAAACACGGAAGGGAAGGCGGGCGCCTGGCCCCCGGTAGCCATCAGCGTAGTGTTTGCATGACCTGGCGCCCCTATGCTGTGAGGGTTCCGTCACGATGCCATCAGCCGGGAGGAGGATCTGCACGCACGACCCAGCTACCGTCTGCATTGGTTGCAACCAGGAGGGAACGTCACGATGTTCGCGTTCAAAACCTCAATCACGTTTGGCCGTTCGGTGCGCGTGGCGGTAGTCGCCGCGTTCGCTGCGCTGACCCTTGCCATCCCTGTCTCCTTCGCTCAGACTCCGATGGCTGGCGATTCAGCCTCCCACCCGGCACACATCCATAGCGGCTCGTGCCCCGAGCCCGGCGATGTGGTGCTGCCATTGGAGAACCTGACCGATTTGTCCGCCACGGGTGAGGTCGTCGGTTCCGACGCGGTGGTTGCCACAGTTTCCAGCCGGACAGTCGTCGACGCACCGCTATCTGACATCCTTGCCGCCGATCATGCAATTAATGTTCACCTCAGCGATGACGATATGGGTACCTATATCGCCTGCGGAAATATCGGTGGTGTCCTCACGCCCAATGAGGAAGAAGGCGATGGGTTGATTGTTGGTCTCGCCGAGCAGAATGACTCCGGATGGGCGGGTGTGGCGTGGCTCGCCGAGATGGGCGACCAAACCGAGGTGGTCGTGATCCTGGTTCAGCTGGAGGATGCCGGCTAGGAAACCACACCGGCATCAATGTCGCGGGCCGACGTGAAGAATGCTCTCGGCGGCGATGGCCAGGACATGCAAACAGGACAACGGGCGGGGAATTGCTCCCCGCCCGTTGTCTGCATTTGTATTGATCGCCGGAATCGAGCCTATTCGGGCTTGCGATTCCAGTTCGCGATGTTCCAGTAGTGATACGAGAACGGCCCAAGTTCGAGGTTTTCCTCGTTGAGCGTCTTCGACACGCCGTTCTTGGAACCAACGCGCACCAGCGGGATCGAGACGTACTCGCTCACCAGCAGGTCGTTCATCTGAACGAAGAGATCGGCCAGCGCTTCCGGATCGGTCTCGGTGCGTGCCTGGTCGAGCAGTGCATCGTAGTCCGGGTTGTTGTAGCGCATGGTGTTGCCACCGGTCCACTGGTTCGATGCCTGCGAAATGTTCGAACCATCCGGTCCCGCCCACCAGTTTTCCATGTAGGTGATCGGGGTCGGGTTGGTCGGCACCGACTGGAACATTTCCATGTCCCAGTAGAACTTGTAGATGTTCTGCTCGTTGCCTGGCGCCGTGTCGAAATAGATCCCGGCGTCGACCGACACCAGTTCCACCTTCACGCCGATGTCTTCCAGGTTCTTCTTCACCACGGCCTGGGTCTTCTGGCGGACCTGGTTGATGGAGGTGGCGTACTTCACGCTCAGCTCCACGCCGTCCTTCTTGCGGACGTTGCCATCCAGCACCCAGCCAGCTTCATCCAGGATCTGCATCGCCCGCTCGGGATCGTAGACCACCTCGTTGTTTGGCGATTCGATGGCCGCGATGCCTTCGATCATGTTCGCCGCCGCCGGTTCGGCCTCGCCACCTTCGTAGAAGGAGTTGGCGATCAGCTCGCGGTCGATCGCCAGCGTGAAGGCCTCGCGCACGGCCTTGTCGGCAAAGAACGGGTGCGGCGTGTTCATTTCCGCGCGCTGCCCGTCCACCTCGGTGTAGGGATCGGCGAAGTTGAGATCGATCCGCTCGACGTTGGTGCCGAGCGCCACCAACAGGTAGCCAGGATTGTCCTCGGCCTCCATGTCGGCCAGCACGTCTGGCTCCACCTGCAGGTTCCAGGCGAAGTCGTAGTCGCCCGTCTGGATCGTGGCACGAGCGGCCGAGGCGGCGTCACCACCACCCTTGAGGGTCACGCGCGAGAAGTACGGCTTGTTCTCTTCGCGATAGTTCTCGTTGACGACATAGATCACCTGGTCGTTCACCGAGAACGATTCGACCACATACGGGCCGGTGCCAATCGGGTTGCTGAGGAAGTTCTGCAACGCCGTGGGATCGTCGGTGTCCAGGATGTGCTGTGGGTAAACGAACCCGGTGCTGGTGCCGGCGTGATTCTCGAACCAGAGCGGGTTCGGGTTGTTGAAGTGCACCGTCACCGTGTAGTCGTCGACCACTTCGACGTCCTGGATCGTTTCCGCCACCGGCCGCGACACCGAGTTCGATTGGTACGTGCCGTCGGCGTCGATCTGCCACAACCAGGTGAAGCGCACGTCATTGGCAGTGAACGGTTCGCCGTCGCTCCAGGTCACTCCTTCGAGCAGGTTGTAGGTGACGCTGGTCAGATCGTCGGCCAGCAGGCCGTTCTCCTGCGAGGGCACTTCCTTGACCAGGTTCGGCACCAGGGTGGCGTCCGTCAGGTAGTGCATCAGCGGTTCCAGCACCGGGGTCGATGCGAGATAGTCCTTCACACCGCTGGCGTTGAACGGGCTCATCAGCGACGGCGCCTGCCACTGCAGGATGCGGAGGTCACCGCCCTCGCCGCGCGTCTGGTTTTCGGTGCCGCTGTCGGGGCGGGTGCGGACGTCGGTGGAACCGCCTGCTGGGGTGGCATCCTGCGCCCCGGCCACGGCGGTGGAGGCGAGGAAACCGGCGGTGCCGATCCCGACGCCAGCCATCGTGGTTCGTTCAATGAATTGCCGGCGAGAAATCTGGCCGTTCTGGAGTGCCGTGAACAGATGACGAATGGGACCCTGATTCGATGATGACATAAAGACAAAAAGCTCCTCGCCGCTCCGGCGCAACCAGGCTGGAACGGAGTCGTAGTTTCGCAACGGTCCCCCGGGTTCATTCCTGCGCCGCAAGCTGCGGTGGGTGCCCGTCTGACGAAGCCAGGGAAAATGATCCTGCAGGAATGATTGTGGGGAATTGTCCCACAGGCGGGGGAATTTGCCTCAATCTGGTCGGGAATGACATCAGGAACTGCGGGTCCAGCGGGCCAGGGCTGCCGATCCGATCACCAGCACCGAGGCGA
>CAZNQC010000297.1:0-3793 GCA_964574825.1 uncultured Sphaerobacteraceae bacterium | reverse complement strand
GTTTCGCACACCGACCGTCATCGCCGCACATTCCCGGCAGCCAGTCACCCCGTTCCCGCCCGATCCGAGGATAATGGTCGTCGGTTGTCTCTACCGCATGAAGGAGTCTCGCCCGTATGCCTGCTTCACTCGAACGTCGCATCGCTGCCGATGGCACCGAATCGTTCATGATTCCCGGCTGGCCCTACGATCGCCCCGACTACACATCGCTGGCCGCCGCCGTCCAGGGCGAAACCGCCCGCTGGAACGTGCCCGGCATCGCCGTCGCCGTTCTCCACTCGGACGGCACCATCGAGGCCACCAGCGCCGGATTCGCCAACCTCGACACCCGCGTACCTCTGGCCGAAAACGCCATCTCCCAGATCGGCTCGATTTCCAAGGTCTTCACCACCACCCTCGCCATGATGCTGGTCGACGATGGTGTACTCGACCTCGACACTCCCATTGTCGAGTACATCCCCGACCTTCCCCTGGCCGACGAGGAAGCCCGCAACGAAATCACGCTCCGCCACCTCCTTTCTCACACCGCCGGCTTCGAAGGCGACCGCTTCATCGACTACGGCCCTGGCGACGACGCCCTCGCCAAGGCCATCTCCGAGTACGGCACCCTCCGCCAGTGGACTCGCCCCGGCGACCTCTGGCACTACTGCAACGCCGGGTTCTACCTCGTCAGCCGCCTGATCGAAGTCGTCACCGGCAAGGTCTACGAGGACGTCTTCCGCGAGCGGATCATCGAACCGCTCGGTCTCACCACCACCCGCTTCTTCGCCGATGAGGTGATCGGCCTGCCGCACGCCGTCGGTCACAACCTGGCCGATCGCAACGACGGCTACAAGGTCTCACCGCGCTACAGCCTGCCCCGCTACGTCAACGGCTGTGGCGGCGTGGTCTGCTCCACCCGTGAACTCCTCCGCTTCGCTCAACTGCATATCGGCCTGGGTGAACTCGACGGCGAGCGCCTGCTTTCGGCGGAGAGCGCAAAGCTGATGCAGCAGCCGGTCACCGAAGCGGGTGACCTCGGTCGCAACTACGGTCTCGGCTGGTGCATTCACGACTACCCCGAGTTCCGCACCATCAGCCACGGGGGCGCCACCAACGGTTTCCGCGCCCAGCTCACCGTGCTCCCCGATCACGGAGCCGCCATCGCCATCCTCACCAATGGCGACCCTGGTAGCCGGGCGCAGGCCGAAATCGAGACCTGGGCCCTGCAACACTATCTTGAACTGCAACGCCCCACGCACGAACTGGTCCACCATTCGCCGAAGCATCTCGCCGCCTTTGCCGGCACCTACGAGCGCCACGACGGAAGCAGTGTCGTCACCGTTGACGGCGATCACCTCAATCTGCACATCGAAGCGCGCGACGAAGAGACGGGAGAGATCGAGCTGGAGATCGACTATCCGCTCCTGCCGGTCGGTGATTCCTGGTACGTTGTGCCCGACGGCATTGGCAAGTGGGGCCGGGTCGACTTCATTCGCTACGAAGGCAACGGCGAACCCGAACTCTTCCTCCGGCGCGGCGGCCGGCTCGCGGTCCGCACCGCTGACGCTCCGAAAGCGAAGAAGGAGAAGGCGGCCAAGGCCCCGAAGAAGGTGGCCGAGCCCAAGGCGCCGAAGAAAAAACGTGGCGGCAAGAACGCATGACCCACTCCGTCCCGGCTGTCACCGCCGACCAGATGGCGACCATCGATCGCCTGATGGATGACCACGTTGGCGTCGCCCCGGTTCAGCTCATGGAGCTGGCCGGGATGGCGGTCGCCAGCTTTGCTCGCACCGTCCTCGCGGGCGTTGCTCCCAACGAGCGGCGGGTGGTGGTACTCGCCGGAACGGGCGGTAACGGCGGCGATGCCCTCGTCGCTGCCCGCTTCCTCCACGGCTGGGGTGTCGATGTCACCATCGTCCTCAGCCGTCATCCGGATGACTACCGGGGACTCACGGAATCGCATCTCGCAACGGTGGGACAGTTGGACATCCTGGTTCTGGCTGGCGCCACGATGACCGAACTCCCACCGGCGGACCTGCTGATCGATGGCCTGCTTGGTTTCAGCACCACTCGCCCCCCGGCTGGCACGACCGCGACCCTGATCGAACTGGCCAACGCCAGCGATGCCGTCCGGCTTGCGATCGATGTCCCCTCGGGGCTCAATGCCACGACCGGCCAGGCCTACGAGCCCTGCCTGTGTGCCGATGTCACCCTCACGCTGGCGCTGGCCAAGACCGGGTTGCTGGCTCCAGATGCCGCAGCCTACGTTGGAAACCTCGCCGTGGCCGACATCGGAGTTCCACCCGTGGCCTACACCCACGTCGGGGTCGACGTGCCCACCGACCTGTTTGCCCGGCAGGGCATCATCCCGCTCACCGGGGGAGACCACCCATGATCCCTGATCCCAGCCGCGGCAGCCTCAGGACACCTGATGGCCTGACCCTCTCGACCGCCTTCTGGTTGCCCGAAGGTCCGCCCAAAGCCTTGGCCCTCCTTGCCCACGGCCACGCCGAGCACCTGGGGCGCTACGACCGCGTGATCGACGCCCTCCTGGCCAGTGGCTTCGCGGTGGCCGGGCAGGATCATCGGACCCATGGCCGCAGTGATGGTGAGCCCCGCGCCCTCGTCCGCCACTACGACGATCTGGTCGACGACTTCCGGCTGATGGCGCTTCGGGTCCAGGCCGAGCATCCGGAATTGCCGGTCGTCATGGTCGGCCACTCGATGGGCGGCTTGCTGGCTGCTCGCTACGCTCTGCGCTACCAGGCCGACCTGACCGCACTGGTCCTCAGTGGACCGGCCTTCATTGTCGAAGGCGGCACCAATCCGCTCGTGAACACCCTTGTCTACCTGATTGCAAAGCCGTTCCCCGCCTTGCCAGTGCCGCGTAAGGAAGGCGACAACCTCAGCACCGATCCGGCCGTCGAAACCCAGTTTGCCGCCGATCCTCTCTGCTACCACGGCAAGACCCGCATGCGCACCGCCTCCGAAATCGTCCGCGCCGGGGCCGATGCCCTCAGGCGGGCGTCCACGCTCACCATCCCGCTGCTCGCCATGAATGGCGCGATCGATCCGATCGTCAGCCCGGTCGGCACCGAGCGGTTCGTGCAGCGAGCTGGATCGGCGGACAAAACCCTCCGCATCTGGCCCGGCATGAAGCACGAAATCTTCAACGAGGTCGATGGTGCCGAGGTGATCCGCTTCACCCTCGACTGGCTCAACACGCACGTCCCGGCTGGACGCACCTGACCGCATCGCTCCGTTCAGCGATTGCCTGGAGGAAGCCATTGCGTGCGATGGCGATGACTGTCATGCTTCCGGCAGTGGGTTCCCGCCAACATTCATCGATCAGGAGCATGGCCATGTCGATTTCGGTGCGTCGCGTCCTTTCGCCGGTTCTCTTTCTCATCATGTGCGCTGTCTTGGCTGGCGGAGCGGTTGCCGTCGCCCAGGAAGCCTCCCCCACCGCCGATGGCTACGGTGGCGAACTCGTCAAGGATGTCCTGGTCGAAGAGACGACCGTTGAAAGCGCCCCCGGTGAAACGCTCTCCCTCACGCGCTACATCATCCCGGCCGGCGCAATGCTGCCTGTGCACTATCACCCCGGTATCCAGATGGCCGCGGTCGAACAGGGCGTGCTCACCTACCATGTGATCGATGGCGAACTTCCGGTCACCCGCGCCGATGGCACCATGGAGATCATCACCTCGGGCCAGACCGTTGAACTGGCCGAGGGCGATGCCTGGATCGAGCCGGAAGGCATGATCCACTACGCTGAGAACCGCACCGACGGCGAGGTGATCCTCATCTC
>CAZNQC010000296.1:0-3813 GCA_964574825.1 uncultured Sphaerobacteraceae bacterium | reverse complement strand
ACCAGTTTCCCTTGACGTGATGTCATTCCGTGCGTAGAATTCCTCGCTGTGGCCGCCATTGGCGGCTACACGTGCGGTTGTGGCTTCAAACCGTAAACTTATTCCTGAAGCCTTACTCAATCAACCGACACGGTACAGGCGGCTCCGCAGCTGCGTTCCATGGAACCCAACCCAATGGACGAATGGTTCGGGGAAGTGCTACCCCGGGCGCGCAGAGCACGGATGAGGCCGTTTGACCGGTGAGGAGCTTTTCGTGCCGACGATCAATCAGTTGGTTCGCAAGGGCCGAAAGAGCGTCAAGAAGAAGACCAAGTCTCCTGCGCTGCGGTTCACCAACAGCGCTGCTGGCCGGTATGCCGGGCGGCTGCGTGCGGGAACCTACGCACCGCAGAAGCGGGGTGTTTGCACCCAGGTCAAGACCATGACGCCGAAGAAGCCCAACTCGGCACTGCGCAAGATTGCCCGTGTTCGCCTGACCAGTGGCGTCGAAGTGACGGCCTACATTCCAGGTGAAGGACACAATCTGCAGGAGCACTCGATGGTGTTGATTCGCGGCGGCCGGGTGAAAGATCTCCCGGGTGTGCGTTATCACATCATTCGTGGCGCCCTGGATGCTCGCGGCGTAGAAAACCGCAAGCAGGCGCGGTCCAAGTACGGAACCAAGGCACCGAAGAAGGGATAGCGGTTTTTCCGCTATATTCAGGCACGGTGTTCCCGCTCAGGCGGAACTGAGAGAGCTGGATACGAAAAGCGGCCCAACCCTGCCATAGGGGAAGACCGCTTTTTCGTGTGCCTGCTTTTTTGGGCCTTGTGAACCAGACAAACCGATGGGCGCATGCCCGTGTAGTTGGAAGTTTCGGAACCATATGCCGGTAACGACTGCCCGATGGCAGTCCGACCCGGAAGTCCTGGAGACCACGACGATTCGAAGGGTGCCGCGTGGCATCAAGCCGGATCACGCAGTGACCAGGCACGGAGGCAATAGAAGCGCATGCCGAGACGAGCAAAGATTCAGAGTCGCATTCCGACTCCGGACGCCCGCTACAACAGTGAGTTGGTGACCCGGTTCATCAACAAGATCATGCAGCGGGGCAAGAAGGGCCTGGCGGAGCGCATCATGTACGGTGCTCTCCAGAGCATTCAGGACCGCACCGGCCAGGATCCGCTCGAAGTGTTCGAGCGCGCGGTGTCCAACGCGACGCCGATGCTCGAAGTGAAGCCGCGCCGCGTTGGTGGCGCCACCTATCAGGTGCCGGTGCAGATCGAGGGCCAGCGCCGCCAGTCCCTGGCGATTCGCTGGTTGCTGACCTCGGCCCGCAACCGACCTGGCAAGTCCATGGCGGACAAGCTCGCCAACGAGCTGCTCGATGCCTACAACGGCACGGGTGCCACCATCAAGCGACGTGAAGATACGCACCGCATGGCGGAAGCCAACCGCGCGTTCTCGCACTATCGCTACTAGTCCTGCTTCCGAGCGCCGGAGCGATGCTGCTCCGGCGACGACCCAGAGGGTCTCCCCCCTGGCGACGTGAGGAAACGCAACTCCATGAGTGCTGCTACCGCGACCTCTCTCAACCTGAACGATCCGATGGTCGCCCTCCTTCATACGCGCAACATCGGAATCATCGCGCACATCGACGCCGGCAAGACGACGACGACCGAGCGCATCCTTTTCTATACCGGCCGCGTGCGCAAGGTTGGTGAAACCCACGATGGCTCCGCCCAGATGGACTGGATGGAGCAGGAACGTGAGCGCGGTATCACCATTACCTCCGCCGCCACCACGGCTTTCTGGAGCCTTGGGGGTAACCCGGACAATCCGGCCTATCGCTTCAACGTGATCGATACGCCGGGCCACGTGGACTTCACCGTTGAAGTGGAGCGCTCGCTGCGTGTGCTCGACGGTGGCGTGGTCGTGTTCGACGGCGTTGCCGGTGTGGAGCCACAGTCCGAAACGGTGTGGCGCCAGGCCGACAAGTACAACGTGCCGCGCATCTGCTTCGTCAACAAGCTGGACCGCACGGGTGCCTCGTTCAATCGCACCGTCCAGATGATCATCGAGCGGCTCAAGGCCACCCCGGTTCCCATTCAGGTGCCGATTGGCCACGAGTCCGAGTTCCGAGGCGTGATCGATCTCTTCACCATGAAGGCGATCATGTACTACGACGATGAGGGCAAGGACATTCGGATCGAGGACATCCCGGCCGACTTCAAGGAAGAAGCCGAGGCGGCCCGGGCGCACATGATCGAACTGATCGCCGAAACCGACGAAGAGCTGACCATGCTCTACCTCGAAGGTGAGGAGATCGAGATCGATGCGCTGAAGCAGGGGCTGCGCAAGGCCACCCTGACCAGTCAGCTCGTGCCGGTGCTGACTGGTTCGGCGCTGAAGAACAAGGGTGTGCAGCCGATGCTGGACGCCGTGATCGAGTACCTGCCGTCGCCGCTGGACATTCCGGCTGTTGATGGTATCAACCCGAAGACTGACGAGGAAGTGACGCGCGCGCCCGACCCGAACGCGCCGTTCTCGGCCCTGGCCTTCAAGATCGCGACCGACCCGCACGTTGGCAAGCTCGCGTTCATCCGCGTCTACTCCGGTACCCTGCAGTCAGGGTCGCGCCTGCTCAATTCGTCCAAGGGCGATACCGAGCGGATCAGCCGCATGGTGCTGATGCACGCGAACGACCGCGAAGAGATCAAGGAAATCTCGGCCGGGAACATCTGCGCCGTGATTGGCCTGAAGAACACCTTCACGGGCGACACGCTTTGCGATCCGAACGCGCCGGTGGTGCTGGAGTCGATCACCTTCCCGGATCCGGTCATCTCCGTCTCGGTTGAGCCGAAGACCAAGGCCGACCAGGACAAGATGGGGACGGCGCTGGCCAAGCTGGCGGAAGAGGATCCGACCTTCCGGGTTCGCACCGCCGAAGACTCGGGTCAGACGGTTATCGACGGGATGGGTGAGCTTCACCTGGCCATCATCGTTGACCGCATGATGCGCGAGTTCCGGGTGGAAGCGAACGTCGGCCGGCCGCAGGTGGCGTACCGCGAGACGATTACCCTTCCGGTGCGCGCCGAGGGCCGCCACGTTCGGCAGTCCGGTGGTAAGGGCCAGTACGGTCACGCGATCGTGGAGTTCGAGCCGCAGGAACGCGGCGCGGGCTACGAGTTCGTGGATGGTACGGTTGGCGGATCGGTGCCGAGAGAGTACATTCCGTCGGTCAACGCTGGTATCCGCGAGTCGCTGGAGACCGGTGGACCCGCTGGCTTCCCGATTGTGGACGTCAAGGCCACCCTGGTCGATGGGTCGTTCCACGATGTCGACTCCTCGGAAATGGCCTTCAAGATCGCCGGTTCGCTGGCCTTGAAGGCTGCGCTCCAGCGCGGGCGTCCGACCATTCTCGAGCCGATCATGTCGGTGGAAGTCACCACGCCGGAAGAGTTCATGGGCGACGTCATTGGCGACCTGAACTCACGTCGCGGCCAAATCAACGGCATGGAAGAGCGCGCTGGCGCGCAGGTGGTGCGAGCATTCGTGCCGCTGGCCAGCATGTTCGGGTATGTCACAGACCTGAGGTCGATGACCCAGGGACGCGCGGTCTCCTCGATGGAGTTTGACCACTACGCGCCGCTGCCGGAAAACCTCGCCCAGGAGTTCGTTGCGAAGGCGCAGCGAGCCTAAGCCTGAGATTGGTGCTCGGCCCCACCGTGGGGCCGAGCGTTGGTTTCTCGTTTGAGCATGGTGCTCAGGGAGTTTCACACGATGGGTAAGCAGAAGTTTGAGCGGTCGAAGCCACACGTGAACGTGGGGAC
>CAZNQC010000295.1:0-3815 GCA_964574825.1 uncultured Sphaerobacteraceae bacterium | reverse complement strand
CTCTGAACAGTCACCTGATGCGCCGTGAGGTTACGTGACGGTCTTCATCCGCTACGATGCATGCAAACCATCGTGGATCTGACGCAGTTTCCGGCCCCGGGTGATCCAGAACCGGCCTGGTGGGCGTTGTATTCGTCAGGGAAGGGCACCAGCGTGTGATCGAGCTCAGCGATCTCGAAGTCATGGAGCGGATTGTCCAGCGGGACAGCCAGGCGCTCCAGACGTTATTCTCCCGGTATGGGAGGCGGTGCTTCGCCTTGTCCTATCGCATCATCAGCAACGCGCAGGCCGCAGAGGAAGTGGTGCAGGATACCTTCCAGGCGGTGTGGCAAAAGGCCAGCCAGTTCGACGCAGAGCGGGGCGGTAACGTGCGCGGCTGGGTGCTGACGATTGCCCATCGCAAATCGATCGACTACCGGCGCCGCGAAATCGACCGACGTCCACCCGACGTGCCGATGGACGATGTGGACTGGATGCTTTCGGTGCCCGATGTGTTCGCCGAGGTTGACCAGATCCTGCTGCAGGAACGGGTGCGGGCCGCGTTGGCCAAGCTGCCGCCCGAGCAACGCCAGATCATCGAGCTTGCCTACTTCGGCGGGTTGAGCCAGGCGGACATTGCCACTGCCGAGAACCTGCCGCTGGGCACGGTGAAGGGGAGAACGCGGCTGGGGCTTCGCAAGCTATCCGAATTGCTCCACATGGAGCAGGATCAGGGCGACGGCGTCTCCACAGCGGGAGGTCGATCGTGAATCACATGCCAGACATTCACAATCACGACCATGCCGATATTCTGATGGACGACTACGTGATGGGCACGTTGTCCGACGCTGACCTCGCCTGGATGGACGCTCACATTGCGAGTTGCCCCGTCTGCCAGCGGGAAATTCCCGTGCTGCTGGAGGGCACCTTTGCCCTGGCCTGGTCGCCCGAAGACCCTCCAATGGAGATGTCTGCCGACCTGTGGGACCGCATCGAAGCAAATCTTGCTCCGGCGGCGCCAGCGGTGGAGCAGCCCGATTTCGCCACGACCTGGGCGAAGCCACAGGGAGAGGATGCCCAGCCAGTCATTCCGCTCGACCTGGGGACTACGCCGCAGGACCGTTCCAATCGACAGCGGCGCGGCAGGACGACGTCCCGCTGGGATCAGCCGCAGTATCGATGGCTGGCAGCGGCGGCTGCCGTCCTGATTTTGATCGGGGTTGGCGCGCTGGTTGGCCGCAGCCTGTGGTGGGATGACGAGGTCGTGCCAGCGCAGGAGATTGCCCTGCACGATGCGGACGGCAACCTGATTGCCGCCGATGTTGCCAACCTCGAATACCTGCCAGGCGAGCAGCGGTTTGTGCTGCACATGGACGAGATGCCGGAAGCACCGGACGGCCAGGTCTACCAGGCGTGGCTGATTGCGGGGGATGTTCCTACGTCGGTTGGCATCGCCGATCCGGCCACGGGGGAACTCTCGGTCGAAGGCGACCGGGCCGGGTTCGACGCCTTTGCCCTCACCGTCGAGCCGGGGCCGGAGGGCAGTGATCTGCCCACCACCAACCCGATTGTGGTGGCGCCATTGCACGACTCCGATTGACGGGATGCGGGGAGCCGCGACCTGCTTCCCGCACGTTTCTGCCCCGATCTGCCCGTCATCGTTTGGACCCCACCCCTGGCAACTGCTGGGTGTGGGGTCCAACGTTTGGCGTGGGGGCCGCGAGTTGGCTCCGCCACGCGATTCGTGACGACCAGTGATCCAATTCGGCCGTTCTCCCGTTCAACCGTCATCGAGCGACTGAGGAAGTGGTGCTCGGCCCTTCCTCTCGAGGCCACGGCTCTCGGTCAGGCTCGTGAACGTCGCCATCCGGATGCTCAGTCCGGGTGGCACCATCCAGGGAGGCCATCCATGGCAATCACCCGTCTTCATCGCGTCGCAGCGCAAACCGAATTCACGTCCGACATCGATGTGTTGAATTACGCGCTGACCCTCGAGCATCTCGAGGCGGCGTTCTACACCATGGCCGCCAACTACGAGTTCGGGGCCGATGCCTATGGCAACTCGATTGACGAGTACCTGGCCGTGATCGGCCAGCACGAAGCCGATCACGTGACCACGCTGACCCAGGTGATCAGCGATCTGGGCGGTGAGCCGGTGGCGGCCGCGACCTACGACTTTGGCGTGACCGATGCGGCCTCGTTCCTGGCCACGGCAGCCGCGGTCGAGAACCTCGGCGTCTCCGCCTACGACGGTGCAGGAGCATTCATCGAGAACCCGGACCTGCTGACCGCCGCTGGCTCGATCGTTGCCGTCGAAGCCCGTCATGCCGCTTACCTCAACCAGCTGACCGGCGTCGCGGCATTCCCGGATGCCTTCGAAACCCCGCTGACGCCAGATGAAGTGCTGGAAATCGCCGGCCCGTTCATCGTCGGCTAGCGCAGGTTGCCACGAGTGCAGGGCGGCCAACTGTCGCCGCCGCTGATTGGCGCGAGTGTCGTGCACGTCCGGCGACAGATCCGCCCCTACGTGATTCACCTCATGCCGGCCGCACCACATGCCGGTTCCCGAATGTATGACTCCTGGAGAACGCAATCATGAACACCACAGCCCTGAACTCCGCCATGCAGCAGCTGTCCGTAGCCACCTTCACGCGTCGTCGTCTGCTGGCCTCTGCTGGCATCACGGTGGGTGGAGCGGCCCTGGCCGCCACGCCGCTCGCGGTAGCTGCCCAGATGGATTCCACGCCGACGATGGACGGCGACGAGATGATGATGTTTGCCAGTCCGGTCGATGTCGTCAATTACGCGCTGACCCTCGAGCACCTGGAGGCGGCGTTCTACCGCGATGGCCTGGCTGCCATCGGCGAAGCAGGATTCACTGATCTTGGCTTCCAGCCCTCGGTGTACGAAGCCCTGTTGACGATTGGTGACAACGAAGCCACCCACGTCGCCACGCTCACCCAGGTTGTCAGCGATCTGGGCGGGGAACCCGTCGCCGAGGCCGTCTATGACTTTGGGTACGCAGATGCTGCCGGGTTCCTCCAGGTGGCCCAGGCCCTGGAAGATACGGGTGTTTCAGCCTACCAGGGAGCGGCGCAGTTCCTGATCGACGAGGACGAGTTGCTGACCGCCGCCTTGACCATTCACGGCAACGAGGCGCGTCACGCCGCCTATCTCGCCCTGTTGAATGGCGCGAGCCCGTTCCCCGAATCGTTCAATCCGACGCTCACGCCGGACGAGGTGCTGGGCATTGCCGGTCCGTTCATCGTTGGGTAGAGAGGCACCAGTGCGAGTATGTGCAATCGGGCGGCGACAGAGATGTCGTCGCCCGATTTTCGCGTCTGCTCCTGGGACGCTCCCAGGTTGGCACCGATGGATACGTGGGCTATTGTCACGGTGGGACCCAGAGACCACATATTCGGCAGCATCGCGAATGGCAGAACGATGCTTCATTCCGATAGACATGCGACTACCGCCAACCTCATTGGCCGCGATCGCGACCTTGAGGCCATCGTGGGCATGCTTGAGCAACCCGAGGTTCGCCTGGTCACCATTACGGGTGGGGGAGGATTCGGCAAGACGTCCGTGGCAGTGGCGACGGGGCAGACGATCGCTGCTTGCGGAGACTGGCGGGTCGTTCTGGTGGAGCTTGCCTCACTCGGCGATGCAGCGTTGACGTTGCCAGCGATTGCCCGGGCCATCGGTGTGGTTGTTCCGATGGACGACGATCTGGCCACGCGCGTGGTCGCCACGCTCGACGAGGAACCCACGCTCCTCATCCTCGACAACCTCGAGCACCTTGATGTCGCGGCCCAGATCGCAGACCTGTTGGTGGC
>CAZNQC010000294.1:0-3843 GCA_964574825.1 uncultured Sphaerobacteraceae bacterium | reverse complement strand
CGCCCACTAATTCCGACCAGAACGGGCGCCATTTCGGCGTCCGTTTTGTGTGTCCGGCAGCCTTGCCACAATGCGGCAAAAACGCACGAATGAATCTCATCTTCACTTGACCACCATCCCGCAAGCAGCCCACAATACGGAAACGCTTTGCCAGGTTGCTGGGCATCGCTTGATGTGCACGCCAACGGACTCCATCGGCTTCGCCGTCGTACTCCGCTTGCCTGCCGTCACTACCAGAACATCCAGGGGAATGTGGCACTCGCCACCGTGTGGACAATGAGGAGAAGGGCATGAGGCGAGAGCAAACGCTGGCCGATCGCATAACGAACTCGGCAGTGTGGCGGTCTGTGGTCCGGCATGGGTATCCCGATACCCAGCGCAACCAGGCCCTGATCATCGCCAGCAATGTGTTCCTGCACATTCACCCGGTCAAGATCAAGCGCTATGCCACCAAGGTCACCTACACCTTCTGCCTTGGCGGGCTTTCCTTCTTCATGTTCCTCGTCCTCACCATGACCGGCGTGCTCCTGATGTTCTATTACATCCCGTCGGAGTCGCAGGCCTACCAGTCCATGAAGGACATCGAAGGCTCCGTCACCTTCGGCCAGCTGATGCGCAACATGCACCGCTGGTCCGCCCAGGGCATGGTCATCGCCGTCTTCCTCCATATGGGCCGCGTCTTCTACACCGGTTCCTACAAGCCGCCCCGTGAGTTCAACTGGGTGATCGGCGTGCTCCTGCTCGTCGTCACCTTCCTGCTCTCCTTCACCGGCTATCTCCTCCCCTGGGACCAGCTGGCCTTCTGGGCCATCACCGTGGGTTCGGAAATCGGTGGCGCCGCCCCGGTCGTCGGTCCGCAGGTTCGCCAATTGCTGCTCGGCGACTTCCAGATCGGCCAGAGCACGCTCATTCGCTTCTACACCCTCCATGTGATCTTCCTGCCGTTGATCGCTGCCTTCCTGATGGCCGTCCACTTCTGGCGGATCCGCAAGGACGGCGGGATCTCCGGTCCGCTCTAGTCGTCTGGCCACCACGGCCTCGCTTGGGAGTATCGATTCGTGGCTGACATTGCACAGCAGCCGGGCAACCCGGCCGGAGCAATTGACGAACAGAAGCGGCAAAAGCTGCTTGAACTGGTGCGGGGCCGGGCACTTGCCCGCCCCACCGACCTGGCCGAAGACGAGGTCATGGTCTGGCCATCCCTCGTGGTGGTCGAGGCCGTCTGCGCGGTCGTCTTCCTCGCCATCCTCACCGCCCTCTCGGTTCTGGTGAATGCGCCCCTCCTCGAGCGGGCCAATCCCAACCAGACCCCGAATCCCTCCAAGGCGCCGTGGTACTTCCTGAATCTGCAGGAAATGCTGCTGCACATGGACGCGGGCCTGGCCGGTGTGATCGTGCCGACCGTAACCCTGGTCGCCATCGCCGCCATTCCGTATATCGACCGTTCGCCCCTCGGTGTCGGCATCCTCGGCACCTCATCCAAGGGACGCAAAATCATTGGCTTCACCGCTGTCTTCACCACCATCGTGCTCACCGGCATGGTGCTGCTCGATGAAGCCATCGGCCGCGGCACCCAGTTCGGCATTGGCCGCTGGTTGATGGAAAACCAGGGCGCTCCGTCCTGGGTCGGCGGTATCGCCCTCTCGGTCATCATCATGCTCATCGCCATCGCGGTGCTGGTCGGCATGGTCAAGACCATCTTCAAGCCCACCACCCGTGAACTCATCATTGCCCTCTACACAGGTTTCTTCGTCACCTATTGGGTCCTCGCCGTCTTCGGCACCTCGTTCCGCGGCCCGGGCCAGGAATTCATGATGCCGTGGGACCTGCCGCTCGTTCACCACTAGTCTCGTATCAACGCCTCGCCCCCAGGCGGGCCACGCATCTCAAGGATCGGTTCTGATATGAATCCACTCGCGCGCACAATCGCAGGCATGGCAGGAGGGTGGGCCGCCAGCCGCGCCTTTGCCCTGGCCGCCCGCCTGCAACACAGCGGACCTGGCGGCGGCGCCTCCGCCGCGAAGAAGCTGACCAACCGTCGCTCCTTCACCCGCAACGCTGCGCTCGGCTCGGCGTTGATCATCACCGCCGAACTCGCCGCCGGCACCGTCTATCTCCTCTGGCCGAACAAGACTGGCGCCTTCGGTGGTGAAATCACCGTTGGTTCCGCCTCCGTGCCCGATGTCAACGGTGAGCCGTTCCGCTACTCCGAAGGCAAGTTCTTCCTCGTCCACACCGAAGACGGCATCGAAGCCCTCTATTGGAAGTGCGTTCACCTTGGGTGCACCGTCCCCTGGGTCGCCGGTCGCCACGAGTTCATCTGCCCGTGCCATGGCTCCGTCTACGAATACAACGGCTCACGCGTGTCCGGCCCTGCCCCGCGCGCACTCGATGCCATGCCGGTCATCGTCAACGGCGATGGCTCCGTCACGGTCGACACCAATCCGAACAGTCTGATCATCCGCAACGAATACAGCCCGGCAGATACCGTTCCGTACCCATAGGGGTGGAACACACGGTACGGACGTTGGCCGGCCGGACGATCGAAACGAGGAGAGAACAAGGGTGGGAGCTGTTCAAAAGCTCGCAACGGTAGTGATCATCGGACTGGTGGCCCTGGCCACCGTCCTGGTCGTCTACCTTGCCGACGAACCGGTGCGGCGCGACTCGGAGACAACCGAGCAGGAGGCACTCGCCATCGAGCGAGGCACCAGCCTGTACATCACCTACTGCCTGCAGTGCCACGGCCCCATGGGCTACGGTGCCGCTGCCGACGAGACACCCAAGCGTGCTGGTGCCCGGCTGAACCAGGACCGGGAGATGGACACGAGCGTCACACCGCTCTTCCAGTCCGATGATCCGGTCATGCAGGCTCGCGCCGAAGCCTATATTCGGTACTCGATCATCTATGGCAAGCCTGCCGATCCGCGCAACGCTGAGAAGCTGATGCCGGCATTTGGTCAGGATCTCAATGTCGAGGAAGTCAACGACCTGGTCTATCTGATCATGTTCGGCAACTGGAGTTACGTCTACAACCAGTCAGTCCTCACCACCGGCCAAACGCACGCGCAGTCGATCTGCGACGCCACACCGACCGATGAAGAGGCCTGCCACGACGCCCACAGCGGTGACTACGCGCTGTATCCCACCGTGCCGCCAGCTGCTGAAACTGACGAAGAGGCAGAAGAATCGACCCCAGCCACCTCCGAAGACGGCTCGGTGCTCCTCGAAGCACACGATCCGTTCAACTGGAGCGTCTCGGAGATCACCGTCAAGCCCGGCGACACCATTCAGGTGGTCAATACCGGCGCGCTGGACCATGACTTCGTGGTCGACGAGTTTGGCATCGAAGAGCCCCTGGCACCTGGCGCCGAGGCCGTTACCGTCACCATCCCGGCCGACGCCGCGCCCGGCGAGTACCGCTTCTACTGCTCGATCCCTGGCCACGCCGAGTCCGGCATGGTCGGCACCCTGATCGTCGAAGGCTAAGGAGGAACAAGCCATGATCGTCAGCAACCTCGCCATTGCCTTCGGCACCCTCGCCGAAACCGTCGAGCTCTGGCTCGCCATCATCATGATGATCGGCGGCATCGTCATCACCTGGCGCGTCCAGAAATGGGCCGACCGCACCGGTGAGGCCCAGCCCAGCGCCGCCAACATCGGCCAGGGCGGCACGGTCCAGCACGAACCTCGCGACATGCGCGGCTAGCCGGTCACTCCCAATCCCGTCACTGAATGAGGCCCGGCCGGAATCTCCTCCCGCCGGGCCTCCGCCTTGCACATCCACACCACAATCGTCATCCTGAGAGAAGGTTCTCTTCCCCAGGTTGGGGGAAGAGTCAG
>CAZNQC010000293.1:0-3845 GCA_964574825.1 uncultured Sphaerobacteraceae bacterium | reverse complement strand
GCGATGGCGGTGGGGTCGCCGCCGGTGTGGAGCAGGGCGAAGTACTTCGCGTCCGGGTGCGGGACGACGATGGCGGCGGTCGTCTGTTCGGGGTCGAACTGGAAGCCGTCGGTGAGTTGGACGCCAATCGCGCCGAGGTCGAGCAACTGATCGACCAGCTTGTGCTGCTCCAGGTCCGGGCAGGAGGGGTAGCCCCACGAATACCGCTTGCCGGTTTCCGGGCCGATGCCGAGCATGTCGCGGACCCGTTGGTGGGTCATCTCGGCGAGGGCCTCGGCCGACGACACGCTCAGACCGTGGCTGAAGTAGCTGTCGGAGTAGTCGCCGCGAGCCTGGGTTTCCTCGGTGCGGGCGGTGGCGGCGGACCCCATTGTGACCACCTGGAAGGCGACCACGTCCTTGCGGCCATCCGTCACCGGCAGGAAGTAGTCGGCCAGGCAGAGGCGGTCGCGGGCGGGTTGGCGGGGGAAGGTGAAGCGGGCGACCTCACGGTCCTGCTCTTCCGGATCGAAGATGATCAGGTCGTTGCCTTCGGAGTTGGCGGGGAAGAAGCCGTAGCGCACGCTGGGTTGGAGCCAGCCGTTCGCTTCAGCGTCGGCTTCCATTTCCCGCAGGCGAGGCAGGAAATCGTCCTGCTGCAGGCGCTCCCAGGCTTCGCCGCGAACACCCTTGCCGCCCCAGTGGAGGCGGAAGAGGGTTTGCAGGTCGAGGTGGGGCCAGACATCGGCCAGGGTGAAATCAGTCATCTCCTGCACGCCCCAGAACGGCGGGGTGGGGGGATCGACGATGGCGGTGTTGGAGCGGGTCGTGTCGTTGGCGTCGGCCGGGGCGATGAACGACTCACGCGACGGTTTGTTGAGCGTTTTCAGCGCGCCCTCGACTGTCTCGGCAACCAGTCGCTCGCGGTCTTCCTCGACGATGATGCGGTCCATCAGGGACAGACCTTCGAAGGCATCCTTGGCGTAGAACACGCCCGGTTCGTACATCGTGTCCTCTTCGACGAAGAGTGAGCGATGGGCGTAGGGACGATTGATGGCGGCGCCGCCGATCATGACCGGGAAGGCGAGGCCCTGGTGATGGAGCTCCTTCACGCAGAGCGGCATCTGCTTGGAGGTGGAGACGAGCAGGGCGGAGAGACCGATGGCGGTGGCATTCACCTCGACCGCCTTGTCGATGATGGTGGCAATCGGCACCTGCTTGCCAAGATCGTGCACGGTGTAGCCGTTGTTGGTGAGGATAGTGTTGACCAGGTTCTTGCCGATGTCGTGGACGTCGCCGTAGACGGTGGCGAGAACGACATTGCCCTTGGTGGCGCCGTCGACCTTCTCCAGGTAGTTCTCCAGCTGGGTGACGGCCTTTTTCATCGCCTCGGCGGACTGCAGCACGAACGGCAGGATCAGCTCTCCGGCGCCGAATTTGTCGCCAACTTCCTTCATGGCGGGCAGGAGCACGTTGTTGAGGACTTCGACGGCGTCGCCCGATTCGGCGACCGCTTCGTCGATATCGGCCTCGATCCCGTCCTTCTTGCGGAAGACGATGCGGAAATGCAGGCGCTCGCGCACCGTCATCCCGGCCATCGGGTCGGGGCCCGAAGCGGCATCCTCAGTGCGACCCTCCCAGTGCTCGATCACTCGCTGCAGGGCATCCGGTCGGCGATTGAAGATCAGGTCCTCGGCCAGATCGCGCTCTTCAGCCGGGATTTCGGCGAACGGCACCACGTGTGAGGGGTGGATGATGGCGAGGTCGAGCCCGGCCTTGATGGCGTGATAGAGGAAGACGGCGTTGATCACCTTGCGGGCGGCCGGGTTGATACCGAACGAGACGTTGGAGACACCGAGGACGGTCAGGACCCCCGGCAGGGCCTCCTCGATCATCCGGATGCCTTCGATCGTCTCGATGGCGCTGGTCATGAACTCCGGATCACCGGTGGTCAGCGGGAAGGTGAGGGCATCGAAGATCAGGTTTTCGGGAGCGAGGCCGTATTCGGTGGTAACGATCTCGTGAATGGCCTTTGCAATCTCGAGCTTGCGTTCCCGGGTCTTGCCCATGCCCTCCTCGTCGATGGTGAGGGCGACGACGGCGGCACCGTGGGCCATGGCCAGCGGCATGATCGCTTCGATCTTGCCGCGACCGTTTTCCATGTTGATCGAGTTGATGATGGCCCGACCGGGATTCTGCTCCAGTGCGTCCTTCACCACATCGGTTTCGGTGGAATCGATGACGAGGGGGGCCTCGACGGTCAGGGCGAGTTTCTTGACCAGCTTGCGCATGGTGTCGCGCTCGTCGGTGCGCTCGGTGAGGGCAACGCAGACATCGAGCGTGTGCGCCCCCTCTTCCATCTGACTGGTGGCGACTTCGAGCACGGAGTCGAGATCGTCAGCGAGGATGAGGCGCTTGACCTTGCGCGAGCCCAGCGTGTTCACCCGCTCGCCGATGATCGTCGGGGCCGGGTCCTGCTGGAGGTCGACCGCGCGGATCATCGAGGCAACCTGCGGGAGCGGCTTGCTGGGACGCGGCATGACCGTGGTGCGTCGCAGCGCCTTGACCACTTCCGAGAGGTGATCGGGGGTGGTGCCGCAGCAGCCGCCGACGATATCCACCCCGAAGTCGTCGACCATTTCCAGCAGGCCCTTGGCCATCGGTTCCGGTTCCATGGGGAACACCGCCATGCCGTTGACGTTGATGGGGATACCGGCGTTGGGGATGACCGAGACGGGCTTGGTGCTGTACTCGCCGAGGAAGCGGGCCGGTTCGCGCATGTAGTCAGGGCCGGTGGAACAGTTGAGGCCGATCACATCGACCCCGAGGTACTCGATGATGTTGAGTGCGGCGCCGATATCGGTGCCGAGCAGCATCGTGCCCGATGGCAGCAGCGTGATCGAGGCCTGGATGGGGATGGCCTGGCCAGTTTCGGCGAAGATCTCGCGGGCGGCGTGAATGGCGGCCTTGAGTTCGAGGATGTCCTGCACGGTTTCGATGATGAGCACATCGGCGCCGCCATCGACCATGCCCCGGATCTGCGGGAGGAAGAGCTCCTTCACCTCATGGAACCGGTGATTTCCGAGGAGCGGATCTTCCGACGCTGGCAGCAAGCCGGTGGGACCAATCGAGCCCGCCACGAAGCGGGGCTTGCTGGCCGTGCTGTATTCGTCGGCGACCTTGCGGGCCAGGCGGGTGGCGGCGAGGTTGATGTCGTAAGCCTGCTCACCGAGCCCGTATTCCTCGGCCTTGATCTCCGATGAGCCGAAGGTGTTGGTTTCGATGACGTCGCAGCCGACTTCGAGGAACGAGGCGTGGATTTCCTCGATCACGCGCGGCTTCACCACGGAGAGGTAGTCGTTGTATCCCTCCTTGCCGCCGTAGTCTTCGGGGGTGAGTTGCATGTTGAGGATGGTGGCGCCCATCGAGCCGTCGTAAACGACTGGGCGGGAGTGGACGAGATCGAGGAAGCGACTGCTCATGTGTTGCTGGTTCTCCGGTGAAAGGCGGACGACTGTCCCTAGTCAAGAATTGATTGTATCCCACCTTCATACGGTGGAGCGCTGGCCGGACGACTGGGGTAGTTAGCATTGGGAGTGCGGCGCCGCGTGGGGCTTCAAGACGCGGAGGATGACGTGCCTGGCACGCGAACGCCGACCGCCCAACTCCTGGACCCTTTCCGACCTGACTGCTTGCCCGGGAACTGCCGGAAGACGTGACTTCGTTGCGAAGGGCTTCGCCCGGGAACCCTTCGGCTGGCGCCTCAGGGTGACGATGAGGGTGAGGGCGGGCAAACTCGGGAAATCAGGACCAGGCTGGCCGTCCGTGAACCCAACCTGGGAAGAGAGATCGGCCCGTACCTGCGC
>CAZNQC010000292.1:0-3919 GCA_964574825.1 uncultured Sphaerobacteraceae bacterium | reverse complement strand
GCGATCCCGTTCTCCTGCCGTAGCGGAACCTGCCGGACGTGCCTGTCGAAGGTGCTCAGCGGCCGGATCGAACATGAAGAGGAATATGCCGACGACCTGATGATCGGGCCGGGCGAAGTCGCCGAAGGGTTTCGGCTGCTCTGCTCGTCACTCGCCTACGAAGACAGTGAGATCGAGCCGGGCTGGTAGCCAGCACAGACGATGACGGGCGGATTCATTCGCCATCCCAGCGGGAAGGAGGTCAGTCCTCACGCAGTGGTCACTCCCAGGGTCCAACGCAGAGGCCGGCAAACGCCCAGCTCTGCTGCCGAAATTCATTCCGTCACTTCGAGGAGGTCCAGATGAGCCGTTCACCAATGCATCAGTACCAACAGTATCTGCTGAACCGACGCAAGCTCGTGATGGGCGCCGGAGCCACCGCCGGCCTGGCTGCCCTCGGCGCCAGCCGCCTCATGCCCGCCGCGCTCGCCCAGGACACGGTTAACCTCCAGTTCTGGACACCGGGTGGTTCGCCGACATTCTGCGATGGTTTCGTGGAGATCGGCGCTGCCTACGAAGAAGTTGTGGGGAATGTCCACATCGAGAGTGTCACCTGCGGCGTGGGCGACCAGAGCTTCAACGAGATGTTCCTGGCCAGCATCGCCTCGGGGAATCCGCCCGATGCCACCATCGTCTGGAGCTCGCCGATTGCCTATGCCGTGCGGGGAGCACTGCAGCCGCTCGACGATCTGATGCCCGACTCGCGGTACTCCCAGGTGGAGAACTGGCCAGCATCAGTGCTCGCAAGCTGTCAAATCGACGGACACACCTACGGCCTGCCCGTGGCGGCCGGTTCGTTCGCGATGGTCTACAACCAGGAGCTTTTCGAGGAAGTCGGTCTTCCGTCGGCCCGGGAGGATTTCCCGAAAACCTGGACTGAGCTCCGCGAAGCCTCGGCTGCAATCACTCAGTGGGATGGCGACACGTTGGTGCGGATGGGCATGATGCCGCCTCGCCAGGCCGTCGAGTTCCCGATCTGGGTGGCCACCAATGGCGGCAAGATCTTCGATGCCGAAACGATGACCTACAGCCTCGACTCTCCCGAAGCGGTGGAAACCCTGACCAGCTTCGTTGCCTGGCTCGACGAGGAATACCGGGGCGACATCATCCAGGTCGACCTGGCCAACAACTGGACGGAGAACGTGGTCGATGGCCGTCCGCCCGCCTTCCAGGCTGGTCTGCTCGGCATCATGGGCAATGGATTCTGGATCACCGGCGAACTCTACAACCAGATTGCCCCGGAAAATCCTGTCTTTACCAACTGGGACGTGGCTTCCTATCCGATCGGTCCGAGTGGCACCGCCACCGCTTCCGGCTACTGGCCAAACTGGGCGGTGATCCCATCCGGCTCGTCGCACACGGATGAAGCGTTTGGCTACATCGATTACATCGGCGGCCCAGAGGGCATGGAGATCTGGTTCTCGAAGATTCCCGACCTCCCAACCAACGCCAATGTTCCAACCATGCTACCGCCAACACTGGTGGAGAAGGTGGGCGAGGAAAAGGCCACCAGCATCACCGACTTCTTCAAGGCGCAGCTCGATGTCGCCACTCCGATGTGGACCTCACCGGTCGAGGACTTTGCGAACGATCAACTCACGCGCGCCATCGACCAGGCCTATGCCCACGGGGGCGAGCCAGCCGACCTGCTAGCGGCAGCCCAGAGCGCCTGCCAGGGCGAGCTCGACCGCGTGATGGCCGAACGCTCCTAACCGTTGCGTCCGGGTGATCGCCGCGCGGCGATCACCCGGCTCATTTCTGTGCCGGCACCGGGAAGGACGTGGACATGGCAGACAACGTACTCACCCAACCGAAGGTCCGTCGCTTCGGGCGCGGCGAGCGGATGGGCCCCCTGGCCCGCCATGAGGCCCGGACCGGGTTGTTCTTCGTGCTGCCCTGGATCGTGGGGTTGGTGCTGTTCACCGCCTACCCGGTGATCTACTCGTTCTACCTGTCGTTCACCAGCTATAACATCATCCAGGACCCCCGCTGGATCGGGCTGGACAACTACAAGACGATGTTCAACGTCGATCCCCTCTTCTGGACCGCCGTCAAGAACTCCGCCTACTTCGCCATCATCTCGGTGCCGTTGCGCCTGCTGATCGCCTTCGTGCTGGCCCTGATGCTGGCAATCGAAACCCGCTTCATGGGCGCCTACCGCACGCTCTTCTACCTGCCGGCGCTGGTGCCCCCGGTGGCCGGAACCATCATCTTCATGTTGCTGTTCGACCCGCGGGCCGGTCTGCTCAACCAGTTTCTCGGTCTCTTCGGTGTGGGACCGATCGCCTGGCTGCTCGATCCCCAATGGTCGAAACCTGCCATCATCATCCTGAGCCTGTGGACGCTGGGAGCCGACTCCCTGATCTTTCTGGCGGGTCTCAAGGACGTGCCGGCGGACATCATGGATGCCGCAGCGGTCGATGGCGCCGGGTGGTTCCGCCGCCTGCTCAACATCACGCTGCCGCTCATCACGCCGGTCATCCTCTTCAACCTGGTGATGGGCATCATCGGGTCGTTCCAGATCTTCGCCCAGGCGTTGATCATCGGTGGCACCAATGGTGACCCGCTCGATTCGACCCTGATGTACATGGTGCTGCTCTACAAGAATGCTTTCCGCTACTTCTCGATGGGCTACGCCTCGGCGATGGCGGTGGTGCTGTTCGTGGCCGTGCTGGCGTTGACCCTGGTGATCTTCCGTACGTCGCGATACTGGGTGTTCTACGAAGGGGGTGAATCCCGATGAGCACGATGCCGCTCCCCACCGAGACTCCGGTTGGCGATGGAGGCGCCCACACGCGCCGCCTGGCCGGGCGGGTGCTCCAGTACGCCCTGCTGACCGTGGCGGCGGCCGTGATGATCGTGCCGTTCTACTGGATGGTGATCTCGTCGCTGAAGAACAATGCCGAAATCTTCGCGCAACCCATTCAGTGGTGGCCGAACCCGATCCGCTGGGAGAACTACAGCAATGCCTGGAGCTATCCCGGCTTCAACTTCGTGCGTCTGCTCTGGAACAGCCTCTACTACTCGGGCCTGACCATGATTGGCACCGTCATCTCCAGTGCCCTGGTGGGCTACGGCCTGGCGATGTTCCGGTTCCCGGGCCGCAACGCACTGTTCGGCGTCACTATCGCCACGTTGATCATCCCGCCGGTGGTGACGTTCATTCCGGTCTACGTGCTGTTCCAGAAAATCGGGTTGCTGGGAACCTACGCGCCGCTGATCCTGCCCGCGTTCGTCGGCAATGCCTTCTGGATCTTCATGATGCGGCAGTTCTTTCTGGGACTCCCGCGGGAACTGCTCGATGCCGGGCGAATGGACGGGGCCAGCGAGTTTCGCGTCTTCTGGCAGATCATGCTGCCCCTGGTGCAACCGGCTCTGATCGTGGTGGCGGTGTTCACCCTGCTGGCCACCTGGAATGACTTCTTCGGGCCGCTGATCTACCTCTCCGACCCGGACAAGTACCCGCTCAGCCTCGGTCTCTACTCGTTCCGGGCCCAGCGCAGCACCGAGTGGGCGTTGCTGATGGCGGCATCGGTGCTGGTGACGCTGCCGGTGATCGCGCTCTTCGCCTTCGGCCAGCGCTATTTCATGAGCGGCATCAAGACAACAGGCCTGGTGCGCTGAACGCCCTGCCCCAGCCGGCTACGATATTTGCGCCAGGTCACTTCACTCCGAGGTATGTGATCTGGCGCAATGCCGTGTTGTCCCCTGCCGTCGGACTGATCCACCCCCAAAACGTAACGGAATAGTTCCCCGATTGGACAACACAGGGCTTGCACTCCTGGCGGCGGTTGCCTAGGCTGGGAACGGGTCAATCAGGGCACTCCCACGACACGCTCGGCCAGGAGCGGGCGATTGGGTGCGCCTCCAACCAGTGTTC
>CAZNQC010000291.1:0-3949 GCA_964574825.1 uncultured Sphaerobacteraceae bacterium | reverse complement strand
GTGGCCCAGGTGCCGGCCAGGTCCTCCAACGTCACGATCGTGCCAGCCCAACCAGCCGCGAAGACGCGCTGGTACGTCGGATCGACGCCCTGGAACACGAGCGGCAACGGCTCTCGATTGCCATAGACCTCGGCGTGCATATGGGCGATCTGGGCGCGAGCGGCAATCGTTCCGCTGGGGAAGGTCGGGCTGGCGGCATTCTGGCCAGGATCGCCGGTGACTCCAATGCCGGCCGGGTTGAGGCGTTCGATCCACCATGAACTTCGCCAGAAGTTCGTTTCGAGGGCAGATTGGGCGACCAGCAGGGCAGGGTCGAAGCCGACCTCTGGGGCCCGGCGATAGATTTCGGTCACGTAGAGCGTGACCTGGTCCATTCGCTGGGCCCCCATTGAGCGGGCCACGGCCAGCGCCTGATTGGCCGTCCCACGCACCGGACCGATCACGGTGTTCGTGACATTGAACGGTGCCGCTGCGACTGGCGGTGTGGTGCTACCAAGGCTGAGATAGGACTCGAAAGCCCAGCCGCTGAGATTGCCATACGTGACGGAACGGAAGCCGTTGGTTGCCTGGCCGGTGAGTGAGACCCTGGCTCCATTGGGAATCACGGTCAGCACCGAAGATGAGGTATTGGGCGCGGAACGCAGGTTGAGACGGTCGGTTGTGAGGGCCGAGCCGGTAGGCTGCGGCTCGGTGCCGGCGGCGGTCAGGTAGTCAGCCGAGATCCAGCCAGTGACGCCGGACACGGACACCGAGCGGAAGCCATTGCTGGTTTGTCCGGTGAGGGTGACTTCGGTGCGGGCCGGGACGACCCGAATGACCGAGTAGGTGAGACCGGGGCCGGTGCGGAAGTTCACGTTTTCCGTGGTCGTCGCCAGGGACGTTGGTGGAGTGACGGGAGGTGGGGGAGTCGAACCGAAGTCCAGGTAGTCGGTCGATACCCAACCACTGAATGAGCCGAACGTCACGCTGCGGAACCCGTTGCTGCTCTGACCAGTGAGGGTGACGATCGAACCGGTGTCGAGCACGGTGATGACGCCGTGGTTGGTGCCAGGGCCGGAGCGGAGGTTGAGCCGATCAGTGGTGGTGGCCGTGGTGTTGGGGCTGGGCGCGGGTTGGCTGATGGAGAGATAGGTGGCGAAGGCCCAGCCGGTCTGGCCATTCCAGGTGACGGAGCGGAATCCGTTGCCCTCCTGGCCAGTGAGCGTGACGGTTTCCCCCAGGGGGATGACGGTGCGAACGGGATACGTCGTCGCTGGACCCGAGCGCAGGTTGAGGCGGTCGGTGGTGGTGGCTGACGTCGACTCCTGGGCTTCAGCCACCTGAGCGTTGAACGTCAATGCCCCCGGGACGCCTGACAACACGATCAAGACCAGCAATAACCCAATGCCAACACGACCCAGCATCCCCGCAACCCCTGTAGTGTATGGAGACTTCCACCTGTACGGACATAAAGATAGAGGGTGAACGGATATCTGTCGACCGTACTTTCGGAATCAAATAGTCGATCTGTGCTATCTGAATGCAACGAACGTACGATACTTACGATCGAAAATACTGGCCTGGTAGCCCTCTCGGGGCGTTCACGTCACCTGGCTGAGCGGGTGAAGCCCTGTGCGAGTCGCTGCGGATAGTCCAGCGTCGTCCAGTTCGATCCGAGACGGTCCGTGGTGACCAGGTAGCAGGATCACCTGTCTGATGTGCGGGGCGGTGAGAGATCGGTCGGGGCCAGAACCGGCTCAATTGGACCAGTCTGGTTGGGCTTATGGCGAGGACGAAACGGTCCAGACCATGGTTGCGCAGTCGCAGGAGGGTCGCTACGATGACATTCAAGACGGGATGTGGAGGACAAGCAAGCGAGTAGATTGGGCAGATCGGACGATTTGGCCTGCCATCAGGTGGCGAACTGGCACTGGGCCGTGTGCCGAGTGCTGCGGATCTAGCTGTGCGGAAAATCGTTGACGCGAAGGGAACTGTCGCCGGTGCAAGATCGGACATTTGACCGTCTGACGAAGACGTTCGCCTCGCCACCATCACGGCGTGACATCCTGCGTGGCCTGGGAGCGCTTGTTGCAACCGGCTTCGCGGCTACACAGATCGGTCAGGGTCGTTCATTTGAGCGGGCACTGGCGCAGGCTGAGGACGATCCTGGAGAACAGTCGATCCTGTTGCTGGAGGAGATTGGTCGCCTGGCCGAAGCTCACAAGGGCACCTGCAGCAAGCTGAGAAAGACGATTCGGGACTTTCAGAAGAAGTACCAAAGCGAATTCGATCGCCTGCGGGCCGAAGAGTTGACGTGGTCTGATGAGCAGCTGGCGGAACATGCCGATACCTATGGTGATCGCCGGATGGCGGTGGTCGATAAGGTCACGGCGGCCATTCAGCGATGTGAGGCGGAATCGGATAGCTCCGACACGGTCACAGCGGACCTCTCTTTGGTTCCGCTCTCCGGCCTGGCTGCCCAGGGCCAGCCGAGCATCAATCAGTCAGCGATCCGCGGATTTGCGCAGGGAGACGTGGGCTGCACGCTGGACAACCACAATTTCCTCATCGAGGCCTATTGCGCCAAACAGGATTCGGACTGGACGTCGCCGTCGTTCCAGTGGCCTGCCTATTGTCCGAGCGGCGACATCGATGGCTCGTGTGAACTGTGTGCCGACGAACCTTCGGGCACGAGCACGAATCCCGGTATCTGCACCCAGTACTGGCCACAGGACTGCCTTGGCAGCAATGGCCAGAACCTGTGCGACGTTGAGTACCACCAGAGTCACGGCGGCACGGCCGGAGCGATCTGCAGCCAGAACGATCCGGATCACGTGATGTCGGCCCCCGCGCGGTGTTATGACCGCAATTCGGATTGGCATTCACCGGATTTCACCTGGGAGGTGTTCTGTCCGAAGGGGTTTGTGGACCACGACTGCATCGACTGCATCGACTCGGGCAGCACCACCCAGCCTGAAGTGTGCGTGGAGTACTGGCCACAGAACTGCCAGGACGCCGACGGCAATCACTGCTATGTCGGCTTCCACGTTGACGACACCGACGTGTGTTGCCACGAGAACTGCCCCGTCCACACTCATGACTGCATCCTGAGTGTGCTGGCGGTGCTGTACGGGAGCTACGAGTGTGGCGGCTGCATGCTCAGCTGGTGTGGGAGTACCTCGGACTGTGTCGAACACTGCTCAGCGGAAGATTGCTGTAACGAAGCGTGCAGCTCGGCTCCAACGCCGCCACCGCCGGGACCAGTTCCCTTCAATCCGTATGCCACGCCGATCGTTGACGGCACGCCAACGCCTGACGTGACGCCGGTGCCGTTGGTGCCGGGAACACCGACCGTGGTACCGCCGCCGTTGCCGCCGGGTACCCCGGTGGTTCCGCCCCCGCTTCCGCCGGGTACGCCTGACATCGATCCGCCGCCGTTGCCGCCAAACACGCCCATCGCCACACCAGTGACGTGAGCCTCCGTGTGATCTGAAAGCCGAGAACGTTTGTGCTGAGCCCGGTGACGTCCAAGGTCACCGGGTTCGGCCTTGCTGGTCAGAACCAACCGTCGCGAATGAAGTCTCTCGCCAGATGGAGGTCGCCGAAGGGTTCATTGGGGCTGAGGAAGGTCCAGTGCGGTCTCCGAGCAAGGTCGCGAGGGTGAGACCGGGGCGGTTGGCCCATGGAGCTGGTGTTGCCGCGGCGGACTAGTGGCCTGAGTTCGTGGCTGCTCGCTGGCGCGCGTCTTCTACCGCCGGTGCGAGCCATTCGATGGCTTCCGGCGTGATTGGGTCCAGCACGACCTGGAGATGGGAGATGCCCGCGCCAGCGAAGGCGGCGAGCTGGGCTGCCACATCGGCCGATGATCCCGTGATTGGGTGAATTGCCCGTTCAGCGGTCGCTCCCGACGCGCGACCACCACCGCCTGGAGCCTGCACGAGCACGGCGGCAGTCTTCACGATCGAGCGTG
>CAZNQC010000290.1:0-3955 GCA_964574825.1 uncultured Sphaerobacteraceae bacterium | reverse complement strand
ACCTCACCCGGCCAACCAATCGGCGCGCAGGTCCAGTTCGGCCAGACCGCAGCCCCCTGTCCCGCAACAGGCCGGACGCCACCCAGCAGCCCTGCGATACTCAATGCCACGATGGATCGCCGGGTCAGCATCAGTTCGGCAGTCATATCATCACCTCCATCTGAGCGAGGCGAGGTTCACAAGGTTGACTCAACCCAGTCTGCCCTAGCCAGGACGGATGGCCTGGACAACCGGACCGCTCAGCCAAAGACTCGTTCCGCCGGTTGTCGTATGGGCCTCCCTTTTGGGGTGTCATCGGTGCCCCATCCGCGAATGGGTTCACCCCTGGCTGCGCAAACGTGGATCCAGCGCGTCCCGCAACCCGTCACCAAGCAGGTTGAACCCCAGCACGGTCAGCGCAATCGCCAGCCCCGGGAAGATCGCCGCCCATGGCGCGAGCTGCAGCACGCTGTACGACGAGGACACCATTGAGCCCCACGAAGGTGCCGGGGGCTTGTTCCCCAGACCGAGGAACGCCAGCGACGCTTCGGCCAGCACGGCGAAGGCGAAGTTCAGCGAGATATGCACGATCAGCGGCGCCGTGATGTTCGGGAAAATGTGCCGCGCCATGATCACCGCTGGCGTCGCTCCCACCACTTCCGCCGACTCCACGTAGGTCGTCCGTCGCACCGAGAGCACCGATCCGCGCACCACCCGCATGAACGACGGCGCGTTGACCAGGCCAATGGCGATCATCACGTTTGCCAGCGAGTTGCCCAGCGCGGTCATGATCGCGATCGCCAGCAGGATCGTCGGAAACGCAAACAGCACGTCCATCAGCAGGGTGATGATGTTGTCGATCCACCCGCCAAAATACCCGGCCAGCAATCCCAGCAGAATTCCGATGATCGCCGAAATACCGACCGCGATCACGCCGACCTGGAACGAAATCCGCGCGCCGTAGATCAACCGGCTGAAGATGTCCCGCCCAAACTCGTCGGTGCCGAACCAGAATTCGCTGTTAGGCGCCTGCAGCTGCTTGCCCGGAAACTGCTCTGTCGCTCCAAACGGCGCGAAGAACGGTCCGATCAACGCCACGATCACGAAGAACGTCACCAGCATGATGCCGGTCAGCGCCAGCTTTTGGTGCAGCAGGGTCGCTAGCAACCCTGGTCGCTTGGACGTCCGGGAAGGCAGAGCCGCACTGACGATGGAGGTGGTGGCCGTCGCCACCTGGCTATCAGCCATGACACGCGCTCCTCATGTTGGTCATCATGCTGTCCACCAATCTATGAGGTCCGCAAGCGCGGATCGAGCACGGCATACAACACATCCACGCAGAGGCTGACCAGCACGAAGAGGAAGGCCAGCACCAGCGTGACCCCCTGCACCACCGGATAATCGCGATTGGCAATCGCCTCATAGACGTACCGTCCAACCCCCGGCAGCCCGAAGATCTGCTCGATGATCACGGTTCCGCCCAGCAGACCCGCCACCTGGATACCCGCGATCGTCAGGATCGGAATCCCGGCGTTCGGCATCACGTGCCGGAAGAGCACCTGCCGTCGCGGAATCCCCTTCGCCCGGGCCGTTCGCACGTACTCCTGCCCCAGCACCTCCAGCACCGAAGACCGCACGAACCGCATCAGTACCGCCGAGAGCGGTAATCCGAGCGCAATCGCCGGCAGGATCATTGTTTTCAGGTTCTGGACCGGGTCATCGAAGAATGGGCGGAACCCGACTGGCGGTAACCATTTCAGCCAGAAGGAGAACACCAGCACCAGCAACGTCGCCAGAAAGAAATTTGGTACTGAGACACCAATCAGTGATGCCAGTGTTGTCGCGTAATCGATCCCGGTATTGCGCTTGAGCGCGGCAATCACGCCGAAGACCAGGGCCGGAATCGCCGCAATGATTCCGGCCATCAGCGTCAGCTGGATCGTCACCGGCAGCCGTAGTTCCAACTCGGTCGTCAGTGGCCGCTTGGTGCGCAGCGAGTTCCCCAGGTCACCCGTCAGCACGTGCCCCAGCCACTTGATGTACTGCATCGGCAGCGACTGATCGAGCCCGTACGCGTGCCGGATCGCTTCGATCTGCTCCGGGGTCGTCCGGCGATCCGCGCCCAGCAACACCTGGACCGGATCGCCGGGAATCGACCTGATGATGATGAACGTGACCAATGACACTCCCAGCAACACCGGGATCATCAGGAGCACGCGCCGGAGGATGAACTGCACCATCCCCGTTCCTCCTCCACTACCATCGCCAGCGCCGAATCGCCCCCATCCGGCTCATGCCAACGCTGTCACTCAAGCCAGACACCAGTAATCGACTTCAATCCCCCCGAAAGCAGGTGCTGGAATCCCTGCACCCTGTCTCGCAGTCCTTCATAGGTGCTCGATGTGTACAGGCTGATCCACGGCGCATCATCAATCACGATCTGCTGGGCCTGCTGATAGATCTCGGCCCGGGCCGCCAGGTCCTGTTCGACCAGCCCTGCCGCGATCAACTCGTCCAGCGCGGGGTTGCTGTATCCGGCCGCATTGTTCGGCCCATCCGTCGCCAGGCTTTGCTCCAGCCACTCGTTCGGGTCCATGTATCCGGACGCGCCCATCACCGCGATATCGAAGTCACCACCAAAGAACCGCTCGATGTAGGTCGCGTTTTCTTCCGGTGTGACCTCGGATTCGATCCCGATCTGGCGCAACTGCTCCTGCACCACCACCGAGGTGTTCGAGAGGAAGTCGTACTGCGCCCAGGTCAGCAACTCGGCCACAAAGCCGTCCGGCAGCTCCACGCTTGCCAGCAATTCGGCCGCCAGGTCAAGGTCCTGCGGGGGCACCTCCCCCTGATACCCGGCCCAGTAGGACGGCGGGTAGAGTCCCACCAGCGCCTCACCGTAGCCAAACACCGACGAGTCGATGATCGGCTGCCGGTCGAGCGCCGCCGCAACCGCCTGCCGGAACTCCAGCGAGCTGAACGGTTCCTGCCGCAGGTTGAACACCAGCCAGCGCAGGTTGGTGGCCGCAGCACCAGCCAGCGAGATGCCGTCCGTGCCTTCGAGAATGGCGATGTCCTTGTGCGGCACCTGTTCGATCAGGTCAACGGTGTCGGAGACCAGCGCCGTTGTGCGCGAGGTGTCTTCCCCCACGATCAGGATCTCCACCCCATCGAGGTACGGCCGCGGAGCGTCCCAGTACGCGTCATGCCGCGCGAGGCGCAGGCTCGTGTTCGGAATGTACTCTTCCAGCACGAACGCGCCTGACCCAACCGGATCCAGCGCCAGGTCACCCTGCTCGTCCACGGCCTCCTGCGGCACCACCGACATGCCCCACCAGGCCAGCTTCGTCAGGAACGACGCATCCGGTGACGCCAGTGTGAGCACCACAGTCAGGTCGTCGACCGCCGTGGCTTCCACAATCCCCGATGCGTAGGAGGCCGAAGGTGAAGCCACCTCGGGATCCTGCACGCGCTGGATGCTGTAGACCACGTCGTCCGCCACAATCTGCCGCCCATTGTGGAACGTGGCGTTGTCGCGCAAGGTGAAGGTGTAGGTCAGCCCATCTTCCGAAACCTCCCAGCCGGAAGCCAGGGATGGTTGCGGAATCAACTCGGCGTCGACCTGCACCAAACCGTCGTAAAGCAGCTCGATCACGACACCAGCCGCCGCCAGCACCGTCAGGTGCGGATCGAGATTGGTCGGGTCGCCCTGCACCCCCACGCGCAGTGTTCCGCCTGTCACTGGTTCCCCGGCTGGCGTCGCGTCCTGTGCGAACGCCGTCGGTGACATCATGAATGGCGCCACCGCCAGTCCGGCACTCGCGAGCGAGAAGTTCCGCCGGTTGACCTGTCCTGTACCCCTGAGACCCATGCCGCACTACTCCTGAAAACGTAGCCACCCGCGTGGCCGACTGTACCGTGATCCATGCTAACGCCACGGACAGGCAACTCCGCCAGCAACGTCCTCAATCTTTGG
>CAZNQC010000289.1:0-3956 GCA_964574825.1 uncultured Sphaerobacteraceae bacterium | reverse complement strand
CGCACGGGGATGCTTCGCTCCGCTCAGCATGACGGCCCCTTTTGGGAAGGACTCCTCATCCCAGGCGTTCCGCCCAGGGTGACGGTTCCATTGGCAGGACAGATCGTCTGCTCAGTCGTCGCGGCGAGTGCCGGATGGGGTGGCCACCGGTTCGAGCACGACACCGCCGCCGGTGGATGGTGGCCGGGTTGCCAGGTCACTGGTGACGTACCAGTTGTACACCTGGCGCGTGGCCGGTGCGGCGTACGTTACGCCTTCTCCCACGTTCTCGACCATGACCACCGAGGCGATCGTCGCTTCGTCCCCTTCGCCACCATAGCTCGCAAACCAGGAGTGCGGGCGATCGGTCCCGTCCAATTCATTCTGCGCTGTCCCGGTCTTGCCCGAAATCGGCCAGTCGAGATCACCGAAGACCTTGTTGGACCCCACGTTCTGCGCGTTGTGGGTCTGCTCGGCAAGCGCCGCCTGCAACTCAGTCAGTTGGGCATCGGTCAGCGGCAATTCACCGATCACCACCCGTTCGCCAACCTGGGTGATGGTGCCATCGGGATCCTGGACGCGATCGACGATATAGGGTTGCAACAGGTCGCCGCCGTTGGCAATCGCGGCATAGGCGTTTGCCATCTGCAGCGGGGTGGCGGTCATGTAGCCCTGGCCGATGGCGAGGATCACCGCGTCGCCGGTGGACCAGCCGTCGTTGATCACGTCCTGCTTCCAGGAAGGATCGGGAATGGTCCCGCCCAGTTCCGGGTAATACGGAATCCCGGTCGGGGCGCCGAGCCCGAAGGCCCGGGCCATGTCCGGCAGGGCGTATGGATCGAGGTCATCCAGGTCGGCCCCGATCTGGTAGAAGACGGTGTTGCACGACCGCACCAGACCCGAATGGAGCGTGAGCTGTCCCTGGGCCTCCAGGTCGTTTTCCACCACCCAGTCGTTCCAGGTCTGGTTCCCAATCGTGACGCTGGCCGGACAATCAATTGGAGTGTCACCGGTGTAGTCGAGGTAGTGCATGGCCGCAGCCGTGGTGATGACCTTGAAGATCGAGCCGGTAGGATAGACCTCACGAGCAGCGCGATTGGCCTGGGGACGCAACAGCGAGTCGTTCAGCAGTTGCAGGTCGGCCTCGGTCCAGGTATTGGAAACGGCGTCGTTCGGGTCGAAGGTGGGATGACTGACCATCGCCAGCACCGCACCCGTGCGGGGATCGATGAACACGCCCGCGCTGCGCAAACCATCGCGCCCGTTCTCCGATTCCTGCGCGGTCAGGGCCAGGTCCACCTGCTGCTGCAGGCCGAGATCGATGGTGGTGTAGATGTCCTGCGGTGGGGTGCCATCGCTGCGAGCGATTTCACTGACCTTTTCCCGGCTGCTGCAATTGATGACGTTGAGCGACCCACCCGGCTTGCCGGCCAGCATTTCGTTGGCCCCATACTCCAGGCCAGCCCGGCCCACCATGTAGTTCAGGTGCACCGTGCCGGTGTCGTCGTCCAGCACATCCTCGGCGGTGGCCGGGCTCACCCAGCCAGTGACATGGGCGGTCAGTTCGCCATGTGGGTAGTAGCGGGCTTCGGCGGCCTGCACCACGGCACCAGGAATCTGTCCGATCTCGTTGATCAGGTCGGCATCGGGTTCACCGGGCAAATCCTTGATCGGCATGTGCCACCCCGGATCCCAGCCATCGCGATTGACCATCGCCAGGATGTCGTCGGGCGTCATGCCCACGATCGGGGCCAGGGCGTTTGCCATTGCCTGCTGGTCTGGCACATTGCCCGGGATCACGCCGATGCGGGAGACAGGGGCATCCTCGGCCAGCACTTCGCCGTTGCGATCGTAGATGGTGCCACGCTGCGGGATCTCGCCTTCGAAGTCGACGCAACCGGACGAGCCAAGCTGGCGGAAGATGAGGGACGGCGTCCAGGCCACCCGCCAGGTTTCATCCTGTTTCACGAGCGGAATCACATTGCGATCAGTGATGTTCCCCACCAGATCCGATTGGTAGGTCACTTCAATGGTGACTTCACCGTTCAGGTTGGGGCCATCGATCACCTCGGCGTTGACGGCGATCAGCCCCGCCTCCTCGGCGATCGAGGTATAGCGATTGGCGAAGTCTGCCCGGCTGGTCGAGGCCTGGACTTCCTTGGTCGAGAGGTCGTACATCGCGCTGTAGTCGCCAGTCGACCAGAGGGCCAACCAGTTCTCGGCCACGCGCAGGGGAGCCTGGGTGTCGACTTCAGTGGGTGTTGGAGCGGCGGTTGGTTCCTCGGTTGGCTCGAGGGTGGCGGTCGGCTCATCCGGCACCAGGCCGAGTTGCGTGCCCTCCGGTGTCACCCGCTGGGCAACCTGATTGAGGCCAGAATCGTCGCCGTCGAACTTGTCCGCCACCAGCAGTCCACTGGTGGCGATCACCGCCAGCAGCAGGATCGCCGCGAATACCCAGGGCCAGCGAGGGCGAATAACCTGTTGGGCGTAGGGAGAGCCGTAGGCATTTCCGTAGCGAGACACATGGATATCCTGATGGAGCGCGTGGGTGGCCTGACAGGAGGAGAGAGGACATGAGCCACCGGAGAAGCCTGTACGTTCATGCTAGCATGCCAGCCGCCCGTCGACGTCCCTACTCCATCAACGCACCAGGGGGCGAACCGGTTTTCAAGGCGCCTCGTTTCACCACCGGTTCGACCACCGTAGCCGCCAGGGTGGCGGGATCGGCCACCAGATCGATCGTGGTGACGTAGCCGTCGTCGTCCACCGTGAAGACGAACGCGACTCGCACCTCGTGCCCGGCAAACCAGGCGGCACCTGGCTTGCCGTCGACCAAGGCAAACCGCGCAGCGGCCGCCCGGCCCGAGAATGTGCGCGCCACGGCATCGGCACCATGGACCATGGGTTCGGATCCCATCTGGATCGCCCCAATATCGGCACGGATCACCACGCCCGGTGCCAGCAGGGCGATGAGGGCCGCCAGGTCACCGCTGCGGGATGCCCGGAGGAACGCCATTACCGTCTCGCGCTGCTTCTGGTGCTCAACCGGCGTTGGCGGAGCCGCCTCCCGCACTCGGCGGCGCGCCCGGGTCGCCAGTTGCCGGGTGGAGGCGGCGGTCCGGTCGAGCAGGGCGGCAATTTCGTCGAAGGGCATGCCGGCCATGTCGTGCAGCACCAACGCCAATCGCTCGTCGGGCGAAAGCGCCTGCAGCACGGTGACCATGGCCCGTTCGGTGGCATCGGTCAGTTCGGCTTCGGCGTGCGGGGCGGGTTCTGCCGCCGTCAACGTGGCGGCAGCCGGCTCAAGCGGTGTTTCGCGCAGGCTGGTGCGGGTCCGCAAGCGATCGAGGCAGATGCGGGAGACGACGGTGGTCAGCCACCCCGCAATGTTGGCAACCTCGGCCAGGTCGGCCCGGTCAAAACGAAACCAGGCGTCCTGGACGGCATCATCGGCATCGGCAGCCGACCCCAGCAGGCGCCAGGCCACCCGGTGCAGCCGGGGGCGTTCGGCTTCGAACAGTGCGCCGCGGATCATCGCGTCGTTCGCTGTCACACCAGGCCCTCCGGCTCCGTCATGGAAGTAGCGGATCACCTGGATCCGTTCGGCAACATGCTCGCGAAGGACACCCTAACATGGCCTGCAAGACCATCATCTACCCCGTTCACGACCTCGCGGCCGCCAAGGCCGTCTTCGGTGCATTGCTCGGCGTGGAGCCGACAACCGATTCGGAGTATTACGTGGGATTCGAAGTGGGTGACCAGCAGGTTGGCCTCGACCCAAATGGCCACGCGCACGGCAATGCCGGTCCGGTTCCTTACTGGCACATCACCGGCATCGGGCAGCAGATCGAGGCGCTGGTCGCAGCCGGGGCCACCGTTCGCCAGCCCGCCACGGGGGTTGGCGGGGGCCGCACGATCGCCATCCTGGAAGATGCAGATGGCAACCCGATCGGCCTGATCGAGGACGAGCAATAGGC
>CAZNQC010000288.1:0-4015 GCA_964574825.1 uncultured Sphaerobacteraceae bacterium | reverse complement strand
ATCATCGCAACACCGTCCGTTGCTGAACACCGTACGGGCCGACCTGCCGCGCCCATCACCAATTCCGCCAATGACGGATCGCGGCTGTCGTCGGCCCTGCTCCATCACCTTCGTTCCTATTTTCTGCTTTCTCTTTTCTCTCACCTCACAGTGGTACCCTTACCGGCTGGTGCGCTCCGGCGTACCGGGGAGATTGCGCACCGTTGTCCATCGCGGGAAACCGTACGGGCCGACCTGCCGCCGTCGATTGCATCATCCCGGCAATCACGAGTGAGGCGGCGGTCGTCGGCCCTGTGAAGCACGAATGCATCTGTCCCTTGACCCCTGATCTCACGTTGCGGAACCCGCCATGGCTGCATCGGCCGACCGTGCCGCACAACCTGCACCCCGCCTCGCCCGGCTCGATCTGCACGGGTTCAAAAGCTTTGCCACCAAAACCGCCCTCGTCTTCGAACCCGGCATCACCGCCGTGGTTGGCCCCAACGGATCCGGCAAATCCAACATCTCCGACGCCATCCGCTGGGTGCTGGGTGAAACCAGCCACTCCGCCCTCCGCTCGAAGAAAACCGAGGACGTCATCTTTGCCGGTGGCCGGGGCAAGTCCCCCTCCGGCATGGCCGAAGTCACGGTCACCTTCAATAATGAAGACCGCTGGCTCGATTCCGAATTCGTCGAAGTCACCGTCACCCGCCGGGCGTTCCGCGGCGGCGAAAACCAGTACTTCCTCAACGGTCGCCGCGTTCGCCTGAAGGATGTCTCCCAACTCACCGCCTCGCTGGGCCAGAGCTACACCGTCGTCGGTCAGGGCCTGGTCGATACCGCCCTCTCCCAGAAGGCGGAAGAACGTCGCGGTCTCTTCGAACACGCTGCCGACCTTGCCGGTCTCCGCCTGCGGGTTGCCGAAGCCGAGCGCAACCTCAACGAAGCCGACGGCAACGTCACCCGCCTCCGCGACCTGCTGGTCGAACTCGAACCACGCCTCAAAACCCTCGAACGCCAGGCTCGCCAGGCCCGTGAATACCAGGGCCTCCGCGATCGCCAGCTCTTCCTCCAGCGTGGGCACTACCGCCGATTGCTGGAAGCCGCCACCTCCCGGTTGACGCTCGCCGAGGAAGCGATCGCCGGGGACCAGGCTCAGCTGGATGCACTCCAAACCGCCCTGGACGACCTCCTGTTCCAACGTCTCGAGAACCAGGAAGCCCTCACGGCCGCCCGCGAAGCCCTTGCCAGTCACGATGCCCGGCTCGCCACGATTCGGGAGAGCCTCCGCCGCATCGGCCACGAACGCGACCTCGTCGCCGAGCGCCAGGCGGCCATCACCCGCCGCCTGCAGGACACCCACGAAACCCAGGCTGCCATCGACGAGCAGTTCGCCCAGGTCGAAGCCGAGATGGCCACCGCCAGGGAAAGCCTCGCCGCGCTCGAAACCGAGGTGGAGGCGGGCCGCACCGGTGTCCGCGAACTCCAGGCCGCGGCCCAGGCCGACCGCAAATCGCGCTCCGATCTGGAACAGCAGGCAGCCGACCTCGCCCGCACCATCGCCCAGCAGGAGCGGATACTCACCGATCTCGCCCAGCAACGCGCCTTGTTGGAGCAGAAACAGGAAACTGCCTCGACCGACGCCGCCCGGATTGCCCAGGAAACCGCGGAACGGGCCAACCGCATCGCCCAGCTCGAAGCGGAAGTCGCCGCCTTCACGCAGGAAGACGAGCGGATTGCCGGGGAAATCGCCGGGTTCGACCAGCAGTTGCTCGACCTGGCCACCCAGGCCGACCAGCAGCGCGAAGCCGTCGCCGAGGCCGCCCGCAAACTCACCGATCTCGACCGCCGGGTCGGCCAGGCCAGCAACCGGCTGAGTGTGCTGCAACGCGTGCAGGACGAAGGCACCAATCTCCACGCCGGGGTTCGCCAGGTCATGCAGGCCAGCCGCGAGGGGAAGCTGCAGGGTATTCGCGGTACCGTCGCCGAACTGATCGCGGTCGACGCCCAATACGACACCGCCATTGAAGTCGCGTTGGGTGGGCACCTGCAGGATGTGGTGGTCGAGCGTTGGGCCAATGCCGAAGCCGCCATCCAGCACCTGAAGGATTCCCGGGCTGGACGTGCCACCTTCCAGCCGTTGGATACGCTCGGTCGCCGCCAGGAACGACCCGCCCCGCGCGAACTCGACCAGCTGTACGGTAGTCATGGCGTGGCCAGCGACATCGTTCGTAGTGATGCCGACATCGCCGTGGTGGTGCGCGCCCTGCTGGGCCGCTTCGTGGTGGTCGACGACCTCGCCGCTGCCCGGGAAGCGATCCGGGAACTCCCAACCGGCTGGAATGCCGTCACGCTCAGTGGCGAAATTGCCCGTTCGGCCGGCTCGGTCACCGGTGGCGCAGCCGTCCGTGACAGCGGAGCGCTCGGCCGGGAGCGTGATCTGCGTGAACTCCCGGCCGAGATCAGCCGCTTCGAACGCCAGCGCGATGCCGCCCAGCAGGCCCACGCCGCGGCCGTCGCTGCCGGGGAAGACCTGCAGGAAGCACGATCCCGCGCCCAAAGCGGCCGGGCGGCGCTCGTTGCCCAGGGCCGTGAACGCACCGGCCAGCGTGACCGCCTGCAGGGCTGGTTACGTGATCTTCGTAAACAGCAGGAGGTCGCCGAGCGGGGCACCACGGCGGCCGGCCAGGTCCGCGAACGGCAGGAATCCGACCTGCAGGGGATCGAGCAGAAGCGGCAAACCGTTGTCGCGTATCTCGATGACCTGCGCACCCGTCATGAAGGCGTGCTCACCGCCGCGACTGCCCAGCGCGAGCAGGCCAGCACGGCCGATGGGGTGCTGGCCACGGCCCAACAGGAACTGGCCACCCTCGAAGAACGGCTCCGGGCCGAGCAGCGCCATCTTTCCAGCATCACCGGCCAGCGCCAGGGCATGCTTGAAGAGAAAGCCGTGCGCGATTCCCGGATCGCCTCGTTCGAAGGTGAACAGGTCGCCCTCACCAGCCAGCGCGACCGGCTGGAACGGGAACTCGCCAACCTGGCCGAAACCGACACGGCCGCCAGCGCCGGACGGACCCCGCTCCAGGAGTCACTGACTGAACTCGAAACCGTCGCGGCCACGCTGGAACAGCAGATCGAGGCCAGTCGCCAGGGGCTGGTCGAGCGCGAACGGGCGATGAACCAGGGCAGCCTCGCCGTCGAACGCGCCCGCTCCGAGGCGACCACCATTCGCCAGCGCATCACCGACGACCTTGGCCTGGAAGAACCCGAGACCCTGCTCACCGCCGAACCGGAACCACATCCCGACGAGTGGGAACTCTCCGACGACTACGAGGCGGTCGAGAAAGAGATCAGCCGCCTGCGTGATCGCCTCCGCCGGGTGGGCTACGCCGGCGACGACGTGGTTGAGGAGTACGAGCGGGAATCGGCCCACTTCCAGCACCTCACCACCCAGCTCGACGACGTCCTCCAGGCGGCGGCCGCGATTCGCACCCTGCTCGCCGACCTGAACGACACCATGCAGGCCCGCTTCGAGGAGACGTTCGAGAAAGTTTCCCGCGCCTTCACGGAAGCCTTCACCGTCCTCTTCGGCGGCGGCACGGCCCGGTTGGTCCTCACCGCCGACGACGAAACCGGCGCGCCGGGCGGCATCGACATCGTCGCCCAGCCACCCGGCAAGCGCCTCCAGAGCCTCGCCCTGCTCTCCGGCGGCGAGCGCTCACTGACGGCGGTTGCCCTGCTCTTCGCCATCCTCCGCGTCAACCCGACGCCGTTCGTGCTGCTCGACGAGGTCGACGCCGCGCTGGATGAGGCGAACGTGGTCCGCTTCCGCGACGAACTCCGCAAGCTCGCCGCCGAAACCCAGGCGATCGTGATCACGCACAACCGGGGCACGGTCGAAATCGCCGACACCCTCTACGGCGTGACGATGGGGAACGACGGTGTCTCCCAGATGCTCTCCCTCCGCCTCGGCGACCTGCCGCTGGACGAGGAGATCGATGTCCGCGACCTCCCCGCCGTCTCCACCGGCGTCCCG
>CAZNQC010000287.1:0-4016 GCA_964574825.1 uncultured Sphaerobacteraceae bacterium | reverse complement strand
ATGGCGGGGATCTTCTTCGTCTCGCAGGACACGTTCCAGTCGGTGTTCGCCATCAACATCATCACCATGCTTGGGCTGGGCCTGGGTATCGACTACTCGCTCTTCATGGTCACCCGGTTCCGGGAAGAGCTGGAGCAGCGTCCGGTAGCGGATGCCGTGGCTGTGACGATGGGCACTGTGGGCAAGGCGATCTTCGCCTCGGGCATTACGGTGGTGATGGGTCTGGCGGCCACGCAGTTCTTCCCGATTCCGGCCCTGCAGTCGATGGGACAGGCGGGAATGCTGGTCACCGCAGTGGCGGTCATCTACGGATTGACCTTCCTGCCGGCCTTGCTGGCCCTGCTGGGAACGCGGGTGAATGCCCTTTCGATCCGCCGCCGGTCGACGATCGAGGTGGCCGGTGCCGAAGGCGGTTTCTGGGCGGCGTTGGCCCAGTGGGTGATGCGCAGGGCGACGGTGGTGGTGGTGGCCCTCGTGGTGCTCCTGCTGGCGGCTGGCATTCCGATGCTGCAGCTGCAACTCACGCCGGGTGGTCCTGATGTGTTGCCGGCCGGCCAGGAATCGCGGATCGTCAGCGAACGGCTGAACGACGACTTCCCACAGGCGTCGGGCGAGATCATTCCGTTGCTGGTGGTGGCCGAAGACGGGAATGCCCTGTCGCCCGGATCGCTTTCGGCGCTGCAGACGCTGCTCGCCGAGGTGCAACAGGTGCCCGGCGTGGAGCGGATCGATTCCTTCGTGCTGGCCGATGTCGACTGGGCAGCCTTCGACGGTGATGTCGCAATGTTGCCCGCTCCGGTGGCGGGGGCGATCGACGCGACCGTGCGCGGCGACGAAGTGCTGGTCAACCTGACCGTCAGCGGGTCGTCGAATGATCAGGAAGCAATGGTGCGCGATCTGCGAGACCTGACGGTGGCCGGAGTGGACCAGTCGGTCGGCGGCTCGGCCGCCCAATCGGTCGATGCCGTTGACGGGATCACCTCCGGCGTGCTGCCAGCCGCAATCTTCGTGGTGGTGGGCTCCTACCTGATCCTGCTGCTGACCTTCGGCTCGGTCTTCCTGCCGCTGAAGGCGATGTTCATGACATTGCTCTCGATCTCGGCGTCGCTGGGAATCGTGGTCTGGATCTTCCAGGAAGGACACCTGCAGGGATTGTTCGGGTTCGAGGCGACGGGCGAAATCATCTCGACCACGCCGATCCTGATGTTCTGCATCCTGTTTGGCCTGAGCATGGACTACGAGGTGCTGATGCTCTCGCGAATCCAGGAAGAGTACGAACGAACCGGTGACAACCGGCAGGCGGTGGCGACCGGTCTGGCGCAGACAGCCAAGGTCATCACCGGCGCGGCGCTGATCATGGTGGTGGTGTTCGGTGGGTTCATGCTGGCCGACATCGTGGTGATCAAGAGCCTCGGCTTCGGCCTGGCGCTGGCGGTGCTGATCGATGCGACCATCGTGCGGGGGCTGCTGGTGCCGGCCACGATGCGCCTGATGGGACGCTGGAACTGGTGGGCGCCAACACCGGTGCGCCGGATGGTGAACCGGCTGGGCCTCTCGCATTCGCCGGCGCAGCAGCCAGTGATGGGCGACTGACACAGGCATCGTTGCGGGAACTGGTGATGAAGACCGTCGCGGCCATGCCGGGGCGGTCTTCGCCTGTCGTTCGGGAGCGAGGCGCACCCATTCCCCGCGTTCGGCAATGATGCTACGCTGTCGCGACGGACGAGATGCCGGGGATACGGAGGACAGGTGGTCAGGGGCAGGAAAGGCCGGCAGGAGACTGCGCGGCCAGTTGGGGAACCAGCGGATACCGTTGGCATGTTTCATTCGATGCAGGTGTATCCGCTTTTCCGGATGCTCATGTTCGGCACGTTGTCCAGCAGTTCCGGGTTCTGGATGTACCAGGTGTCGATTGGCTGGTTGGCCCTGGAGCTGATCAATTCTCCGTTGTTCGTCGGTCTCGCGGGGTTTGCCGGTGGCATTCCCATGCTGCTGCTGTCGATTCCGGCCGGGTTGGTGATCGACCGGTACAGCCGGCGCAACGTGCTGTTCATGGCCCAGTCGGGCGTGGCCGTGGTCTCCACCATCTTTGCGATCATGGTGGCAACGGGCACGATTCAACCGTGGTCGTTGCTGGTGCTGGTGACCATCAACGGCGCGATCATGAGTTTCATCTTTCCGGTGCGCACCGCCATCGTGCCGTCGCTGGTGGAACGGCACCATATGGCCAATGCGGTGGCTCTGATGAGCACGGCCCAGAATGCAACGCGCGTGGTGGGGCCTTCGCTGGCGGGTGTGCTGATTGCCCTGACGGGTGTGACCGGCACGTTCGTGCTGGCGGCCGTCTTTCAGGGGTTGGCCCTGCTCGGGATCTGGGGATTGCCGAGCGGACGGCCAGCGCAGAAGGCTGACGCCGTTGCCGGGAACCGGTGGGCGCAACTGGCATTCGGCTTTAAGGTGGTGGCTGCGAACCCGGTGCTGCTGTCGCTCTGCATCCTGGCCCTTGCTCCAACCGTGCTGGTGATGCCGTACCTGAACCTGATGCCGGTGTTTGCCAAGGACGTCTTCGACATGGGGGCGACGGGGCTTGGCATCCTGCTGGCGGCGGCCGGGTTGGGGACGGTGTTCGGATCGCTCACGGTCGCGCGGTCGGGCCAGTTGATGGGCCGGCGCGGCAGCCAGGTGATTACTGCGGTGGGCTTTGCGATCTCGGTCGCCCTGTTTGGTCTCTCGCCCTCGGTGTGGATGGCTGTTCCCCTGCTGCTGATCGCGGGGTGGATGAGTGCCGTGTTCCTGGCGATCAACCAGACGCTGGTGCAACTCAATGTAGACGACAGCGTGCGGGGCCGGGTGATGTCGGTGTCGCTGCTGACGTGGGGATTGATGCCGATCGGACAGCTGGGGGTGGGGGCACTGGCTGAGGCCATTGGCGCCCCCTCGGCGATGGCGATGGCCTGCGGATTGGCGCTGGTGTTCATCGCCTACATCGCGTTCCGGTTCCCCAACCTCCGTTAGGAGTCGGTCAGCAACTCGAAGACCTCATCAAAATCCGACTCGTGGAGGATGGGCTGGTTGACGAGGAGCACGTCCTCGGTGTCGCCCCAGGCATCCTCGAAGGTGTCGAGTGGGGCGATGAGTTCGATGCTGATCAGGTAATTGAACTCCCAGACCTGCACCCACTGATACGACGCCAGTTCCTGTCCGTCCGGGGCTACCCAGGTGCGACCACTGCTGCCGGATTTGCGACTCGAATCGCTCCACAGAATCTCGACGTCATCCAGATTGCGATTGTCGAGCAGGGCATCGCTGCGATCGTCGAGGAGGTCATCAAGGGTGCCGCTCTCGAGCGGGATCTCGTGGACGACCAGTACGGCATCGTCGGCAAACAGGGCGACCGAATCGAGCGAGAGATCGTCGTCGAAGGTGGCGACGCCGTCCCAGGGGCCACTCCATTCCAGGGGGCAGCCACATTGGAGAATGGCCGAGGTGCCGCTCTGGGCGGCGACAGGCGCGACGCTGACGAGGAGTAAGGCGAGGAACAGCACGGCTGTCGCTGCCCGATGGCGGGCGGACGAGACTCGACTGGAGACGGAACGCACGGTGCGCATGACGGGAACCCCCACGGCGGCTGAATGATGGATCGATGGTCTGCCATACCAACGCTCAGTTGTCAGGAGCGGTTCCCGGTCTGCGGCGCCACTGGCTCTCGGCCGAAACGGTAAGAGCGAGGGGCGCCAGGCGAGGAATGCGGTCTACCAATCGCTGATGGAGCCATCCTCACGCTGTAGAAGCTGCCAGGCGCCGGGTTGGAACGGGCTCGCCAGGGCAGCTTCCTCGTTGAGTTCCACCCCAAGACCGGGGGCACCACCGCTGTAGAGCTTGCCGCCTTCCAGCCGCATATCGGTCTGGACCACATCGGCGATCACCTCCGGCCGCCAGACGAGTTCCTGGACGGCGAAGAGCGGCGTCGAGAGGTCGAAATGGAGGCAGGCGGCGGTGGAGACCGGGCCGAGCGG
>CAZNQC010000286.1:0-4055 GCA_964574825.1 uncultured Sphaerobacteraceae bacterium | reverse complement strand
CAATAACCTTCGTCGGTGTTTCCGGCAGGGAAATGGTGACACCGCGCGCATCGGTGAACGACCATCCACCCGTGGCAGGACTGGCGGTGGTTGGCATGCCCCCAAGCACCGTCGCGCCCAGAGCGGCAATGGCCGAGCGCTGGACCAGGTGGCGACGACTGATGGCGAAAGGCGGCTGCTGGCGCATGAACACTCTCCGGATAAAGGCGACCAGAATCATCGGATATGATTCTGGTGGCCAGCGCCTCGCCTGTCAACATTCGATCGATGAATCTCTGCCGCGAAGGTGAACATTTGTTCGTGTAGCGGGTATGATTGACGAATGACACGCTTGTTCGGACGCCGCACCATTGCCGAGCCCGCCGCCCCGCCCCTGCTGACCGAAGCGCAGGTGGCGCAGAAGCGCCGCGCCCTGGAGCTGCTCCGGGCCATGATCGGCTCGCCCGAGGCCGAGTTTCGCGACGACCAGTGGCCCGTGATCGACCACCTCGTCAACCAGCGCGACAAGGTGCTGCTCGTCCAGCGCACCGGCTGGGGCAAATCGGCCGTCTACTTCATCACCGCCCGCCTGCTGCGTGACGAAGGGCGTGGCCCGACCATCATCGTGTCGCCGCTGGTGGCGCTCATGCGCAACCAGGTGATGGCCGGCAAGAAGATGGGCCTGAAGATCGGCGCCCTCCACGCCGGAACCAACGACCGGTTCGACACCTTCGTCGACCTCATCGCGCGTGACCAGGTCGACGTGCTGCTCATTTCGCCCGAGCGGTTCGCCAATCCGCAGTTCATCGAACGGTTGCTGCCGCTGCTGCTCGAACGGCTCGGTTTGCTGGTGGTGGATGAAGCCCATTGCATCTCCGATTGGGGGCACGACTTCCGGCCCGACTACCAGCGGTTGGCCAACATCATGCGCCAGTTGCCGCCCAACACCCCGCTGCTGGCCACGACCGCGACCGCCAACGACCGCGTGGTGCTCGATATCCAGCAGCAACTGGGTGATATCGGCATATCGCGCGGGAAGTTGATCCGCGAAAACCTCGCCCTGCAGGGAATGCCGCGCCTGAGCAGCACCGAGCGCTACGCCTGGCTGGCCCAGGTGGTGCCGACGCTGCCCGGCAAGGGCATCATCTACACGATCACCAAGGCCGATGCCGAACGGCTGGCCGGCTGGCTCCAACACAATGGCGTCGATGCCCACGCCTACCATTCCGATGTGCTGGTCGACGGCTACGACAAAACCGTAGATGCCAAGAAGTATCTGGAGGACGAGTTCACCAGCGGCGACCTCCGCGTGCTGGTCGCCACCACCGCGCTCGGCATGGGGTACGACAACCCGAATGTCCGCTTCGTCATCCACTACCAGGCGCCATCGTCGATCATCGCCTACTACCAGCAAGTCGGCCGCGCCGGACGCGGCAAGGACGGTGCGGTTGGCGTGTTGATGAGCGGTCCGGAAGACGCCGGGATTCACGAGAACTTCCGCACGGCATCCTTGCCAACCGGCGCCGACGTGATGACGATCCTCCACGCCCTCGACGCGTCCGGCGGCCTGACGGCAACCCGGTTGATGGGCGAGGTCAATATTCCGAAAGGGCGGCTCGACGGCGCACTCCGTTACCTCTCGGTGCAGGATCCGCCCCCGATCTTGAAGGACGGCACCACCTGGCGCCGGACCGAGCATTCCTGGCGAACGGATTATGTCCAACGGCGCGATGCCCTGATTGCCCTGCGCGAAGGCGAGTGGCGGGAGATGGAGGACTACCGGCGGCTGAAGCAGGGGTGTCGCATGCACTTCCTGCTCCGAGCGCTGGACGATCCCGATCCGCCCGCGCGGTGTGGCATCTGCGAGACCTGTCGGGGCGAACCGATCCTGCCCCTGGAGATCGACCCGGACACGCTGCACGCGGCCAATCGCTACCTGTTCGAAACGCGGGATGAGGCGATTACCCCGCGGCTGGTGATGCCGAAGGGTGCCATGCCCGCCTATGGCTTCCCGAGCCGGATTCCGCCGGAGTTGCGGGCCGAGCCGGGCTACTTCCTCGGTCGGTACGGCGACGATGCGATTGGCGACCGGGTGCGGGCAGCAAAAGTCGTCGGTCATTTTGACGATGGTCTTGTCCGGGCAACGGCCGAGTTCCTGCGTGGCCGGTGGACAACATCGACCAGGCCCGCCTGGATCACCTGGGTGCCGTCGCAACGCCAGCACGAGATCGTGGCTGATTTCGCCCACCGGCTGGGGGTGGAACTGGGCCTGCCAGTGGCTGAGGTGCTGTCCAAGGTACGGGAAACGGCGCCGCAGAAGACGATGTCGAATTCGTTCTTCCAGTGCCGCAACCTCGATGGCGCGTTCGACGTGACGGCAACTCCACCACCGGGGCGAGTGCTGCTGGTCGATGACTTCGTCGATTCCGGCTGGACCTTCACGGTGCTGGCGATGCTGCTCCGCCAGGCAGGCAGCGGACCAGTCGTGCCGCTGGCGCTGGCGACCACCCGCCCCCGGGAGGCCTGAGTGGAGCACGACGACCTCCGGGCAATCGTGGCCCTGACGGCCCGCCTGGCCAGTGGCCAGAAGGCGCTCACTCCCCTGAAACCCACCGAATGGGATCTCACCGCCCGCACCCTGCATCAGCATGGGGCGCGGCCACGAGCCTTGCTGGGTCCGGATGCCCCCGATTTACTCGCCGCCATCGCCGATGCGGGCAAGCGATTGACCGCCGAGCGCCTGGGTACCCTCCTGGCGCGCATGGCGCATGTCGACCAGCGACTGCAGGATTGGCAGAACCACCGGATTGACCTCCTGGCTCGTGGCGACAGCCGCTATCCCCGAGCGTTTCGCCAGCTTCTCAAAGCTTCGTGCCCTCCCCTGTTGTGGGGAGCAGGGAATCTGCAGCTGCTGGAACGCACCGGAGTCGCGATCGTTGGTTCGCGCGATGCCGAGTACGAGGTTCTGCGCCGGGCGACCGATCTTGGTGCGGCCGTGGCCGAGGCGGGGTTCGTAACGATCAGCGGCGGGGCCCGGGGCATCGATGAGCGAGCCGTGGAAGGCGCCCTGATGGCGGGTGGGGAGGCGGTCGTGATCCTGCCCGATTCGCTGGCGGTGCAGGCGAAGAAGGCACAGTTCAAGCGTTTCCTGGACGATGACAAGCTGGCGCTGATTTCCCCGTACTCGCCCGACGCTGGCTACCAGACTGGAACCGCAATGGGCCGCAACCGTCTCATCTACTGCCTGGCCGAAGCGGCGTTCGTGGTCCGTTCATCCCGCCACGCCGGTGGCACCTTCGCCGGTGCCCAGCAAGCACTCGACAATGAATGGACGCAAGTCTGGGTGGAACGATCGGACGATCCAGAATCCGGCAATTCGGTGCTCCAGCAACGTTACGATCTGCCCGTTATTCCGTCTGACGATCTTTCGCCAATCTGGGAGTCGGTTCGACTATCAGGGCTGACGGCGACGCGCGCGATCCGGGAAGAACCCGCCGACTGGGTGCCGTTCGAGTAGTAGTGAATTGTGCGTTCGGCTTCGTCGATATCACGGAGAGTGAGCATGCGCTCTGGGTGGTTGGGGTCTTTGCTTGTCCGCTGGATTCGCGAAAGCCTGGATGACAGGGAACTCCAGCGTGACATTTCCGCTACCTGGGATCAGTTTCCAGACTGGCCTATCGTGACTGCGGAACGGGCGCGTTGGCTCCGGTCCATGCCCTATCCAACGTATTTGGAGACACCCGAGTGGCAACTGCGGGCAAAGCAGATCAAGGTTTCAGCGAACATGCGTTGTGCGGCCTGCGGAGGCAATTCGCGCCTGCAGGTTCATCACCTGACCTACGATCGTCGTGGGTATGAGCGCCCTGCAGACCTCCAGGTGCTGTGCAGGGAATGTCATCGCCTCGTCCATCAAGACCGTGTTCGATAGACATCATCGCGCCCAATAGCATCAGGTCCTTATCATCAGAAGCGACGTTCTGAATCTGGAGGGTATGCCATGGGTGCGGAAACCGAGCGGGTCGAAGCCATCTACGACGAGATTGCGCCGCGGTGGGATGCGTCCGTCGGGCGGACCG
>CAZNQC010000285.1:0-4057 GCA_964574825.1 uncultured Sphaerobacteraceae bacterium | reverse complement strand
GCACCCCCACGCGGCCATATTCACCCTGCTTGAGCAGCGACAGCGCCCAGAAGTGGGGTGGTGTCCAGTAGAAAATGATGGCAAAGAGAATCCAGGCTGGAGGCGCCAGAGTCCCGGTTACCGCCGCCCAACCAACCAGGGGCGGAACCGCTCCGGCCGCTCCGCCCACCACGATGTTGTGTGGTGTGCGACGTTTGAGCCAGAGGGTGTAGATGAAGACGTAATAGAGGTTCCCAGCCAGCGCGAGCACCGCGGCCAGCCAGTTGACCAGAAAGCCGAGCAGTAACGTTCCGGCCACCGTCAGCACCACGCCGAAGATGAGGGCCGCCGCCGGCGATATCCGACCATTGGCGGTCGCCCGCTTGCGGGTGCGACTCATCACCGCATCAATATCGCGATCGATATAGCAATTGAGGACATTTGCCCCGCCGGATGTGAGCACCCCACCCAGCAGCGTAATCACCACCAGCGAAAACGATGGCACGCCCTGTTCTGCTACCAGCATGGCGCCGAGCGTGGTCACCAGCAGCAACGTCATGATCCCCGGCTTCATCAGGGTGACGTAGTCACTGATGGTTGCCCGAAGTCCGGCAACGCTGGCATCAACTGGTCGTGTGACCTCTTCGATCATGGAGTCCTCTGCTGGTCAGCTACATCAGGGCAGGCGTGAAAGGTGGGCGCCGGGTCGGGAGGCGCACTGCCGTCGTCACGCGGGCGAGCATCATTGCGTATTTTACCGCGCTCCTTGTCCGCTGCCACCCGGTATGGGGCGCAGTTCACGGTTTGGGCCAGCCAAACCGCTGCCGAGAGTGGTGCGGAATGACCATCCGCACCGGCGCCAGGCTGCAATTGAAAAGCGTGTGACTCACGGTTTCGCAGTGCGGTCCTTCCGCGTAGTCCGTCGAGCACGCGGCACAAGAAAGTAGGGATGGTTCCATTCCCCATGCTGAGGAAGGGTCAGGGGAGGAGAGTTTCGGCCTCCGCGATACTTCACCCACGTCAGCCCGGACGAAGCAGCGGAGGTCTGTGCGTCCTCGCTACGATGGCAGGCAAGCTGCTGATTCGCATCCAGTAGAAAGACCCTCTTGACAACGCGCTCAGAGAAGCGTAAAAGAGTGTGAATTCTCTCACGAGCGATGTGCCGGATATGGAACCTTCTTCCCCAGACACACGTTCCCACGAGAAGTCACGCCAACGATGGCGCACGCGGGTCGGCTTCATGCCACCCCGAACCACACCACGCAACGACGCGTGGCGAAGAACAAGGAGATACCCGATGGCTCTTCCCCTTCCAGCGCGAAAGGGCTTCCGCACGTTTCTGACCCCCGGCCAACGCTTCCAGAGCGTGGATGGCATGGTCCGGGACCTCACTGTGGCGCGATTGGTCACGGACCGGATGGGACTGCTGCATGTCACCTTGCGGGCCGATGACGGACATGAAATCAGCGCCTTTGCGGAGCAGGTCGAGGCTGCCATTGCCGAAGGGGAACTGACCCCGCTGGTCATTCCCAGCATCAGCCCCCTGTCGACGCTGGCCTGCTAGGCACTTCCGGCAAAGCTCCAAACGAAAACGCGGGTGGCTGAGACATTTCTCAGCCACCCGCGTTTTGACTTCACGACCCAATGCCAATCAGGCAGTCGCCGCGGCAGCCTCGGCCTGATCTTCTGCGGAGGCAGGCGGCAGCTCCGAGGTGCAGTACGGGCACCGAGTGGCTTCCACCGACACATCGGAGAAGCAGAACGGACATTTCCGCTCGGTCGGGTCTTCCGATTCTCCCGTTTGGGACCGCTGAACCAGCATGTTCATCGGCTTCACCACGAAGAAGAAGATCACCGCGGCAATGATCAGGAACGAAATCACCGCGTTGATGAACATACCCACATTGAACTGCGAGCCGTTGATGGTGAACCCGATTTCAGAGAAATCAGGCTGACCACCAATTGCCGCGATCAATGGCGTGATCAGGTTGTCGACCATGGAGGTGACGACAGCTCCGAATGCGCCACCGATGACCACACCAACGGCCAGGTCAACGACGTTCCCCCGGAGTATGAACTGTTTAAATTCGCCGGCGGTTTCCTTCATGTCTCCCCCTTGTGACAGATGTTCCGCCCGGCCCCCCCGGCCGGAATCTAAAGTGCAAGGTAACGTACTCCCAGGTCAAATGTCACGAATGCTCCGTATTTTCAGGAAAAACGAGCGGCGGCCCTGACTGCCGAAGCCTATCTCCCGGAATCTGTCAGCCGCCGCATGTGTGTCGTCAATCGCCAAGGCAGGACGTTGCATCGGCCGTCAGGGTGTAGCGCGCCTCGCCAGTTTCGTAGCCCATGAAGAACTGTTCGCCGCAGGAGTTGGTGAACAGCGTTTGTCCACCATTGCTGGTGTACACCTCGAAGTTCGAGCCAATGATCTCCCCGGACATCCCACCAGCCGGGATCGGGCCATCGAATACGGTCACGCCATCCGCCACCACCACAACGTAGAGTTCGGCATTGGCCGTGATGTTGATGCTCTCCTGATTGCCGCCAACACCCGTATTACCCGAATCGGTGGAGCCCTCATCCGTGCCCGGATCGCCCGGAAGCTGCTCATCGGACGGCGGCGGGGTCTCTTCCGACCCCTGGGCATCGCTGGTCGGTGTCACCTGCGTCTGCGGAACGGCGGCCGAAGCATCGCTCACTTCGTCCCCGAACATGATCACACCGTACTCGACCGGCTGCTGGCTGTTGTTGACGACGTTCGCATCGCCCGACACGAGCTGGCCATCGCCAGTTGCCAGCAGTCCAATCGACTCACCTTCAACGTCGATATCCCCGTTGGTGGACATCACCAGCGAAGGTCCGTTGTGACCCGGCAGAGCGGCCGATTCGCCCGGAGCGAGCACGTAGCGCACGAACTGGAGGTCGTACACACCCTCGGTATAGGTGTCGATCAACGGGCTCTCGTAGAAGGCATCGCTCGCCACATCTGTCGGCCCGACAACCTCGAACACCCAGATCAGCGAGCCGGTCGAATTGGCCATCGTGGTGTAGGGATCGCCACCGGCCTTGAAGTAGGCATCGCCGGGATTCAGCAGGGCGCGCTTGCCAGTCAGGTTGTTGCGAATGACCGAGTTACCTTCGACCTGGTACACGATCGCGGCATTCGTCGTCTCCGCCTGTGCCGTGCCTGGATCCTCGGGCGAAATCTCTCGAACCTGCCAGACCACCTGGCTGCCGGAGCGGTAGGCAAGGCCGTGGGCGATGACCGCCGGCGAGCCCGGGTCGGTTCCACTGATCTGACCTTCAACCGCGGTCGCCAGGGACGGCTCTTGCGTTGCTTCCTCGGTTTCCTCCGGCGCTTCCGGTGCCGATGGAGTACTGCCGCCTTCGGCGTCGCCCGTGCCCGGCACCATCACATTGGGATCATCTGCCGTCTCGGTGCTGTCCTGAGCCGACGTGGCTGGAACCATCACCAAACTCAGCACCAAAACCAACATCGATAGCAGGCTCGCCAGCGCCACGCGTTCACCTGGTCGGTGTGTCGACCTGTCTTTCATGCCGTTTCTCTCCTCCTGGTCATCCGGTAGCGTGTCACGCTCGGATAACGGTGGTGCCCACCCGCCGGTCAGGACAGTTTGGATTCCAGTCGATCACATTAGGTGGCCACTGTGACCGACTGCATCACGTGTTCATCGAAGTCAAGCACAACAAGTGTACGGACACACCTGTCACGCCGTATCTGTATGCTACAGTGTTGCCGCCTATTCTGCCAGTGGTCTGGAGCGTTGGGCAAACGCCGCTGCCCGTGTTTTGAACGGCGCGCGGAGAACCCAATGACACCTGATGCGTTCGGGTGAACGACCATCCCCTCCCCCTTCGGAGACCTGACCTTTGACCACAACCCGACCCGCGTGGCCGACAATCGTTGCAGTTGCAGCTGTGATCCTGGCGCTGATAACTGGATTCTGGGCGCTCTCTCTGCGCGACGACGTCGCCAATCTTCAGAGCGACAATCGGGCTCTGTCCTCGGAAATCGACCTGCTGCGACAACAGGCCAACGCCACCGCCTACCAGT
>CAZNQC010000284.1:1776-4096 GCA_964574825.1 uncultured Sphaerobacteraceae bacterium | reverse complement strand
GGGATGGGTAGGAATTGCCCATCCCTTCGTCGTGCCTGCCGCCGGCGGAATGGTCATCTTCTGCCGATGCCGCTGGCGCGCGAAGCCCCGAGAGTGGACGTGTCGGGTTGGGACCGGGTTCCAGCCGTAGCAGACCGTTGCATTCGGTGGGAGCGTGGGCGATGCGAGGAAACAGGCGTTGGTATGGCGGCCCGGTGTGGGCGCTGGTGATGATGCTGGCGCTGGTGGTGTCCAGTTACGCGCCGGTGGTGCTGGCGGAACCAGGCACGGAGGGGCAGGAGCAGGAGGTTCCTGAGCCAGAGGTGCAGATCCAGACAGGGGAGTCGCCAGGCGAGCCGATTCCGCCTGATACGGGGACAGGCGGCGGCGAGGTTGTTCCGGCCAATGCCGGGGCCAACGAACCGGTCCAGGAACCAGAGGGACCCGTCCAGGAGATTTCGGGGGAGGAGGGACCTCTTTCCGACGACCCGGTCATCAACCTGCCTGACGAAGACGAGTTGGACCCGACCGAGGCGCCGGGGATGAGCCTGATGTCGCTTGGCGACGAGGATGAGGCGTTCGATCCGAACGATCTCGCCATCTCGCTGAGCGGGCCAAGTGCGATTGCAGCCGGGCAGGTTGGTACCTACGAGGTGACGGTCGCCAACTCCGGACCAGCGGTGAGCGAGCTGACGTTCCGCGTCTACATGCTGGACGATCTGGCCGCACAGGTGGTGTCGCAGACGGCAGGAACCTGGTGTGACGCGACCACGTTCGTCTCCTTCACCTGCACGGTGTCTGGCGTGCCGGCGGGCGGCCAGGTGACGGCGCAGATTGCGGTGACGGCGCAGGGTGGTGATCCCGCTACCTGTGAAGTTCCGTACATCGTCAGGGCGGAGATCGAGCTGGCGGATGGGAACCCCGCCAACGTGGTCGAGTACCCGTCGTGGGCATCGGCGGCGCTCAACACCACGCTCACCTGTCCCGACGCGTCTGTTTCAGATGACGACGAAGACGAGGAAGAAGGCGACGAGGAGGTGTTCGATCCGAACGATCTCGCCATTTCCCTCAGCGGGCCGGATACGGTGCGGGCCGGAACCCTGGCCACCTACCAGATGACGATCACCAACTCTGGACCGGCTGTGGGACCGATAGAGGTCTGGGTGTTCACGTCGTACGAGCTTGCCGATCAGGTGATTTTGGAGACCCCAGGCGGCACCTGGTGCGAATCGTTCATCTTCATCTATTTCGCATGTCACGTGCCGGGAGTGCCTGCTGGCGGCCAGGTGGTGATCCAGGTCTCGCTGACAGTGCTCGATCGTGACGTGGCGGTGTGCGAGTCGGTGCATCCCGTCGTGGCCGAGATCCGGCAGGTCGATGGGGTGTTTTACTCGACATCCACCTACCCGTCGTTGAGATCGGGCACGGTCAACACCACGCTCACCTGTCCGGAGCCACCGGTCGATCTGGTCCACCCGGAGGATCTCCAGGTTTCGATCGCGGGTCCGGATGTGGTGAAGCCTGGCGGCGCGGTGTTCCACACGGTCACGATCTCGAATGCCGGTCCGACCCTGGTGGAGGACCTTCGGTTCAACGTGACCTGGCCGGCCAATGGAATGGGGGGAATGGGGATTTACCTGGTCTCACCGGGCGCGGCCACCAGCTACGTCACCTGCGACGCAACACCGGTCTGCCGGGCGTTCGACCTGGCGCCGGGGGGTGAACTGGAGATCAGGTTCTGGGGCGTGACGACGCCAGACGCATCGAGCTTCTGCGGTGAGAAGCAATTCGTGCAGGCGGCCATTACATCGGCTGACGGAATTGGTGGCAGCGAGGGTGGTACGGGCTGGGCGGACTCGGCACTGATATCCATCGATTGCGACGTTGTCGGTGGTGACCCGGAAGACCTTTCGATCTCGCTGACCTCACCGAACACGGTGCAGCGGGGTGAGGTGCTGACCGTTCAGATCGTCCTGCAGAACAACGGCACCGGCAGCTTCGGTACGGTGGTATTTGGCCAGTATCTGGTCGATCCCCATGGCGGCCTTTGGGCGCCCAGCATCGTGCTGCACGATGGCGCCGAGTCGCTCGGCTGTTTTGCCGGGACGACCGGGGCCTGCATTGTTGGTCATCTGGGATCAGGTGGGCGCGTGGTGGTTGACGTGTCGTTCGATACCGCCATTGTGCCTGAATCGGCGTGCGGGCAGACGATTTCCGCGGCTGGAGTGATCTCCGCGGCGGGCGGGGTCAATTACATGATGCTCCCCGACCCGACCATCTGGTACACCGAGGTGCAGGAGATCACGATTCTTTGCGAGGACGAGCCGGAGCCAACCAGCGA
>CAZNQC010000284.1:0-1676 GCA_964574825.1 uncultured Sphaerobacteraceae bacterium | reverse complement strand
CCCGGCGTGGTGAACCGGGGAGAAGACTTCACGTTCGAGATCACGGTGACGAACACCGGCGACGAGACTGCCGGATCGCTCATGGTCTCCCTCTCCCCGCTGCAGAACACCGGCTCCAACTGGGAGGCCGCGCCGGACACCGAGGCGACCTGCAACTTCCTGCTGCCGACGTTTGCCTGCGACATTGCGGGCCTCGGGCCGGGCGAATCGATCACGATTGCGGTCAGCAGTGCGACCGATACGCTCGATACCGTGTTCTGTGCCACCACGCGCGAGATCCGGGCCCACATCAACCGGGTCGATGCGCAGATCGTGGCGATTCCGTCCAACTGGGTCGAAACCACCATCGATTGCGGCGCCGAGCCGGAGGACATGCATATCTTCCTCGCGGGTGACGAGCTCGTCTACACCGGAGAGCCGGTCAGCTACACCATGGAAGTGGTCAACGACGGTGACGAAACGGCCAACGAGGTGCGATTCATCATCGAACACCTTCCGTACACCGGGTCGCCCTGGAGCTGGACGTTCGACGACGGTGGCGATGGGGTGAACACCCAGAATGGTGCGGAGAGTGGCTGCACCTACCTGCCATCGATGCCGCCGGCGGTGGCCTGTACCGTCTTCGGGATCGAGCCGGGCGACGCAGCCGCGGTGACGGTCGAAAGCAGCACTGAACTGGCGGATGCTGCGATCTGCGCTACTCCGTGGACCCAGCAGGCGACGCTACTCTGGGTTGATGGGCAGCCCATCTCTGGAGGCACATCGAACACCGTGACGACCGAGTTCCGCTGCGAACCGGGTCTCACGATTGAGAAGGATGGCCCGTGGGATCTGATGCCAGGGGACGGCATCAGGTACGAGATCATGGTTGGCGCCCGTGGCGGCGCTTTCGAACGCGTCGTGGTGACTGATGTGCTGCCGGACGGATGGACGGTAGACGGCTGGTATGCCGAGACACCGGATGGGGTTGATTGCGTCATCAGTGTCGGTCTGGAGGCTGAGTGCGTGATCGAGCGGATCGATCCTGGCACCTGGGTTGCATTCTGGCTGGTGACCGACGCGACGCCCGCCGAGTTCGATCCGGAGAGGGTGGGGTGCGAGATCACGAATGTGGCGACGATCACCCAGGCCAACGGCGCGGCGCTCGATCTGGTCATCGTGTCCAACCGCGTGGTGACGGAAACCTGTGGTGAGCCAGAGCCAGAACCGCTGCTGACCGTGGTGAAGGAAGGTCCGGCGTCGATCGAGCGGGGTGATCCGCTCTGGTACGAGATCACGGTGACCAACGTGAGCGACGAGACCGTGACGCTGAATCTGTACGATCCCGCGTTGCTGGACACCACCGGGTACGGTTGGTCGGTGGTGAGTTACACGGGCTCCTACTGCGAGATTTACACCGGGAGCGGGGATCCGTTGATGCGCTGCCTGTCCGTTGCTCTGGCTCCGGGGGAGACCAAGTCGGTGCGGATCGAGAGTGTGGGGACCGACCTGGCGGCGGAAACCTGCGAGATCACGAACCAGGCCAATGCGGGGCGGATCAATGATGACCCGTATGCGACGGTACGCTCCAACCTGGTGGAGACGGTGGTTGAGGGCTGCGGCGAACCCTCGCCAACGGCCACGTCGACGGCCACAGTACCCGCCACGCCAACCCAGACCGCGACGGTTCCGGCAAC
>CAZNQC010000283.1:0-4100 GCA_964574825.1 uncultured Sphaerobacteraceae bacterium | reverse complement strand
GGCGGTCACCGTCACGGTGCCGGTCGCACCGAGGTAGCGCCCCGAACCACCGACGATGGTCGTAACCGAAGGGCCGCCGTTGCCCAGTTGCACACCCTGGATGGCGATGGTGCTGCCATCGGGGAAGACCACCGTTTCGGTGCAGTGGTTGTCGAAGTTGGCGTTGAGGGCCAGGCAGGAACCCTGCGTGACTGCGCCGGTGTCGACCTCGTTGGCCTCGTCGAAGAGGGGATCCGGTCCCCAGACGGTGATATCCCCGGCACTCGGTCCGGTTTCGCCGACATCCACCACGGTCACGTTGATCGCGTGCTCGACGAGGGTGAAGGTTTCGGTGGCGGGCGAGGTGACGGGGGTCGCCTCCTGGGCGCTGACCCCTGCGACTGCGCCGAGCAGGGAGAGTCCGATGACCAATGTGGCCAGAGGGCCGATTTTCCGCATGATCCGTCTCCTTGAAGCAGCCAGGACGAACGCCCGGGCGATGGATGGAAGATCCCGCCACCATCATTGACCGTCGCGGCATGAAGGGCAAGCTCCCCCGCCGGTTATCCGCCGGCTTCCGGGAACGTCATGACGGTGCCGCCCAGGGGTAACGTGTCCACCTGGGTACCGGCCATCGATGTATCGACCGGAAGTGATTCCTGCGCTTCGTACAGCGGAAAGATCGCCGCCAGGGGCGGTAACTGGCCGGTCAGTTCGTAATCGGCAAAAACGTAGGGCAACCCGTTGGCGATGAGGGCCGATGGGGCATCCATCACCTGGAAATGCAGATGCGCACCGTCCGAGCTGCCGGAATTCCCAAGTTCACCAATGAAATCGCCCTGTTTCACGATGTCGCCCACGTCCACCGCCACCGTTCCCTCCCGCAGGTGGGCGTAGAAGGCATAGTAGCCATTCCCCAGATCGAGGATGACGTAGTTGCCATCGGCCGTATCGAGTGAGATGCCCACCGGTGGCGCACCGGGCGTCTGGTCGGGCAGGACATCGAGCGCATGCACGACCGTGGCATCGGCGACGGCGATCACTGGCTGTCCGAACCCGGCGGTGCTCTCGTTGAGCGTGGGATCGCCGATCGTGATCCGGTTCTCGTCATCGAGCAGGTTGAAGTCGATGGCGAAGCGCTGGGCGAGAAAGAGCTCGCCATTGATGGCCTGGAACGCACGCCGGTGTGGTCCATCACAGCAGCTGCCGACCGCAGCCCAGTTCTCACCGGCCAACGGTGCACCAATCACGATCGGCGCTCGCTGGTCTACCTCCACCTCGGCTCCGGCAAGGGTGATCGATTCGGGGATGGGCAGACCGGGAGGAACGCCGGCGGTCAGGACATGGGAGATCCTGGCGGGAATCGCCTCCGGGGAAGGAAGGGTGATGTCGAACCAGACCACCCCAACGGTCGAGGGCGCCAGGGTGGTCGTGGGCTGGGTACCAGCGGTCAACAGCGACATGGCCGCTTCGAGGTCGGCCCCGGCAAGTGAGGAGATGACTTCACCGGTATCAGCATCGAGCGTCTGCAGGGCGGTCAGGGAGACCGGCACATTGATGGCATTGGTCACGAAAAGTTCGTAAACCAGATGCACCTGCCCATCGGATCCGCGAAACCACTGGGGAGCGGTTTCGATGCCTGGGATAAGGGGAGTGAACTGATCACCACTCGTTGCCACCGGGGTGGCTCCCTGGGCGGTGATGCTGCCCGCACCAGTTGAGGAGAGGAGCAAGGGTGCAATGATGGCGAACATGCCAATGAATCGCCGCGATCGACCAATCATGTGCCTTCCACCTCATCCTGCGCGGGGCAACCCGCATCGAGCGCCAGCAGTATCGTGTTGGATGGACCCAGTTCGATCCTAGCAGACAACTCCATCCGAAACGCGAAGATTGCCTGGAGTCACCTGGCGGCTAGCCCGGACGGACTGCTGATCAGGGCACCAAGCAACGTCGGACTGACCGGGATTCCCCAGCGAGGACATCCTTCCTGGCAGGTCAGATCAGGTCGTGATCGAGTACACCGGCTGCAATGTCGCCACCTCGGTGGCCAGCTGCCATGCGCGCACCCGGTCCATCACCGCCTCGCCCCGGTATTCGAACGGGATCGAGGTGAGATCGGCCGTGACGCGCTGGCCACCGTTGGGCAGCCGGAAGACCACGAACCGCTCGCCCTTGCGCTCCACGATCGCGTCTACCCCGGTCACTTCCGGGAAGGCATAGCCTCCGCCATGAGGCAGGAGATTGGCCCCAATCACACGCTCGCGGAGGAGCGGCGGCACGGTATCAGGGACCAGGTCGGGATGCACGTTGGGGATGCCGCGCACCAGATAGGTGGGAAGGTCCGATCGCAGGGTAATGGGATAGATCGTGTCGAGATCCGAGCCGAACCCGTAGGCGCCAATGACCGCCGTGTTGATGTTCTGATAGCCGTGATGAAGCTCATTGGAGATGACCTGGCAGCCGGGAAACAGGTCCTCCGCGATGACACGACGTTTTTGCTGACCATAGGCACGGGCGCGGAGATATTCGGCGTAGTAATCTGCCGCCACCTGGCCGGTCAGCACCCGGGTCGGTCCGAACCGGGTCTCGATGACCTGCATCCGTTCACGCAGGGGCTGGCTTTGCTGGAAATCGAGCCCCCAACCGAGCCGGCTGGGTTTCTTCACCTCACCTTCCCCGCCATGGACGATGACGACCCACTCCGATGCCAGGTTCTCCGTGGCCGATGTGACCCGGTAGAGGTTCAGGAAGTGATTGTCCCGGCCCAGGTCCCACTCCAGTTCGATCCCGTCGATTTCGGTGCGATGGGTGCGAATCTGATCGATCCGATCCAGGATCGTGGCCAGGTCCGGCATCGTGTCGATGGTGGCAACCAGGGCGGTGCTGGTGTTGATCTGCGGGTCGAGGAAGATGAGGGGTTGGGACCCGTCGCCCCACCGGAGCTTGCCGCCGATGGCCATGCCCCATTGCCACTTGTGCCGGTTGCGGGGAATGGTCAGGTCGGGTGAGCCAACGAAGGACGCATCGAGCGGGAACCCGAGGGCCTGCTGGGTGGCCAGGATTTTGGCCAGGCCGTGCCGAATGTTGGCAGTGGCGAGCGCGGAAACCGCATCCGGCACGGCCAACTCCGTCCAGACCGAATCCCTGGCACGTTCGATGAGGTCTTCGTGGTTCGGCATGGCAGTCCTCTCTTGGAGTCGAGCGAACAATCAAGGTCGGGTGTGTGCCGCAACCCCATCCTAACGCCTGAAGTCAGCCCGTACGCGACCATCGATGCCGGCCATCCGTGTCTCCCGTGGTGCCGCGATCTACGGGCAGTGGGAACCGAACTCGCGATAGCGGGGCGGGTCTTCCTCGTGGTACTCGCGGCACAGCGCCACCAGCCGGTCCCGCAGCACCTCGAACAGCATTCCACCCTTCTCGGCCGAGGCCACGAAGGGATCGCCCATCACGCCGTGCTCCATCTCCCGCCGCCGCTCGGGGAAGACGGCGAACCGCTTGATTTCGGGGCTGAACTTGGTGCGCACCTCGTCCTTTACGGCCCGGTTCATATCCACCAGGTGCTCCCGCAGATAAAGCTGGAGACTGGTTTCCCACTCACCGCCGTGCCCGATACTGCCCTGGTCGTCTTCCTCGCCCCATTCCAGCAGTTTGTCCGGCGCCATGTTCCAGTAGGTCAGCGCCAGCGCCCAGACATCCTCTTCGGCGAGTTTGACCGAGGCATTCCAGGTGGGAGCCTCGTTGCCGCCGTGGCCGTTCAGCAGAATGATCCGCTGGAACCCGTTGGCCCACAGGCTGCGCGAGATGTCGCAGAGCACCTCGATGAACACCTCCAGCTTCAGCGTCAGGGTGCCGACCTCGCCCATGTTGTAGTGCGTGAACCCGTACGAGACCGGCGGGGCGACGATCACCGGGAAGTCGTCGATGGCGTCGGCCGCCGCGATGGCCAGGTGAAAGGGAATCGAGATATCCACGTCCATCGGGCAGTGTGGTCCGTGCTGCTCCACCGACCCGACCGGCACGATCACGACCGGGCGGTGGTCGAGCGCGTCCAGCAACTCGTGGCGAAGCATTTCCTGCCAGTGCACCTTTTTGCCGGACGGCGGTTGGACGAGCAT
>CAZNQC010000282.1:0-4105 GCA_964574825.1 uncultured Sphaerobacteraceae bacterium | reverse complement strand
CTACAGCACGCCGAAAACCTTGTAGACCTCGTCAATCGGCATCCCGGCGGCAATCTGCTCGCGCTCGGCATTCTCATGCTCGAACGTCGCCTCAACCCGCAGCAGCACCTCATCGACCAGGTGTTCCGGAATCAACTGGACCCCATCGTTGTCCCCAAAGATGAAATCGCCTGGCATCACCTTCACGTAGTGGGTGAGGTGTCCCGGCAGGTAAATCGGCACATTGACATGTGTGATGAACCAGCCGCCGAAAGCATTGGGCCGGGTGCCAAACGTGAACATCGGGAAATCGGGCATCTTCAGCACGTACTGGGTGTCACGACAGTTCCCCGCCAGCAGCATGCCCCGGCACCCGTGGGCGTAGGCCAGCTGGCAGCTCATCTCCCCAAAGTGCGCCGGTTGCATGTCACCCCCGCAATCGAAGCACAGCACGGAGCCATCCGCGCTCTCGACCACGGCCCGCATCATCCGCTTCTGCGGGTGACCGCCCTCAGCCTCCCATTTCGCCTCCCGGGCTGCGAGTTCATCGGGCGAAAGATCTCGTTCCACTTCCGAATGCAGCTTGACCGGCAGGGCGCGCCCAACCAGTTGCATCCCCTGGCGAAGAGCCACGAACTGCGGTGAGAAGACGGTGTCCCGCACGCCAAGTTGCAACAAGGCGTCGGAAACACTCCCGCCATACCCGGCTCGCTTGAAGCGCTCGATCCGCTCCAGGTCAGTGATATCGAGTCGGCGAATCTCGTTCGCTGCCTGCCCGGTTGTCATCGGCCCTCCTCTCACGCGTGCCTGACCGGGTGCGAGAGACTCCGCACCCGGTCAGATCGCGCTCCTATTCCAGGAACGACGGCAGCGGCAGGGAAACCTCCGCGCCGGTCTCCATCGACAGCAACCCGGCCTCGAGAATCGCCTGGGTGTCGACCGACACCTCCGGCGAGACAATGCCGGTGAACGGCTCGTCGTGCAGCAGGCTGTAGGTGAAGTAGTCCACCGCCGACTTATAGTGGGCCGGCAACTCCGGCGCGGTGATCACCTCACCGTCAATCGGCAGGCCCTGATGCTGGCCCGGGATGCCCTTCGTGGCAACCGACAACTCGGTGCCGGAGAGGATCGCAATCGCCCCGCTGTCGCCATAGACCATCGCCGGAATCTTGACCGGCATGGCGGGTTGGGTCCACGTGCCCTCGGTGATGGTGTGGCCCTTCGGATACTGGAGGATCATCACGGCGTTGTCCTCCACCGTGAAGAACTCCTTCGAATAGCGCCCGCCAATGCCAGTCACCCGGCTCGGCTGACCCATGATCCAGCGACTCAACGCCGCCCCGTAGGAGCAGAAGTCCACCGCGGCCCCGGCACCGTTCAGCTCCCGATCGATCAGCCAGCCCCAGCCGACCCGCCCGATCGGACCACCGGAGAGGTAGCCCTGCGGCGGTCCACCATGTCCGGCCCGGTGGTGGATCTGCCAAACGTTGCCAATCGTCCCCGCGTCCACCAGCGTCTTCAGATGCTGGATCGCCGGCGACCAGTTGTTCGGCCAGTTGATCATCAACCGCACGCCGTAGGTGGCGCAGGTGGTGGCCATGGCTTCGGCGATGGCAAGCGAGGCCGCCATCGGCTTTTCCTTCATCACGTGCACGCCCCGCTGGGCAGCATCGGCCACCACGGCCAGCGCATCGCGGTTGTTGGCACAGGTCACGATCGCCTGCGGATTGGTGGCGGCATAGAACTCGTCGACATCATCGAACAGCGGCAGGTCCGGATACTGCTCGGCGAAAAAGCCCCGCAGTTCGTCGTCACCAATCACCGCGCCCACCACCTCGGCGGTCGGGCTGGCAAAGGCGTTCTTCAGCAGGTCATGAAAGTGGAGGTGGTCACCGCCCACAAATCCCAGTCGAATCTTCTCACTCACGAAATGATGCCTCTCGGTAGGGGACAACCGCGTGTCGTCCCTGATCGTCGGTCCGCTTTGCGCCCGGCCAGTGTCGACCCAGCCCAAACGCCGCTCCGTTCAGCCGGTTACCCAGCCGCTTCGGCCACCGCAACCGGCTCGCGCACCAGCGGCAGGTCCACCGGCAATCCGGTTTCGGCCGACTGATACACACCCAGCACCAGTTCCAGCGCGTCCCGGCCGTCCTCGCCGGTCAGCACCAGCGGATCGCCGTCCAGAATCGCCTTCACCAGGTGATCGATTTTCCGGTAGTGCATCTCCACCAGCGGCGGATCGGTGACGGTCATCTCATGCCAGCCGGCAATGAAGTCCGGGTCGTTGATCCGGGCGCTCTTCAGGCGCATCGTGTCGCCCTCCAGCACCAGTGATCCCTCACGACCATCAATCGCCGTGTGATGGTGGTTGGCCTTCACCGCCCAGTTGGCGTACCAGACGCCCATCGCGCCACTGGCGAACTCCAGCGTGGCCGCTACCGAGTCCTCGACATCCACATCGGTCAGCAATTCGCCGCGAACCTCCACTTCCTTGCGGAAGGTCTTGGCCGTCGCGTAGACGCGGTCGATCTTGCCCAGCCACCAGTTGATGGTGTAGGCGGTGTAGATACCCCAGTCGATCAGCACGCCGCCGCCGGCCAGTTCCTTCTTCAGGAACCACGGCACACCGTGCGACGATGGGTTGGCCGAGACGATGGTGGCGCCCATGATGTCGCCCAGCAGCCCGGCGTCGATGATTTCCTTCACCCGGGTCCATTTGTTGCCGAACCGCGGCTGATACCCCATGGTGAGCATCACCCCGGCGTCCTTCGCCGCCGCCACCATCGCGTCGGCATCAGCCAGGGAAATGGCGATCGGCTTTTCGCAGAGGATGTGCTTGCCAGCCTGGGCCGCGGCAATCACCGGCTCGGCGTGGGCGGCCGCCCAGGTGGTGACGTTGACCATCTCCACGTCGGGATTGGCCAGCAGGTCCTGGTAGTCCTGGTAGGCCACCGTGTTGCCGTCACCAAACTCTTCGGCGAAGGCTTTGGCGCGGTCCAGGTCGATGTCGCAAACCGCCACCAGGCGCGTGCGCGGGTTGCGGGCAATGTTCGGCAGGTGGGCGTGACGGGCGATTCCGCCACAACCAATGACGCCAACTCCGAGCTGGCGCGATGTGTCAACAGATGTTGTGTCCATCTGGATGGTGTCTCTCCGGCATGTGCCATGGGTCGAATCACGAGTGTTGAGAAACCAACGGATTGCCGTCCGTGTGTTGCGGGCTTCACCTTCCAGGGACAGTCCCCACGATGCCGAACCACCCCGGTCCAGCCGCGTTTGGCTCAGAGGTTCAGTCGTTCAGTCCGTAATGAGCGTCGATCTCGGCCTGGTAGGCGTGAGCGTTGCCGTTGAGCACCTCATCCAATGTGACCGGCCGATTGAGGGTGGCTGATTCCAGCAAGGTAAAGGCGGTCGCCAGATCCATGAGTCCTTCGACATCGGAAGCCTCCATGGGTTGCCCCGATTCGATCGCCTGCACGAAGTCCAGCATTTCGAGAGCGAAGGCGTCCTTGATCCCGGCCGGGAACGCTTCGGCGCGAGCGGCGGGTGTGACACCCCGGTTGTAGAGGTCGCCGGTGGTGCCGCGCAGGCCGGAGTCGAGCGTGACTTCGTCACCCTGCAGTGATCCACCGGTGCCATAAATGGTGGAGCCCTTCGCCATGCCGCTTCCGGCTCCTCGCCCGGCCCAACCACCGAAGGTGGTACCGATCGCCCCGTTGGCAAAGCGGAGATTGGCGAAGAATGCGTCCTCCACTTCGTTGGTGACCGAGTTGATGATGTTGCCGAACTCGTCACGCTCGTGCCGTTCGGGTTCCAGGGTGGCGGTGTAGGCACTGATCTCGACGACGGGCCCCATCAGGTAGCGGATGTTGTGGAAGAGGTGGACACCCCAGTCCATCGACGGCCCACCGCCCCCCGGCAACTTCTGGTGGCGCCACGGGGTGCGGGCCACGATGCGGTCCGGCCCCCACTCGCCACCGCCAAGGCCACCGGAGATCCAGAGTTGCAGATTGCCAAGCAACCCCTGGTCGATCACCCAGCGAGCAGCCCGGGTCGGCTCGGTGTAGCGGACACTCTCAGCCACCCCGACCGTGACACCTTTCGCCTTCGCGGCGTCCACGATCTG
>CAZNQC010000281.1:0-4157 GCA_964574825.1 uncultured Sphaerobacteraceae bacterium | reverse complement strand
GCCGAGACGGCTGCCGCGCATGCGCCGGAGTCGTTCATCCGCGTCGCCGGGGTTGTCGGTCCGACCGACCAGGCGCTGGCCGAAGCACGGATTGCCGCCGATCTTGGCTACGATCTTGCCCTGCTCAGCCTTGGTGGACTCAATGACTGGGCGGAGGATGACCTGATCACCCACATCGAGCGTGTGGTGCAAGTGTTGCCGGTGATGGGTTTCTACCTGCAGCCGAGCGTTGGCGGGCGTCCGCTCGGCTATTCGTTCTGGCGGCGGATGGCCGAGATCGAGGGGGTCGTCGCGATCAAGATGGCGCCCTTCAATCGCTACCAGACGATCGATGTGGTGCGCGGCGTGATCGAATCGTCGCGACGGGATGACATCGCCCTCTACACCGGCAACGACGACAACATCCTGCCCGACCTGCTGACCGCCTACCGGTTCCCGGTGAACGGGGATATGGTCGAGAAGCGGATCGTCGGCGGTCTGCTCGGGCACTGGGCGGTCTGGACGCAAAAGGCGGTCGAGCAGCTGGATGCCTGCCACGCGGCGGTCGCGACCGGCGATGCGGCGGCGATGCAGGACCTCCTGACGACCGGCATCCAGGTCACCGATTCCAACGCCGCCTTCTTCGATGTTTCCAATCACTTCCGCGGTTGCATCGCCGGTTTGCACGAGGTGCTGGTGCGGCAGGGATTGTTCGAGGGGCGCTGGTGCCTCGATCCGGATGAGGATCTGTCGCCAGGCCAGATGGAAGAGATCGACCGCGTCTATGCCGCCTATCCCGAATTGAACGACGACGCCCTGATCGCCGCGCATCGGGAAGAATGGCTGCAGGCATGACCCGTTCCTACGCCGCATCACTGGATCTGTATGACGAAGCACTGGCGCTGATGCCGGGGGGTGCCCAAACCAGCAGCAAGCGCCCGACGGCCTTCGCCTATGGGGCCTATCCGGTCTACTTTGCGGAAGCCAGTGGGGGCAGGATCACCGACCTCGATGGCAACGACTACATCGACCTTGTCAGCGCGCTCGGCCCGATCTCGCTTGGCTACCGGTATCCGGCGGTCGACGCGGCGATCGAGAACCAACTCAAACGGGGCATCATCGCCGGACTGCTCTCGCCGCTGGAAGTCGAGGTCGCCCAACTCGTGACCGAGATGGTGCCCTGTGCCGAACAGGTCCGGTTCTTCAAGGGAGGAGGCGAGGCGACTGCGGCCGCAGCCCGGATTGCTCGCCGGTTCACCGGTCGCGAGGTGATTCTTAACTGCGGTTACCGGGGATGGCCCGACACCTGGGTCCCCCACGACACCGACTCCGGAGTTCCAGCGCGGTTGGATGGTGCGGTTCAGTCGTTCGCCTTCAACGACCGCGAGGGGTTGGAACGGCTGGTTCACGGTCAGTCAGGTGAGATCGCGGCGATCGCGGTCGATGTTCAGGTGGAGGTGCCGGAACCAGGCTATCTCACCTGGCTTCGCGACCTCGCGCATGAGATCGGGGCACTCCTGATCTTCGATGAAATCGTGACCGGGTTTCGCTTCGCCAACGGTGGCGCCCAGGAGTATTTCGGGGTCACGCCGGATTTGGCCGTGTTCGCCAAGGGAATCGCCAACGGGATGCCGCTGGCGGTGGTTGCCGGGCGGGCTGACGTGATGGAAGCCTTCAACGGCGCCCTGGTTTCGATCACCTACGGCGGCGAAGCCCTCTCGCTGGCGGCGGCCGCGGCAACACTTCGCACCTATCGGGACCAACCGGTCGTCGAGACGCTCTGGGCGCGGGGTCGCCAGCTCCGGGACGGCTTGACCGAGGCGGCAGCCGGGACCGGCCTGCCGTTCGTGGTCGAGGGGTTCGACCCGATGACGGCGATGCGCTTCACCGGCGTCGATGCGGATCTGGAGCGTGACGCCTGGGGGTACCTGCTCCAGGAAATGGCCGAACGGGGCGTGTTGCTCCGGCGCGGCGGGCTCAACTTCGTCTCCTACAGCCACACCGAGGCGGAAATTGCCGACGTGATTGCCGCCGCGAGCGAGGTGTTCGCCAACCTGGCGCCACTCCTGAAGACGGGAACGGTCCGCGACCACCTTCGCATTCGTGAAGTTGATACCGGGTTCCGGAGGTTCCGATGACCGTGATTGATTGCCATATTCACCTCAACGCAGCCAATGGGCGCTACGACGAGGCCGAAGTCCAGCGCTGCCTGGCCCTGGCCGATCGCGCCGGGATCGACCGGCTCGTCTACCTGATGTTCCTCTCCAACGGTCTGGTCGATCCCCAGGAGGACGACCTGCGCCGGTCGAACGACATCGGCATTGAACTGCTCGATCGCCACCCGGACCGGTTCGAGAGCTTCTGCTACCTCAATCCCTCGCTGCCGGCCGAGTTTTCGCTCGCCGAGATCGACCGCTGCGTGGTCAACGGTCCGATGACGGGAATCAAGCTCTGGATTTCGGTCCATGCCGATGATCCGCGGCTGGACCCGATCATGGAGCGGGCAGCCGACCTGGGGGTGCCAGTGCTGCACCACGCCTGGTACAAGGCCACCGAGTTCGCCTTCAACGAATCGACTCCGGCTCAGATCGCGACCCTCGCCCGGCGTCATCCCAGCGTGACGATCATCATGGCGCACCTGGCTGGCGGCGGTTGGCGGGGCGTGCGGGATGTCGCGGATTGCCCGAATGTGGTCGTCGACACCTCGGGCGCCCAGCCTCACGCCGGGCTGGTGAACTACGCGGTCGACCTGCTTGGGCCGGAGCGGGTGGTGTACGGCTCTGACTGGCCGATCCGCGATTTCGCGGTTCAGCGGGCGAGGGTTGAAGGGGCCGGGCTCGACGACGCCACTCGCGACCTGATCCTGGGTGGCAACATGGCGCGGATTCTCGGTGGTTCCAGGGAGGTGACGGCATGAATCGGATCGACGTCGCCGCCTGGACCGGCATCTGGCCCTTCACGATGACGCGCGAAACTAGTCTGCCCGACCTGGTGACTTCCCTGCAGGCGGTAGGCATTGATGGCGCAGTCGTCTCGCCGCTGAATGCCGTTCTCGGGCCGGATCCGATGCCGGCCAACCGGGATCTGCTGGATGCCTGCCGTTCGGCCGGAGATGCGTTCCTGCTGCGCGTCGCCCCGATTCTCGACCCGACCCTGCCCGGCTGGGAGCGGGATCTGGAGGGCCTCGCGAGCGACCCGCTGGTCGCCGCGATCCGGCTGGTCCCGGTCTATCACCGGTTCGCCATTGACGGGCCGGAGGCGGAGGAGATCGTTCGGGCGGCCACGGCACACGGGCTCCCGGTCTGCGTGCAGGTGCGGATCATCGATGAGCGCGCCCACCATCCGCTGATGCTGGTTCCCGCCGTGCCAACGGCCGCCATCGGCCGCCTGGCTCGGATAGTTCCCGAAGCACGATTTCTGGTCAGTGGCACCTTCCAGTCCGAACTTTCCGCCCTGGCCGATGTGTCCAATGTTTCGATCGAACTCTCGTCGGTCGAATCGGCCGACACATTGGCCAATGCGCTGGCTGTGCTCGGGCCGGAGCGTCTGTTGCTTGGCACCCATGCGCCGGTCTATACCCCGGCACCGGGCGTGGCCAAGGTGGATGAGACCGACGATCCGGCCATCTTCCGGCAGATCGCCAGCGACAATGCCAGTGCCTTGTTCGAACTTCCGTAATTCCAGACCCTCATTCCCCAGGAGTATCCGTGTGAGCACCGCGCCCGCCAATAAACCGAAAGTCCTCGTCCTGCCGGGGCCGACCATGTACCAGCGCCTCTTCCAGCCCGAGGTCGATGCGCACCTGCGGGAGTTCGCCGATGTCACGTTCAATGACCGCGACGAGAACTGGACGGTCGAACGGCTGGTCGCCGAGGTTGAGCCCTACGAGGGCATCATCACCTGCTGGGGCTCGCCGACCATCACGACCGAGGTGCTGGACGCCGCCCCGAATCTCAAGGTTGTCGCTCATTCGGCTGGGAGTGTGAAGGGGTACATCCCGCTGGAAGTGCTGGAGCGGGGGATCAAGGTCTCGTCGGCCTCGATTGCGATGGCGCCGGCGGTGGCCGAGTTCTCACTCATCCTGACGTTCCTCGGTTTGCGTCCGGTCCACGAATTCGACCGGCGAATGCGGTTCGATGGAAACCGCTGGGACGAGCTGGACACCTTTGGTCCCGGCC
>CAZNQC010000280.1:0-4209 GCA_964574825.1 uncultured Sphaerobacteraceae bacterium | reverse complement strand
CCGGCCAGGAAAACGTGGTGCAGGTCTTCAACTGCGACGGGACACCCGGCGATCCGGGCGACACGCCCACGAAGTATCCGGATACCGGGGTTGAGCCGGTCGTCATCGATCCGACCTCAACCGTTCCGGGAGCGAGCATGTTCGCTCCCGGGCGCCCGGCCACCCGATGACGGAGGAAATCCCATGCCTACGCACTACACCACTCCGCCTCAAGCGGCATTCAACCGGCGACGCTTCCTCCAGACAAGTGGCGCCATGGCCCTGCTGGCGTGCCCCGGCCGGTTATCTCCAGGCGATCTACCCACTGTGAACGAGTGCCGCGGCGTATGGGACAGTCACCCTCGCGATGCTGAAACCTTCCGCACTTGACACGCTCGTCGCAGGAATCGGATTCGTTCCGCTGGCAATCGGGCAATGCCTGAGCATCGGCGGCCCGCCCCGCTCCGTCTCGATCTACCGGGGCGGCATCGACGACAAGGTGGTGGCGTCCGGCTCGCCGGAGTTCCTCGAACGCATCCTCGCCGGCCATGCCGGGGCGGAGCCGTCGATCATGGGCAGCCCTGAAACCGCGTCCACGGTTGCCGGGATGCCGCCGATAACGGTTTGCGCAATGGGTGGATGGCCCTTGATCGCTCCTGGGGGGTTGGCAAGGCTTCAGATATTACGGTCCACATCACCACCTACGTAATGTGATTACGTAATGGCTCTCGGTAGGTTCACCGATGGATCACCGGCTGGCCAGGAGCAAGGTAGAGGTACTGGATCGAGACCAGGATCGAGCTGCGAATTCGCGTGGAGGCCTGGCCGATCGAAGGAGTCTGCCATGTCCTCCCGATTCGCTCGCAGACAGCGCCTGACGCTGCCAGCTACCTTCGTCATGCTGGCGATGAGCCTGCTACTGCTTGTCCCTGCCCTGGACATAGCGGCCCAGCCCATCCGTTCCAATCCCACGCCAACCCCGACGCCCGAGTTCAATCCCGGTCTCGTCGCCCAACCAACCGAGACACCGACGGAGGTTACCGAACGCGTCTCCCCCACGGAGATACCAGCCCCGACCGAGGTGGTGCCGGAGGTGATCGAGCCGGGGACGATCACACTCAACGTGGGGGCCTGCGACGATGTCGCATTCGATCCCGCAACGGCCAGCGGGCTCAATGCGTTCATGGAAGCCTGCCAGGGCCCCGACGGCGAGTTCGAGTTCACGGTGTCCGATGGAGCAGGATTCAGCGCGACCGCCTGGACCGCTCTGGGCACCGTCAGCTTCGAAGTGCCAGCCACCACGATCTCGATGGTGGAGACGATTCCGTTCGGCTGGGGTGATCCGGCGGTCTTCTGCTGGTCGAACCTGCTGCCGACCCCGTCCGACACCCCGTTCATCGGGAACGGTCCGACCTGGGATGTCCAGCCCGGCGAAAACGTCGAGTGCTGGTGGTTCAACCTCAGCCAGCCGCCCACCGAACTTCACACCATCCGGGTCACGGCCTTCGAATGTCCTCCCGAGGCCGACCTCGGCGCTGACTACTGGACGCTCGCCACATCCTGCCTCGACGGTGCGATGGGAGGCGTCGCGTTCGATCTCCAGACCGATGCCGACACGCGTGACGGAACAACTGGCGCCACCGGCACTATCGAGTGGACCGAGGTTGACCTGGGTGCAAGCGGGATAGCCCAGATCGACGAAGCGGTTCCGGGTGGCTATGGTGACCCAACAGTCTGGTGCGTGAGTTTCCCGGAAGCAGCGGGGGACCCGGAGGATTTCGACAACTTCGCGGTCGATGCGACCGATGGCGCCATCACCGTCCAACCAGAACAACACGAGCCGTTCATCTTCGAATGCCGGTATTTCCACCAACCCTTCATTGGTTCCGGCGACCTCGCCGATCCGTCCTCGGTCGGAGATGGCGGTGGCAACACCATCATGCTCGACAAACGGGACTGCCCGGCCGGGACGGATCCCGACCAATTCCTCGCCCAATTCAACGCAGCTTGCCCAGTGGCGTTCCCCGATGTCGATTTCACGCTGAGCCACAGCGGCAGCGACTTCCCGGGCACGACTGGCGGCGACGGCCTGGTCATCTGGAACGGTCTGCCCAACGACGCGTTCTCGGTGCAGGAGTCCATCCCGGCTGGATACAACGACCCGGTGGTGTTCTGCGGCTACAGCGACGAGCCTGGCGGCGACATCTTCCACATCGCCCAAGTGGATGCGACAGGCGGCCAGATCGAGGCAGAGATCGAAGCCGGACCACTGGACTATCACTGCTACTGGTTCAACATCCCTGACCCCGACCTTGGGTCGCTGACAGTCACCAAATGGCTCTGTCCGGTCGGATTCGATCCGGCCGTGGACAATCACTACATCAATTGCCTGGACCTGTGGGACGGCGTGATCTTCACCCTGAACGACCTACAAGCGACGACGGGTGAAGCAGGCCCGGGACTGGCCGCCTTCCTCAACCTGCCACCGGGCAACTACGACCTGCTCGAAACGGTGCCGGATGGCATCGCCGAGATGTACTTCAGTGGCTGCTACGTTGACGAAGCACCGGCGCCGATCACGATCGTGCTCACCGACCCGCCCACCCTCCAGGTCACGGTCGATGCCGGAGAGCACTGGGTCTGCCACGCCTACAACGTGCCGGAGGTGGTGGAGGAAAATACGATCATCATCAACATGTGGCAGTGTCCGGAAGGTGCAGTCGTCTGGCAGTCGCATCACTGGCTCAGCACCAATTGCACCGATCCTCACGACGGGGTCGAGTTCGAGATCACGACCGACTTCGGGTGGGTGACCATGCAGACGGTCGGCGGCACGATCCAGTTGGGTCCGATCGGGCCCATGTTCGACGTTGCAATCCAGGAGGACATCCCCGACGGCTTCGGTGACCCGGCCGTGTACTGCGCCGTCGACGATGGCGCCCATTTCCAGATTGGCGCTCCAGGCGGGTATTGGGAGCACGAGTTTGCCGACGATGATGTCGCCGAAACCCTCAGTTGCGAGGTCTACAACATCCCGGAGGAAGAGAACAGTCTCCATCTCTTCAAGTGGCAGTGCCCAGAGGGAACCGCGCCAAACCAGTCTCGGGGCTGGTATGAAGACAATTGCCTGGTTCAACACGATGGCGTGCTCTTCAGTGTGGCGAGCGATCTTGGAGTGGCGGCCGCGCCAACCGCCGGCGGCCAGGTCCAGTTCGATGGGTTGCCCGCCGGTGAGGTGGGCATCCAGGAGCACATTCCCGACGGATTCGGTTCGCCGGAAGTCTTCTGCATGTCCGAGGGACTCCCCTGGCAGTTGCACAATGTTCCGACTGGCCACTGGAGCCACGAGTTCGCGGCGGATGGCGAATCAGAAGTGCGGATTTGCTACGTGTACAACATTCCCGGCGAGCCCGGCAGCATCACGCTCGAGAAGTGGACCTGCCCGCCCGGCTACGATCTGCACGCCTGGGGAGCTGATCCGCTGACCGACTGCACCGAGGCCACCAACGGCGTGCAATTCCAGTTCGGCCTGGCGGCGGAAGGGTCCCTCGCGGAACTCCAGACGACGGGCGACATCCTCGACGGCGCGGTGGTGTTCGACAACCTCGAACCCGACACCTACAAGGCGGTCGAACTGGTGCCGGACGGGATCGAGAGCGTCTTCGTCCTCGAATGCACCGGGCACATCATGGGCGTGCTGCAGTCCTACCCGCTAAAAACGGGGAACGTGCTGGAAATCGACCTCGACGCTGGCGAGCACCTGACCTGCTACTGGTTCAATGTGCCGGAATCAGAAGGCGGCGAGATCACGCTCTTCAAATACACCTGCACCACCAAGACGTTCATCTCCGAGGTCGACTGCCAGATCGAGGAAGACAGCGTGACCTTCGACCTGTTGATCTACAACGAAGGGACCGCGACCTGGGACGTGATCGACACGCGGGCCACGGATGGCTTCGGCCGGATCGACTGGATCGACCTCAATCCCGGCGAGTACCAGGTTGCGGAGCACGGGGAAAGCTGGTGCCACATCGTCTTCGACCCAGCCGATGATGGCGGCCACGTCACCGTCCTGACTGGCGACCATGCCGAGATTCACGTCTACAACTGCGATGGCACGCCTGGCGATCCGGGCGACACCCCGACGAAGTATCCAAACACCGGTGTGGAGCCGATGCTCAACCATCCAACCTCAACCGTTCCGGGAGCGAGCATGTTCGCTCCCGGAAC
>CAZNQC010000279.1:0-4210 GCA_964574825.1 uncultured Sphaerobacteraceae bacterium | reverse complement strand
TTCTCGGCTCCTATCGGAAATCGGTGCAGCGAATCTGGCCGATTGCGCTGGCTGGTGTGGTGGTGGTTGGTCTTGCCGGCGTCGCGCTGCTCACCGTGATCGGCATTCCGCTGGCCGTCTACCTCATCGTGCGCTGGCAGTACTTCGCTCAGGCCCTCGTGTTCGACACGCAGCGCCCGGCCCTGCTGGCGCTGCGGGAGAGTTCACGCCTGGTGAAGGGCCGCTGGTGGCGCACTGCCTTTGCCGCCCTGCTCTTCGACCTCCTGGCGACGATTCCAGGGGTGGCCGTCGGCTTCGGCCTGCTCACCCTTGGCCGAACGGCGGTCGGATTCGCCAATGGGGTCAGCAGCATCCTCTATGCCCTGCTGATTCCGCTGGCGGTGATCGCGGTGACGATCATGTTCCTCGACCGGCGCGGCGATCCGATCGAGATACAAGGCGTGGAAGGCGGCTCCGAACCCGCCCTGCCGGACCCGGACGACGACTATGTTCCTGCGCCAGCCTGACCTTCAGGCGCCCAGCCCTCCGGTAGCCGACAGGTAGCTGGTATCATCGGGGAAGTGATGACCGTTCGCTTGCACGGGAGGCTTCCCCGATGACCGTCTTTGCCATCCACGAAAACCCCGACTGGTTTCCTCCATTCGCCGCCGCCTTCAACCGCGCTGGGCTCGACTACGAGGAATGGTTGCTGATCGAGGGCGCCATCGATCTTGACACTGCACCGCCGGAAGGGCTCTTCTGGAGCCGGTTCAGCGCCTCGTCCCACACGCGCGATCATGGGTTCAGCAAGGACTACACCCGCGCCGTGCTCGACTGGCTGGAGGCTCATGGTCGCCGGGTGGTCAACGGCCGCCAGGTGATCGAGATGGAAGTCAGCAAGGTTCGCCAGTTGACTGCCCTGCGGGCCTTCGGGATTGACGTGCCCCGCACCATCGCGGTCGTCGGCAAGCGCGACCTGCTCGAACGAGCGACGGTCTTTTCCGGACCCTTCATCACCAAGCACAACCAGGGCGGCAAAGGTCTCGGCGTCCGCCGCTTCGACGATCTGGACACGTTCGCGGCCTACGTGGCATCGGACGAGTTCGAAGAGCCGGTTGACGGGATCACGCTGCTGCAGGAGTACGTTCAGCCGCGCGAACCGTTCATCACGCGCGTCGAGACCGTGGGCTACGAGTTCATCTACGCCATCACCGCTGACACCGAGCGCGGTGGATTCCAGCTCTGCCCGGCCGATGCCTGCGAACTGGACGAGTTCGGCAAACCCAGGGAAGCGAAGAGCCTCTTCGCCCTGCGTGAGGGTTTCTACGCGCCGGTGGTTGACCAGGTCCTCGGGTTCGCCCGGAAGCACCGGCTGGAGGTGGCAGGGTTCGAGTTCATCGAGGCGGCCGATGGGCGAACGGTCGTCTACGACGTCAATACCAATACCAACTACAACCCCGATGTCGAAGCCGTTGCCCCGCGCTCCGGCCCGGGCGCGATCGCGTCGTATCTCCAGCGTGTCGAGCAGGAGACCTACGCCGCCGTCTGAGCCTCAGTGCTCATCGCCGGGCGGCGCATGAACCAGTTCGGGGTATCGAGCACGCGATCCTCGGCGATCACCTCGAACCCCTGCCTCTGGTAGAACGCGACGTTGATCTCCTTGTCGGTTTCCAGGTAGGCCACACCTTTCGCGGCATCCACCGTGCGCATCCCCTCGGCCATCAGGGCCGAACCGATGCCCTGGCCCTGCAGGGCGGGATCGACCGCTACCGGACCGATGTGCCAATGGGGTTCCGCGATGTCGTGCTTCGCCCAGGCACCCAGCCACGACATCGCCCGCCGCGCTGGCCCGAAGCCGAGCCGCAGCACCCCCGGAATCATCCGCAACCGCTGGCTGGTGGTCGGTTGGCATTCGCCGGGCGCGATCAGGCCGCAGACTCCGACCACTCTTCCGTCGCGCATCGCAACCAGGGAGTGCTTCAGCAGGGCCGGGTTCCCGCTCATCAGGCCGAACATCTGCTGCAGCTTCTGCTGTCGAACGGCAGGGTCAGCGCCAAACGCGGCGATGTGCTGCGGATTGTCGCGCATGGCGGCGACCACCACGGCCAGTGTCGGTGCCATGTTCTCGGCATCAAGAGGGACGAAGGTGAGGGTGTCGAGTCCGGAGGTTGCGGTCATGGGTGGCTCATTTCAGGTGAGAAGGGGCGGGCCGCTGGTCGAAGGCGGCCCGCAAAAGAGGGGGGAGGGTGTTGACGCGGGCTGGGACCTCGCGTCGGGACCGTCCGCCGCAGATGCTGGCGGTGCTGGATTGGAGTATTTCGTTCGGTCCCGCAGGAGAGAACGCCACCGATTCCCTGGCGGTTCCATGGGTACCTTGCCGAGACCGAAACCGCCGGTCCTTCACGCATTCCGGCCCGGAACGCCTTCATCACCTGTGGTGGCCACCACCAGCCATGGCCCGGCACAATGGTGACCAGCAACAGGAGCCGCCAGCAGATGGATATCACCCTGACCGAACGGAATCTCGTCCTCGTCGCCCACGTGCTGGCCGCGATCATTCTGATCGGGCCGACGACGATGGCGGCCAGCATCTTTCCGCGCCTGGCGTTGGAGGGGAAACGCGACCTGGCCGAGCAAATGCACCGGGTCACGCGCCTTTATGGGCTAGGCAGCGTCCTGGTTGGCGTGATCGGGATCTACCTCGGCTGGAGGATGGACTACCTGAAACTGGCCTGGCTCCAATGGTCGATCGGGTTGTTCCTCGTTGCCTTCGCCCTGTTGTTGCTGGTGATCGTGCCGCGCCAGGCCGCGTTGCTGAAGGGGAGCATGGATAACGTCGAGCGCTCGGATGTCGCTCCCCTCCGCATGCTGACCGGGTTCTACGGCATCCTGTGGCTGGTCATCCTCTACCTGATGGTCGCCAAGCCGAACTGAGGCGGGCTTGTAGACAGGGCGGATGGATTCGACTTCGCTCACCACAGGCTGCCGCTTGCTTCCGGTACGGGATGTTTCGTGCGCAAATCGCGGCAGGTCCACCCGTAGGTGGTGGCGCTGCTGCATGGTCCTCTCCTGGCGCGAGCACCTGAACCCAGTGCTACCAGTTGGTGTACGAGCCGTCCGGCCGGAACCAGCGTGGGGGCGCCCACATTTCGAACTGGTGGTCGCCAATGGCGTCCTCGTTGAACTCCACGCCCAGGCCCGGAGCCGTTGGCAATGGGAACGAGCCGTTCACCGTTTCGAGCGTGACCGGGAAGATATCGCGCGGCCGGTCGCGGTCGTGCATCGGGAAGTACTCGAGGTAGGCGAAGTTCGAGGTCGCCGCCGCGAGGTGCACGCAGGCTGCCGTCGAGATCGGGCCGAGCGGGTTGTGTGGCATCAGGTCGACGTAACGCGTCTCGCACCAGCCAGCGATCTTGCGCGACTCCGAGATGCCGCCGACGTTGCAGACATCGACCCGGGCGAAGTTCATCAGCCCGCGCTCAAGGTACGGCGCGAAGGCCCACTTGCTGGAGAACTCCTCGCCAATCGCGAACGGCACGCGCGTCATGGTGCGGAGTTGGGCGTAGGCATCGGGGTTCTCGCAGCGAATCGGCTCCTCCACGAAGTAGAGATTGAGTGGTTCGACCCGTTGGCAGAAGAGCGCGGCTTCGGCCGGGCTGAGCCGGTGGTGGAAGTCGATCGAGAGGAGGGCATCCGGTCCGAGAGCCGTGCGAATCTCACCCAGCCAGTGCACGGCCGCGTCGATCGAGGCCAGCGGGTCGTAGGTGGAACCATCACCGCCGGTGAAGGCTGGATCGGGCAGGCCGGGCGTGAATCGCATCACCTTCCAGCCTTCCGCCACCGCCTGCCGGGCCTTCTCCACCACCTCGGGACCGTTGAGGGAGCCGGGCGTGGCGAAGCAGGGGATGGTGTCGCGGACGGCCCCGCCGAGCAATTGCCAGACCGGCACGTTCAGCCACTTGCCGAGGATGTCCCAGAGGGCGATATCGACGGCCGAGATGACGGCGGCGGTGATCTTGCCGCCTTCGAAGTAGGCGCCCCGGTAGAGTTGCTGCCAGATGTGCTCGATCCGGCGCGGGTCCTGGCCGATCAGGGCCGCCTTGAAATGCTCCAGCATGCCCTGCATCGCCAGTTCGCGACCGGAGATGCCGCCCTCGCCGACACCGTGAATGCCTTCGTCGGTTTCGACCTTGATGACGAACTGGTTGCGGTGCCCGATCTTGACCGGGTA
>CAZNQC010000278.1:2821-4213 GCA_964574825.1 uncultured Sphaerobacteraceae bacterium | reverse complement strand
GCGGTCGAAACCCGCCACGATATCGACACCATCATGCGCGAAACCGATCCGGACATGGTTGGCTTTGCACCGGATACCGGCCAGATCGCCAAGGGTGGAGCCGACATCATCGAGGTGCTGGAAACCTACCTCCCCCGCATCACCCACGTGCACCTGAAGGACTGGAACGGTCACTACGAATTCGGGGACGATGGCAAGGAGATCGATCTCTCCGGCTACGTCAACTACGAACCGATCGGCAGCGGCATCCTCGACATGCCGGCCATTCTCGATATCCTTGACCGCTCCCCGCACGACATCTGGGTGAATGTCGAACTCGACGGCACCGACCGCGCTCCCCGCTCACCACGCGAAGCTGCCCGCATGAGCCGCGAGTACCTCGGTTCCGTGCTCGGTGACCGCGCAGAGTGGAGCCGGTGACGATGCGTGCGCTCGCCGTTCCCGCACCCGGCCAATGCGAGGTAATCGATGTTCCGGTGCCGGAGATCCGGCCCGATGAGGTGCTGGTGGAGGTTGTCCTCTGCGCCACCTGCACCCAGTGGGAAATCACGACCTGGAAGGGCATCGATATCTTCGAGCGCCCGGGATATCCCGAATACCCGCTGCCGATCGGGGCCATCGGGCACGAACTGTCGGGCACCGTAGTCAAGGCCGGGGACGACGTGACGACCCTGGCGGTCGGTGACCGCGTGGCCTATTGGGGCAATCCGGCCGCGCCACACCAACCACCGGTCGGAGGCTACGCCGAGTTCTTCGCCGCCCACGAATCGAGCTTCGTCCGCTATCCGGCCGAGATGCCGTGGAAGCGGATGGCGCTCACCGAACTCCTGACCTGCCTCGCCTCGGCGCTGGTGAAGGCGGGGGATCTGAACGGCAAACGGGTCGGCATTTCCGGTCTCGGTCCGGCGGGGCTGATGGCGGTCCAGGCCGTCCGCGCCCAGGGGGCCGCCGAGGTCATCGCGTTCGATATCGCCCCGGAGCGGATCGAGCTGGCGATCTCCCTCGGCGCCGACCGGGGAATGGTTCCCGAGTCATCCGCGTGGGAGGAGTTGCTGCAACCGGGGAACCTGCTCGACGTGGCGATCGACTGCATCGGGCTGGCCCGCTCAGTCAACAACCTGATTCGCATCACCCGCAAGCACCTGGTGATCTTCGGGGTGCCACACGGCGAGATCCTCTACACCATGGAAGCCTGGATGCGGGATCTGCGCGTCGATCCGGCCGGACCACGCACGGTGGAAGGAGCCCGATACGCGGCCGAGTTGCTGACCTCCGGCGCGGTGCAGGTCGACGATTTCATCGGGGATCTCGAGCCAATGGAGCGCTACGCCGAAGGGGTCCAACGCCTGATCGACAAGCGGGCGGTCAAGATCGGCTTCGACCCCAAACTCC
>CAZNQC010000278.1:0-2721 GCA_964574825.1 uncultured Sphaerobacteraceae bacterium | reverse complement strand
CATACTGGGTGCTGGACAGACCTGTCCGTACACTCAGGAGTTGCCCGCCCATGACTGCAACTGAACCAATCGTCGCCATGCCACCCATCGTTTCCCGGGAAGCGTGGGACGCCGCCCGCGCCGACCTGTTGGTGCAGGAAAAGGCCCTCACTCGCCAGCAGGACCGCGTCAGTGCCGCCCGTCGTCGACTGCCGATGGTCGAAATCACCACGCCCTATGCCTTCGACACCGAAACTGGCCCCCAATCCCTGCTCGACCTGTTCGAGGGCCGGTCGCAACTCATCGTCCAGCACTTCATGTTCCACCCCGACTGGGACGAAGGCTGCGAGGGGTGTTCGCTGCTCGCCGATCACATTCCGCCGCTGAGCCATCTGCACGCGCGGGACACCTCCTATGTGCTTGTCTCCCGCGCGCCGCTGGAGAAGCTGCTCGCCTTCCGGACCCGGATGGGCTGGGCGATGCCGTGGGTCTCCTCCGGCAACACCACCTTCAACCAGGACTTCCGCACCACCGTCAACGACCAGGAAGACCACGCTGTGAGTGCCTTCCTCCGCGATGGTGACCGGGTGTTCCTGACCTGGGACACCCACAACCGCGGAACCGAGAAGTTCACCGCCATCTTCTCCCTGCTCGACGGCACGGCCTACGGACGCCAGGAGGACTGGGAGGATTCACCGGAGGGTTGGCCGCAAACGCCGACCTATGGCTGGACGCGCCTCCACGACCACTACGACGACACCCTTCCCGGCGAGTCCTGCTGTCACTGAGCCGGACTCCGAATCAATCACCTTACGGCTGGCAGGCTCCGATATGATGGAGGTGCTGACCCATCTGTGATGCGCCTCCACATCGTGACGCGGGAACTCACGCATCATCACCCCGAGGTTTCCCATGCCCTCACGCCTCAACCGTCGCTCGCTGCTGGCATTGGCCGGTACTTCGGCTGGCCTTTCTGGATCAGGTCAGATTGGCTCGGCCCTCCACCAGACAGGAGCCACACCTGCTGCCCAGATCTCTCCGCCATTCGATCCCGGCACCACGGTCCTGTTGGTGATGGATTACCAGCCGCGCTGGCTCGCTACCCTTTCCGATCCAGATGCGGTGGTGCGCCAGGCGGTAGCGGCTATTGCGCTCGCGCGGGACCGCGGGATCGAGGTGGCCTACACCTGGGTAGCGTTCACTCCCGCCGACTACGCCGCCGTGCCCGAGGGCAACGTGATTTTCCGGCAGATCGCCCAGCCCGAAGGGGTACTGGATACCGATTTGCCAGATGTGCAGATCGACGACCGGCTAACGCCGCTGGCCACCGACAAGGTGGTCCGCAAGACACGGGTGAGCGCCTTCAGCCGTACCGACCTCGATGCCTGGCTGCGGGGAATGGGCATCGACACCGTCATCCTCGCTGGTATCTCCACCAGCGGGGTGGTGCTCTCCACGGTCTGCGATGCCGCCGATCTCGACTATCGGGTGCTGGTTTTGGCCGATGCCTGCGCCGACATCCATCCAGACATCCAGCAGGTGCTGATGGAACAGGTGTTTCCGCAACGCGCCGAGGTGATCACGGTCGCCATTTTCGCCGAAGTCTGAACCGGATCCCCATTTCTGGCATTCGTTGCGACAATGAGCCCCTTCGCAATCGAAGCGACTCAGGCAAGGAGTGCGGCCGATGAAGATCACCGAGATCAAGACATGGCTGGTGCGCGCCAACGACGGCGGTTCCGCCGATCGTCCTCGCGGCCGCAACTGGCTCTTCGTGGCGGTCCATACCGACGAAGGCATCACAGGATATGGTGAAGGCGGTGGCTGGCCCGAGGTGGTGCAACACGGCATTCGCGAAATCACTCCACTCCTGATCGGCGAGGACCCGTTCGCCGCCGAACGGATCTGGCTGAAGATCTACGACTTTCTTCATGGGCACGGGCAAACCGGCACCGTGCGCGGAGGCGTGCAGAGCGCGATCGATATCGCCCTCTGGGACATCAAGGGCAAGGCGCTCGGTGTGCCTGTCCACGTCCTGCTTGGTGGGGCGGTGCGCGATCGAATCAGGGTCTACGGTCATGCCAGCACGCCCGAACTGGCCCAGGAACTGGTCGGGGAGGGATACACCGCTTTCAAGTGCCAGCCCTCGGCCCAGGTCCTCGCCGACCTGCGTGCTGCGGTGGGAGACGGGATCGAGATTGGACTCCATGCTCACGGGGAGTTCACCGTTCACGCCGCGATTCGCCTCGCCCGCGATGCGGAACCCTATCGCCCAGCCTTCCTTGAAGAGCCAACCCATCCCGACGAGCCGGATGCCCTGGCGGCGGTTGCTGCCCAGGTCGACGTTCCCCTGGCCGCCGGGGAGCGCCTGCCGAACAAGTGGGCGATGTACGACCTGATCAAACGTGGCGCCGTGCAGTTGGTCCAGCCCGAAACCACCCGGCTCGGCGGGATCACGGAACTGAAGAAGGTCGCGGCCATCGCCGAGGCGGCCGGGATGCATGTTGCACCGCACGCCGGGTCGGTCGGACCGATCGTGGAGATGGCGAATGTCCACGTCATGGCGACCGCACCGAACTTCCGGTACCTGGAGCACATGCCACGCGATGTTGCCTGGCGGCATACCGTGGTCCAGGGCGCGGCGCGAGTCGTCGAGGGGCACATTCCGCTGCCAACCGCGCCCGGTCTCGGGATCGACCTGAACCTTGAGGAGATGGGCCGCTACGAACCGTTTCCGGTCGC
>CAZNQC010000277.1:0-4245 GCA_964574825.1 uncultured Sphaerobacteraceae bacterium | reverse complement strand
GGGCGGTCCAGAGAATTGGACCGCCCTCCCCACCATCCGGAATTTTCACCACGCACCGGTCTTGCCTGGGCCAGTACGGAAGTCCTAGGCAACCCCACAAACCCCGCTCAGCAGCCACGATCTGGTTGCCGTATGGGCTTCCCCCAGCAGAGGCCTGTGCACCTCACCCCAGTCGTCCCTCCCGATCCCGACACATCCCTATCGAATCACGGTCGAGTCCTGTCCGCGTCATCAGCTAACCTCAACACATGCAGACGACCGACCTGATTCCACACCGCCTCACCAACCAGCACCTGATCAGTCCCTCAGCTACCTCCCTTGCCGAACTCGTCGCCTGGCAGGGCGCGGTTCAATCCCAGGATGTCCCCGGTGCGCTCTGGGCGCTCGGTCAACGCCTGTCTGGTGTCTCGCTCTCCGACCTCAATGCCGCCTTCGATCGTGGCGAGATCCTCCGCACCCACCTCCTCCGTCCCACCTGGCACTACGTCACCCCAGACGACCTTCGCTGGCTCCAGCTCGCCACCGCACCGCGCGTCCAACGCCTGATCGCCTACCAGAAACGCCAGCACAACCTGACCGACGACCAGCTCGATCGCTACAACCACCTGATCGCCGACGCCCTGCAGGGACATCACGCCCTGACCCGGGCCGAGCTCTTTGCCCGCTTCGCCGACGCCGGTATGCCCGCCACCGGCATCCGCGGCGCACATGTGCTGATGCATGCCGAACTTGAATGTCTCATCGCCAGCGGACCGCTCAAGGGCAAGCAGCACACCTACATGCTGCTCTCCGAACGAGCTCCACATGCCACGACCGTCTCACGCGACGAAGCCCTGCCGCTCCTCGCCATACGCTACTTTCAGAGCCACGGTCCCGCGACCGTGCGCGATCTCGCCTGGTGGTCCAGCCTCACCCTCGCCGAATCGAAACGCGCCATCGACCTGGCCGGCCCCGAACTCACGGCAACGGAGATCGATGGCACCCCGTGGTACATCGGCACCAACAGCCCAGCACCTGTTCCCATCGAACCGTCGCTCGTCCGGCTCCTGCCCAATTACGACGAGTACTTCTCGCGTGACGGCAAGATCGACCGTGGCGACGGTCCGCCGGCAAACCTCACGCCTGCCCTTCATGCCGCCGGACGCTTCGACCGCCATCACATCGTCGTCGATGGTCGCCTGCGGGGTGGTTGGAGGCGGACGCTCAACGCCAAACGCGTGACGATCGAACTGGACCCCTTCGTCGGGTTCACCCCCGCTGAGCGAGCAGCCACCATCCACGAAGCGGAACGCTATGCCTCGTGCCTGGATCGCTCCCTCAACCTCATCTGGCTCTCCTGATCGCCCCAACCCATCATCAACCAACCAGATTCCGGTGATCACCAGGTTCGATCATCCGTCCGATAGGGCCTGACACACTCAACCCACTCGTTACTCGTTACAATCGCCTCTTGACCGAACCCGCGAACGTACAGCCAATCTGGAACATGGTGGCGAGATTTCGGCCCTTCGATGCGTACGATAGGTAGGGATCGGAGATAAACCAGCGCGGTACCGCTCTGGCCAACGCGATCTCGGGTAGGGGACGTGATGTCTGCCCGGCTCTGCTATTTTCTACTTTCTATTTCCTATTTTCTTCGTCCTCACCCAGGCACCCCTCCACGGTAAATCGCGGTAATTCCGCGCGAAATACGGCCCAACCAGCCCATGGAATCAAGGAGTTCTGATTTAGCGAATTAAAGAATTACCGCGGAGGTGTTTCAGGATCTGGCGGAAGAGGGTGTCACGTCAACCAGCCGATCGCGCAATGCCAATCACCCTCTTGTCAGGTCGCGCCATCGCTGGCACGATACCCCTGGTCTGAGCACTCGCCGTTACCCAGAAGGTCATCACCCATGCACATCGTCGTTGGTAAGGAAGTCGATCCCACCCGTCTCGCCACCATGCGCGAGAAATTCCCCCAGGCCACGTTCACCTCCGTGGTCGAGGAGCCCGAATCCATCAAGGATGCCGATGGCTATATCGGTCGCATCATGCCCGACACCTACTACGCCGCCAGCGATAAGCTGAAGTGGGTTCACGGCACCGGCGCCGGAGTCGAAACCATCCTCGCCATCCCCGAACTGGTCGCCAGTGACGTCGTCGTCACCAACACCCGCGGCGCCCACGCCCCCTTCGTCGCCGAACACACATTCGCCCTGCTCCTCGCCGCCAATCGCCACCTCGATGTCTTCGCCGTCGACAAGACCACGAAAACCTATCGCAACTACGGCATGGGCATGTCCTTCGCCTCGCTCTACGGCAAGCGCATGCTCATCGTCGGCATGGGCAATATCGGCCGCGCCATCGCCCAGCGTGCGCTGGCGTTCGACATGGAAGTCGTTGGCGTCGACCTCTTCGCCCCGGAAACGACCGAGGGCGACCTCCAGGTCCTGCCGCTCGACCACCTCGATCGCGAACTGGCCCAGGCCGACGTGGTCGTCGTGGCCGTGCCCTACACGCCAGACACGCACGACCTGCTCAACGCCGAGCGAATCGGCCTGCTCAAGCCCGGTGCCGTCGTCGTCGGCATCTCGCGCGGCAACATCATCAACGAGGACGCCCTCGCCGCCCGCCTGCAGGACGGCACGCTCTTCGGCGCCGGTCTCGATGTCTACTCGAAGGAACCGCTGCCCGAGGACAGCGTCCTCTGGGACACCCCGAACCTGGTCATGTCACCGCACTGCGCTCCAGCCTCACCATTGACCCGCGACCGCGAATTCGAGATCACCCACGACAACATTGAACGCTTCCTGGCCGGCGAGCCGCTCCGCAACGTCTGCGACAAGGTCGCCGGTTTCTAAGTAGAGGCCGACCCCGTGTCGGCCCGATACCTCAATCTTCCTGAACCCCGTCTCGGCCCGGTATCCCGAAATCCTTGAATCCCGGCTCAATGGGGGCAGCCAATCGCTGGCATACCAGCCCAAAATCCTGGCTCCCCCTTGTGCACACAACACCAGCGGCTACAATCTGCCGCGACGATGTCGGCTGGCGCCCTGCCAGTCACCGATCCACGACGCAGCTGGGGGACCATCCCCCGCTCGACACCCACCTGGCGGAATCGCCGCCGGAAGCGAGGAACCACGTGTCTGTTCTGAAGGTTGGAATTCTCGGTGCTGGCGGTATCGCCAACGTTCACTCTCGCGGCTGGAACGCCTACCCGGGCAAGGCCGAAATCTACGCCTTCTCCGATGTGGACACTGTCCGCGCCCAGGGCATGAGCGATCTCTACACCGATGGCAAGGCGAAGATCTACGACTCCATCGATGCCGTGGTCAACGATCCGGATGTGGACGTCATCGACATCTGCCTCCCGCACTTCCTCCACGCCGAAGCCGTCATCAAGGCCGCGAAGGCTGGCAAGGCCATCCTCTGCGAGAAGCCGCTCTGCACCACCCTGGCCGACGCCATCGAGATTCGCGACACCATCAACGAATCCGGCTCCATCTTCATGGGTGCCCACAACAACCTCTTCACCCCGGCCCTGCTCGAAGCCCGGCGCCTCATCGAAGGCGGCTTCATCGGCACGCCGTTCATGTACCGCTCCATCGAAACCTTCCAGTCCCGCCAGTTCGACCCGTGGACACCGAAGAGCTCGGGGGCTGGCGGTGGCCAGAAGGGCTGGCGCGCCAACATCACCCACATGGGCGGCGGCGAACTGCTCGACACCGGCTACCACGGCACCTATCGTCTGCTCTCCATGGCGGCAGGTGATCGCCCGGTCGAAGTCACCGGTTTCCTCAGCCGCTTCCTGCTCAGCCACCTGCCGACCGAAGACACCGGCCAGGTCATCGTCCGCTTCGAATCCGGCGCCGTCGGCCAGATCATCACCTCCTGGGCCTTCGACGTGGTCGAGGGCCGCCAGTTCGAGGTCGAAGGTGAATTCGGTGCCCTCGCCGGATCGCAGACCTCGCTCAAGCACTACCTCTATCGCTGGCCGGAAGCCGCCGAGATGACGTTCGACAAGCCCGAAACGTTCACGCTCGAAATCGGCCACTTCATCAATGTCATCACCCAGGGCGCCACCAACGCCGCCCCGATCGACGACACCATTCGCACGCTCCAGGTCATCAAGGCCGCCTACCTGTCGGCCCAGCAGGGCGCCACGGTATCGCTGCCGGAAGACCCAACGCTGCCGGGCTACGTCCGCACCGAAGCCTTCAAGACCCCGTTCAGCGTCGACGTCCCGGACGAAGTCATCGCCTAG
>CAZNQC010000276.1:0-4285 GCA_964574825.1 uncultured Sphaerobacteraceae bacterium | reverse complement strand
TCCCGGGGAGTTCCAGTTGCATTCACAGGCTGGACCGCTAGAATGATACGTATCACTTCTCAGGTTATACGTATCGGCTCTGCCATGGAGCCCTTGCAAACCCGGAACAGATTGTCGCCCCATGACCTCTGGCCGCCGTCCCACCCAACGCGAAGTCGCCCGCCTTGCCGGGGTTTCCCAGGCCGTGGTTTCGTACGTCCTCAACGATGTGCAGACCGCGTCCGTCGCCCCCCAAACGCGCCAGCGCGTCCTAGAGGCCATGTCCGAACTGGGCTACGTGCCGGACAACACCGCCCGCAGCCTGCGCTCGCGCAAGACGTGGACCATCGCAGCCATCATTCCCGACATTACCAACCCCTACTACCCTGAGTTCATCCGGGGGATTCAGGATGCCTGCCGCTCATCCAGCTACGACGTACTGGCATTCAATACCGATGGTTTGCGTGATCTCGAACTTTCCTCACTCGAAGCCGCGCGACGCAGCCGGGCAGATGGGGTGATCCTGACCCCCTTCTTCGTAAGCGAGGATGATCTCCTGCCGCTGCTACACGACGGCACCCCCATCACCATGCTGGGAGACGTGCACATCGAGTCCAATCTGCCGCTCGATACGATCTCGATTTCGGGTGAAGACGCCGCCAAGGCGGTGGTGGATTATCTGCTCGATCGCGGTCACACGCGGATCGGCATGATCTCCGGACTGGCGGCAACGGCGACCCGGGAGGGGCGGGTACGCGGATACCAGCGGGCACTGGGCGAGCACCACGTTCCGCTCGATGAGGTCCTCATCCGGGGCGGTGATTTCACCGAGCGGGGCGGCTACGAAGCAATGCTCGAACTGGCCCAGATCAGACCGCTTCCAACGGCTGTGTTCGCCGCCAACGACCTGATGGCGATGGGCGCCCTCCTGGCCTGCCGCGAACTGGGCATCCGAGTTCCAGCCGATATCGCCCTGGCCGGATTCGATGACATTCCGGCTGCAAAGCTGTTCAATCCGGCGTTGACGACCCTCAACCAGCACGCCCATGCCACCGGTCACCAGGCAGCCGAGATCCTGCTGTCACGCCTCAATGGCTCCTACGCCGGTCCCAGCCGCCATGTGTCCCGTTCGTTCACGCTCGTCCCACGCGAATCAGCATGACCGACTGTCCTACCTGCCGTCGCTCGGAAAGGATTGCTTCGATACGTCCAAGCCGATCACCTCTCGTCGTGCCAACGGGTCCCATATTTCCTGTCAACCATTTCCGCTCAGGAGCCGACATGAACGTGCTTGATACAAGGATCGATCGTCGTCTACTCACCAAACTCGCGGCGGCAGGTGCCATGGTTACCGGAATCTCCGTTTCCGCCAGCCGCGGTACAGGCGCCCAGGATGCCCCGACCGTCACCTTCTGGCTGGATGTCACCGGTGGCGCCGACTCCGCCCAGTGGTTGATCGACAACACCATCGCCGAGTTCAACGCCCTGGGCGGTGTCCAAGTCGAAGCCACCATGCAGCCCAATGGCTGGACCGCCACCCAAACTGCCCTGGCCGGTGGCGCGGGACCAGACATCGTCGTTACACCGGGTCCGTCGCTTTCGATGGAGCTGGGCAAGGCAGGTCAGGTTCTGGCCCTGGACGACTATGCCGCCGAATTCGGCTGGGCCGACTCCTTCGCGCCGTGGGCGATGGACCTCGGCCGGGTCAACGATGCGTTGATCGCCCTGCCGAACGAGGTGGAGACCCTGGTTCTTTACTACAACAAGACCCTGTTCGAGGATCAGGGCTGGACGCCGCCAACGACCATTGATGAGATGACCGCCCTGGCCCAGCAGGTGGCGGATGCCGGCATCATCCCCTTCGCCCATACCAATGCAGAATGGAAGGGCAGCAACGAATGGTTCGTTGGTGAGTTCCTGAATCATGCGGCCGGTCCGGACATGGTCTACCAGGCATTGACCGGCGAAATTCCCTGGACCGACCAGGCCTTCGTCGATGCGCTGACCATTCTCAACGACTATCAGCAGAATGGCTGGTTCATGGGTGGGCTCGACCGCTACTACACCACCCCCAGCGCCGATGCGACCGCGGCCCTGGCCTACGGTGACGCAGCGATGAAGATTGAAGGTTCCTGGCTGATCAGCGATGCCAATACCTTCTTCGAGGAATCCGGCCAGGAGTGGGACTGGGTGCCCATGCCGTCCACTTCCGGCGACACGATCTTCGACCTGGGCATCGGCTCCACCTACAGCATCAACGCCAATTCGAATGTGCCGGATGCCGCTGCCGAGTTCCTGAACTACTTCTTCTCACCCGAAGCCCAGGCAAAAGCCGTTGCCGGCATCGGGATGGCAGCGGCCCCAGTGGAGATTCCGGCCGACTTGCTGGGTGACATCGATCCCCGCCAGGCGCGGATGATCGACCAACTGAACGAGGCGTCCAGCGCTGGTGGCTACGGCTATACCACCTGGACCTTCTGGCCACCCAAGTCCGAAACGTTCCTGATCGAAGAGATTGAGAAGGTCTGGGCTGGAGACATCACGGTGGAAGAGTACCTGCAGGGGTTGCAAGACATCTTCGCGGCCGAACTCGAAGCCGGGGACGTCCCGCCGATTCCCGCCCGCTAGTTGACGATCGTGACGCGTACCCACGTTCGCGGGTATGCGTCACGCCTCATTCACCGGTATGCCGCATCATCCCGGAAGCAGGATTTTCGTGAGCACCATCCACGCTACCACTCTCCCCGCCGGCGTCGTTGAGCCGAATCTGCGCCGGTGGCAACGAGCAACCTGGCGCCGCAAGGTCATTCCCTGGCTGTTCGTGCTGCCGATTCTGCTCATCAACGTTGTCGTCGTCCTCGGCCCTGCAATGTCCGCGTTCTACTATTCCATGACCGAGTGGACGGGCATTGGCGAGGCAAAATGGGTTGGACTGGCGAATTTCCGCCAGCTCCTGTTCGATGACCCGTCATTCTGGCATGCCTTTCGGAACAACCTGATCTGGCTGGTCATGTTCCTGACAATTCCCATCGCCCTCGCGCTCGTCGCGGCCAGCCTGCTGGCTCCCCTGCGCCGGGGGGCGTTGGTCTACCGGATGGGCCTGTTCCTGCCCTACGTGCTGCCCAGCGTGGTGGTTGCTGCGATCTGGCGATCGCTGCTGCACCCCGACCGCGGCATTCCGGCGAAGCTGACCGACTGGGGTGTGCCGGGCTTCGACAAGGCGCTCCTGGGCGACAAGACCACCGTGCTGCCAACCATCGCCTTTGTGGACAACTGGCACTTCTGGGGTTTCCTGATGGTGCTGTTTCTCGCCTCGATGCAGAACATCGGGCCGGAACTCTACGAAGCGGCCCGGCTCGACGGCGCCTCGAAATGGCAGGAGTTCCGGGACATCACCATTCCCGGAATCCGCCCGACGTTGGTGTTCATGATCCTGATGACGAGCATCTGGTCGTTCCTGACGTTCGACTACATCTGGGTACTCACCCAGGGCGGACCGGCAGGAGCTTCGGAAGTCCTCTCGGTGCTGGTGTTCAAGCACGCGTTCATGAACCTGAATGCCGGGTACGCGAGCGCAATCGGGCTCAGCATGAGTTTCTTCGTCGGAATCGTGATCGCGATCTTCATCGTGCTGCGGCGCCGTGGATGGGAGATCTAGCATGAGTGCCGGAACCGACCCCATGTCGAACCTGCGACGCCGAACCGGGCTTGGCAGCATACCCAACTATGTCGTCCTGACGTTGCTGGCGGTGTTCGCGCTGGCACCACTGGTGATTCTGAGCTTCAACTCTGTCAAGAGCCCGGCCGAGATCGGCCGCAATCCGCTGGGCTTTCCCGGCGAGTTCATCTGGCGGAACTACACCGAAGCCTGGCAAGTCGGCAATTTCTCCACGACGATGCAAAACAGCGGCATCCTGGTGGCCCTGACCGTCGCTGGGGTGCTCGTGCTGGGTGGAATGGCGGCCTACAGTCTCGCCAAGCTCAACCTGCCGGGTTCCAACCTGGTGACCCTCTATCTCCTCGTCGGATCGTCGCTACCTATCCAGCTTTTCCTGGTTCCGCTCTTTTTTCTGTGGAAGAACCTCGGCCTCGTCAACAGCCTGCCGGGTCTGGCGATCATCTACATCGCGATCAACGCGCCACTCGCCATCTTCCTGCTACGCTCATACATGCTGCAATTACCCTCGGATTTCGAGGATGCGGCACGCGTGGATGGGGCCAGCGAGTGGAAAATCTTCTCCCAAATCATCGTGCCCCTCTCGTGGCCTGGATTCCTGACCGTTGGCCTCGTTGTCTCGCTGGCGGT
>CAZNQC010000275.1:2152-4404 GCA_964574825.1 uncultured Sphaerobacteraceae bacterium | reverse complement strand
TTGGTCGTCCCGTTCTCGACCGCAACGATCGCGCCTTTACTCACGCCCGACCGCATCACAAGCTGGTCGATCGACCACTCGCGCGTGGTGCGGTAATGGCGGACCGTTCGCGCCAGGATTGCCACCGTGTCTGATTCCAACATTGACCTCCCACCCATTGCTTTTCACTGACGGTCATTATACTGACCGACTGCGAGTTGGCAAGAGGTGATCTTCGGGACACCGTAGTGAGGACGCACAGACCTCCGCGACATCGCTGACGGTGAAATTCTTCCCGTATCGCGGAGGCCGAGCATCCCTACATCTCAGGCGGACGTGTTCATTGGCCTGGGCGGCAACCTGGTGCTGCAATCCCGTGGGTCACCCCCTCTCGACAGAACCATGTAACTGTTCAGTCTCGACCGTAGAGTGTTGTCGCGTGGCACCAAATGTAGGGACGCTCGGCCCTGCACAAGGACGGATTTTTCGCTTGAGGCAACCTGCGCTGGGCCTGTACATCCTCACCCAAGCGGCAACCACAACCCACATTGCATGCATGATGTACCGCTGTATGGGCTCCCCCTGGTGGATCGGCGACGGGTTGCGAATGCCAGCCAATTGCCGTACCCTCTGCGAGGCGGCCATCCTCGGATGGTCCCATTCCCCAGAAATCGCATGGCCCCACGGAGTGCGAACGTGATCGGCCTCGTCCGGAGTTGCCTGGTTTGACGGAATAGCATCCCACGTGAACGCATCGCTCGTTCACGTCTCCACTTCCCCTGGCCTGGCCGCCTCGACGTGCACTCATACGCACCTTCGGCGGCGGTTTCGTGAAGGAGGGATGCCTTGCTATCCGTCACCAACGTCTCCATTCGCTACGGCGACCACCCCGTTCTCGACTCCGTTTCCTTCATCATCAATCGCGGCGAACGCGTTGGCCTGATCGGGCCGAACGGCGCCGGAAAATCGACCCTGCTGCGGATCATCTCCGGCGAAGAGCAGCCCGCCAGCGGCACGGCTTCCCTGACTCCACGCGTCCGGATCGGATTCCTGCGTCAGGGCTTCGCCGACCAACCCGATGGCACGCTCGCCGACCTGCTCGACGGCCCCACCAATGGCCTGGTGTCGGCCCTGGCGGGGATGGACGCGGCGCTGGCGGCCTACGCCGATCCCGACGCCGATCCGGAGGTGGTCGCCACCGCCCACGAAACCGCCAGCGAAGCATTCGAACGGGCGGGAGGCTACCCGGCGATCGACCAGCTTCAGCCACTGCTGGACCGGTTCGGGCTCGGCGAGGTTTCCTTCACGACACCACTACGGGAACTCTCCGGTGGCCAGAAAACACGGGCCGGTCTGGCAGCACTGCTCGCCAGCGAACCGGATCTGCTGTTGCTCGACGAACCGACCAACCACCTCGACCTCGATGCCCTGACCTGGTTGGAGGGATTCCTGCGGGAGTACGACGGAGCGATGCTGCTCGTCTCGCACGACCGGGCCTTTCTCGATGCCGTCGTCACCCGGGTGCTGGAGCTCGATCCTGATACTCACACGGTCACGTCGTGGCCGGGGAACTATTCAGATTACGTCGCCGCCCAAACCCATCAGGAACAGGAACTGCAGGCCGCCTATCAGCGGCAGCAGAAAGACATCGCCCGGATCACCGAGGACATTCGTGGCGCCGAACACCACGCCCGCACGATCGAGGCCAACACCATCGACTACGCCGTCCGCGCCAAGGCGGCCAAAATCGCCCGCCCAGCCGTGGTGCGGAAGAAAAAGCTGGAGCGGCTTCTCGACTCCACCGAGTACATCGAGAAACCCGCGCTCAAGTGGGGGCTGGACGTCGAATTCGCCGCCCCCACCGGCGGTGCGCGGGATGTCGTCTCGATCGAGGACGCCACGCTCGGATATCCAGACCATCCGATCCTGACGGGAGTCTCGCTCCAGATTCGCCACGGGGAAAAGGTGGCGTTGCTCGGACCGAACGGGGCCGGCAAGTCGACGTTGATCCGGACGATCACGGGTGAACTCCCGCCACTCTCCGGCACGGTGCGAATGGGCACGGGGGTGCAGGCCGGATATTTTGCCCAGGAGCAGGACACGATCGACCCGGCACTGACGGTGATGGAACAGGCCCGGAAGGTGGGGGTTGGTTCGGAGAGTGACCTCCGCACCTTCCTGCACAAGTTCCTCTTCGGCGGCGAGATGGTCCATCGCCAGATCGCGTCCCTCTCCTACGGCGAGCGAGCGCGGCTGATGCTGGCGATCCTCGT
>CAZNQC010000275.1:0-2052 GCA_964574825.1 uncultured Sphaerobacteraceae bacterium | reverse complement strand
TCAGTCCTCGCGAACCGAGAGTTCCAACCAGAACGTGCGACTGGCGGCAGGTTCCAGCGTGAGCGGTTCCTCGAAGCCAGTTTCGCCCTTGCCGCTGCCGGACGGGATCCCGGAGTTCGGCTCCAGGCCGATCACGTAGTTGCGGCCAAACCACGGGTAATCACCAGAATGCCCGAATTCCTGCCAGTACCAGAGGACCGGCATCGTCGCGCCATCCCAGGCCACACGACAGGTGGGACCACCGCTCTCTGGCGTCACGTCGTACCAGGTGTCATCCGGCTCGAAACCAGTCAGGAAGATCATCTCGCCAATGCTGCCTTGTTCGGGCAGGAGCCCCTGGTCAACACCGGTGCTCGGTGCGATCGGCCACGGATAGGTCCCGGTTTCGCCTCCCCGCCGATCGCGCCCCTGCGGCAGGGCATGGACCGTGACGCCGTCCGGCAAGCTGACGCGGGTGCCGGGTCCGGCGAACGGCTTGCCGAAGGTGATGTGCTGGCCCCACTCAAAGGTCGTCGGCCACGGACAGTCATTGATCACCACCTCATCGAAGCGGAAGCTCGCCTGGCCGGATTCCATCCGCACCGTCCGCTCGATGATGCAGGGACTGGTCGTCATCCGCACCGAGAACGTGACGGCTATCCGCTCGGGAGTGTCCTCGACGATGGTGACGTCCCACGGCAGGGAGTGCGTCTCGCCGTGGTAGCGGTGCGGGATGCCGTTGACCCGCTGGGCGCCCCCGGCGTTGGGGAACATCTCCTGCCACCCGCCGAGGTAGATCTCGTCGAAGGAACCCTGCGAGTCCGGGGCAGTCGTGGCGTGATAAGCCGGGTTGCGAACGCCCCCATGGGTCAGCCAGATCAGGTCGAGATCGCGCGGCTTGTAGTTGATCTCGACAATGTCGGCGCCTTTTCCGGCGAGAATCCCCACCCGCAGCTTCTCGTTCTCCATGATCACCAGGCGCATGCCATTGGTGACGTAGTCGTGAATGCGGCAGCCCCAGTTGCGTTGGTGACGGTAGATCGAGGTCATCGCGGCGGTTCTCCGTGGTGGATTGGGAATCTCGGTGCGTCAAGCTCGGCGACATTGTCCCCGATCTCCACCTGGCAACCAATCCCCTGCGGCGGTTAGCGAAGCGCGTTCAGCTCGTCGAAGGTGCGATGGCCGCGCTGGACCACCCCCGAAACGGCATGGTGGTGGCTCTCGCGAATGTTGAACTCAAGCTGGTGGAGGATGTGATTCGCTGCGATCATCGCCGCCCCCTCCCAGCCGACCAGGTCGAGGACTCTCGTCCACAGCCGCCGTCGGACACCGTCCAGTGGATCCGCGAAGGAGGCCCACACGAGGGTGATGAGATCAATTGCCCGCGTGCCGCTCCCGGCGTTCCCGAGATCCACGACCGCCACCACGACTCCGTCACGAACCAGAATATTCGTGGGGTTGAGATCGGCATTGACCATGTCAGGTGCCGCTGGTGGTGGCGGGACATCGGTGCACGCGACCCGCAACCGCTCGACCAGGGTCGCCACCTCTGAGGAATACTCCGGGATGCTGGCAATTGACTGGCGGAGAAATGATTGCCAGGGCGTATCGATGACATCCAGCCCGGCGGCAGCCGACTCCTGACTCGTGGCGATCCGCCAGGCGTACGACCAGTGGTCGTAGGTCTCGGTGGCCTGCCCTGCCTGGAGCTCGACGATCTCCATCAGCTGCTCAACGAGGGACGGGGTCAGTTCTGGCACGGGAGCCGCGTCAACGAAGTCCAGCAGATGCCATACATGCGTGGCTGTGGCTCCCACGCCGAGACAGGCCGGGGTGGGATAGCCGCGCCCACGCATATGCTCGATCACTCTCTGGAATCGCAACGCCTCGTCCACCTGGTTGGGGTGTACCCGGGGCCATACCTTGAGGACGGCGTTTGACTTTCCAGCTACCTGGACGCGCATGGCGCCCACATCGAAGCCTCCGGGTAGGCGACCAAGCAGCGTGACCTCTGCCCCAACCACGCTGGCCACGTCGTTCAGGACCTCGTCTGGCAGCTCTTCGCGATGGGTG
>CAZNQC010000274.1:1797-4445 GCA_964574825.1 uncultured Sphaerobacteraceae bacterium | reverse complement strand
TCTCCGACTGCGTCAACTCCAGCATGCTCAGTCCGGACTTCGCCTGGATGCCAGGTTACTTACCGGACTTCCGGCCGACGACCGCGCAAATCGCCGCTGCCCAGGAAATCTCCGCAGCGCTCCCCGACCAGGCCCCTGCCAACTATTTCATCGTGCGACCATCGGATGATCCGGACTATCGCGGTCGGACCGTTCTGCTCCCAGACGATGTGGTGATGCTGGCTGACGGGCGGCTTGGTGCCCCATACCGCTACTTCGCCACGATGCAAGGCGATGCCAACTGGACGCGCAGCCAGATGGGCGGCGGCACGTTCGCCATGGTGCCCTTCCTCACCTTCGAACGATCTGGCGACACCTGGCTGCTCGATGAAATGTTCATGGTCTGTGTTGGCGAGTGCGAGCAAGCCTGGCAGGCGATGGCTAATGGGACCAATCTGGACGGCACCCCGGAACCACTGACAATCTCCGCGGCCTCCTTCGATGCGATCACGGCCGATGATTGCCCTCCTGTACCAACAGGGTTTGCCGGACCGTTCAACGCTCCGCGATACGACACTGGTGAGAACCCCTACGTTGTCACCGGATTGCCGGGCATCGACATTCTCGGCAACGTAACCGATTCCGTGCGCAAGTGGCGTGGATGTGCGCTCACAGAGTCCGACCAGTTACAACAGGCATTCCAAACCACCGCGTTCACTGACAATGGCGGCACGACCCAGGATCCATGGTTTGGCGAGATCACCGACCCGGTCGAGCGAGCCGACCGCGCCACTGGCTTCCAGGTCATCCACCGGGATCTTGCTGACGCGATGCTGACCGGCGACTGGGACGATTTCAACGTGCCAGTGGAGTATGCGGCTGCTGACTACGTTGGGCTCACGCCTATGGGGAACCGGGCAGTGGTATTGGCAGATGCCCGGATCGCGGTGCCGCTCATGACGGTGTGGCCACAGTCAGCCTGGGCCAGCATGGGCGACGAGTCGTACTGGTTCGTGCCGGTCGATGTGCTGATCTGGAGCACCGAAGCCAACCGCTGGCTGGTAGATGAGAGCTTCCAGCTATGCGCTGGTGACTGCGACCAATTCCTGGTTGACGTCAATACATTCGGCACCGCGACCCCTCCGGTACTCACTCCAGTTGCCAGCCCACTTTCTGGCGAGGATCTTCCACCTTCCCCAGGCGCAACTTCCGTTGACCCTGGCTTCATTCTGCCACCGCCTGACTCGACCTACACTGATGACGGGTTCAAGCATCAGCATCCGGAGGGGACGCCAGGTGTCGAAAGCACGAGCGTCGTGGTACTGCCGCCAGTTAGTGGAACGCCTGCATCTCCATTGGCGACTCCTGACAGCACTTCCGCCGCCGCTCAGGAATCAGCATGGCTCATCAACCCTGAGTCGATCTCGTGTAATAGAGCAAACGGGGACTGGACTGGCACCAACGCCATTGGCATCCCGGGAACCTTGGATGACTACGTTCCCTTTGGCCCGGCATCGGCTGAGACGCAAGTTGAGGTGGCTCGTACCTATCAACTCATTTCAGGGCTCTGCTTTGGACACCTCGATCAGGAGGAGTACATCACCGATACCTATTGGCGTTTTCCGCTTCGCCCCGACAACCTGCCGGTCACCCAGGACCAACTCGACATCGTGCGGGCCATTTCCGAGTCCATCAACACGGGCGATGCCATGGACTTTATCCACGCGACCGATGCCGCGGTCGAGTTGCCGGAACCATTCGTCTCCCACTTCGCGCTCCTGCCGTCCACGGTGATCGAATTGCCCGATGGTCGCCTTGGTGCACCCCTTCAGATCGTGGTGGAGGCCAATTCTCCGGACGACCTGGAACCGTGGATCGCCGAGACAGGAGGACTTGTCGTCTCGCGGTTTGTCGTGTTTGTCCCGGCAGATGATGGATACGTCATGGAAGCGACCATTCCGATCTGTGTGGGTGAATGCGACGATTACTGGTCCGGCTATGTGATCGCCGACACGGCTCCCATGTCAACGCCCGAATCGATTGCATCGCCACAGACGGACCTGGCGTACGAACCGATTACTGCCGAGGAGTGCAACGTCGAGAGTCTGGCGACCGATGAGGTCAGCGCCATCATCCGCGATCCGGGCGAGGAACCCGACCGCTCGTACGTGCCGGTTGGTCCAGCCGATCCGGCCGACGCCGAGGCCGCCATCGCCGCCGACCGGGCCTGGCAATCGTGCTCGGCGTACGGATCGATTGGCCAGAGGACCGTTCTCCAGACCCCCTGGCTCACGGCGACTGGGCCTGACCCGGACCTCAACTGGCTCCCCAGCAACGAAATCGAATCCATGGTTACCGAACGGCAGGCCCTGTCAGATGCAATGCTGTCGAATGATCCTTTCGATTACCTCATTTCCTCCGGCCAGACGCAGGAAGAAATGATCACAAACCTGGCCGCTCCCTCATTCACTATTCCAGCCTCTAGCGGCGCATTCGAGATCGAAGATGGCCGAATCGCCATTCCTCAGATTGGGATACTCGCGGAGGACTCTTACCAGTTCACTGACGACTGGAGCCCATCCTTCGACTACTTCACACTGCCGGTCCATATCATGGCGCAGGACCCTTCGACTGGTGATTGGCTGGTCGACGAAGTGACCTGGCTCTGC
>CAZNQC010000274.1:0-1697 GCA_964574825.1 uncultured Sphaerobacteraceae bacterium | reverse complement strand
GCACCCTACATCTGGACGGCCCCAAGCCGCACAAACGCGATTCGCGTCATGGAGAAGATCGAGTTGACGCTCGATGCGCTTCGCGCGGGGATGCTTTGCTCCGCTCAGCATGACGAGGTTCGTTGAGCATGAGGTAGCGGACGCCAGGGTTGCAGGCGTTTGGGGCGAATGGGGTTGGCACGCCTTCTCTGCATCATGAGTGCCAGTACGTTCGTGGATGACCGATCCCGAATTCGCGACCATTGACGCTGGCTCATCCCGGGCCGGATAATGCCGACTGATTTGGTCGGCTTATCCGGTACATCCGGAGATGGAGTTCACGCAGGTGGTCAATCGCACGCAACACGTTTCCCGTCGTCGTTTCACCCAGGGTGCATTGGCGGCGGGAAGTCTGGCGCTCCTGCCGGGCATCGCCGTGGCACAGGCCACTCCGGCCGCCTCGCCCGTTGCGAGCGGTGCCTGGCCACGCACGATCTCCCACGCCATGGGCGACACCGTCATTCCCGCCCAGCCGCAGCGGGTCGTGGCCGCCAGCGACTACATCGACCTCGACTACCTGCTCGCATTGGGCGTCGCACCTGTCGCCTACGGATTCACCAATGCCTGGGGATCCGGCGCGATGCCCTGGCAGGAAGCGGCTGCCGACATTCCCTCCTTCGACGTATCGGTGGGCGACCCAGACCTCGAAGCCATCGTGGGCGCCGCGCCCGATCTGATCCTGGCGATGCCGAGCGAGCAGGCTGTCTACGATCAGCTTTCCGCCATTGCCCCAACCGTGATCCTGCCGTGGGATGCCGAATGGCGCACGGCCCTGACGCTGGCAGCCACGGCCCTCGGGTTGGAGGATGTCGCTGCCGAGCAGATCGCCGCGACCGATACCCTGATCGCCGAGGCGCGGGAAACGCTGGCACCGGTGGCCGACCTGCCGTTCCGCTTCGCCTTCCAGTACGGCGACACCGTCTACGTCTGGGGTGAGGAAACGGCTGGCGGCCGCTTTTTCACGGAGCTCGGCCTCAACTTCATCGGCGGGGATGATCCCTACCTGACGTCGCTCTCACCGGAAGAGGTGGGACTCCTGGCCGATGCCGAGATCATCCTTTCGACCGAATCGGATCCGGAAGGAATCGTCGCTCAGGAGGCGAACCCGCTCTTCACCGGGCTGCCAGCCGTGCAACGTGGCGGCTACGACGTGTTGACCGTGGTCGAGGGACGGGCACTGAGTGACCTCAGCCCAATCTCGATTCCGTGGAACCTGCCCGGTTTCATCGAGCTCTACCAGCGGGTGGCCAACGGTGAGGGACGAACGGTGGGGTGAGGGAATAGAGAAAATAGAAAGTAGAAAATAGGAAATAGAAGTGCTCCAGGTCAAGCCTCAGCAGCGGTCTGAGATACCAGCCGGAAAACACTTGGCATTCAGCTGGTATCTCTATTTTCTACTTCCTATTTCCTATTTTCTCTGTCCTACTCGTTGCCGACCACGCTCGGATCGCCGCCGCCACGAACGCCGGTATCGAGGGCGTTGAGGGCGTTCAGATCGGACTTGTCGAGCTCGAAGCCGAAGATGTCGAGGTTGGCGGCGATGCGCTCGGGATCGACCGACTTCGGAATGGCGATGTTCCCGATCTGGGTGTGCCAGCGGAGGATGATCTGGGCCGGGGTCTTGTGGCGCCGGGCCGCGATCTCGTTGATCACGGTGT
>CAZNQC010000273.1:0-4456 GCA_964574825.1 uncultured Sphaerobacteraceae bacterium | reverse complement strand
CAGCATTCTTAGCCCGAGTCAATTGGCTGGCGTATGGGCTTCCCTCTGCGACTCGGCCCGTCTCTCCCCTCCTGGCATTGGTCCAACCTAGAAGTTCCCCTGGCGTTCCTGGAAATGGGTCGGCTTGTTCAGCGCCGGTCCCCCCGCCTCGATCCAGGCCGCAACCCAATCGATCATCGTGTCGAGTGCCACCGATGGGTAGCCAAACCGGGCGAACGCCTGCCCGGCGTTGCTGAGCAGTGCTGTCGGGGCCTCTTCGCCGGTAATCTGCGGCTCAACCCCGAAGCGACGGGCGAACTGCTCGACCAGCCAGCGGGTGGAAATCGTTTCCGGCCCGGTCACATTGAGCACCGTCGGCGGCGAACTGGCGATCGTCAAGGCGCGGAGGGCGATCGTATTGGCATCGCCCTGCCAGATCACATTGACGTTCCCCATCGTGACATCGACCGCCTCGCCGCGGTGCACCTGGCTGGCAATATCGTGCAGCACGCCGTAGCGGAGGTCGATCGCGTAGTTCAGGCGGAAAATCGTGACGGGCGTGCCGTTCTGCCGCGAGGCATGTTCGAAAAGCCGTTCACGAGCCAGGCAGGACTGGGCGTATTCGCCGACCGGATCCGGCGTCACCGCTTCGTCGGCCCCACCGAAACCCAATGGCCGGAAGGGATAGATGTTGCCAGAGGAGAAGACCGTGAACCGCGCGCCCGGGAATCGCTGGGCAACCTGACCGGCAACGAAGGCATTGACCGCCCAGGTCTGGTATTCGCGGCCGGTGGTGCCGAACTTGGTCCCGAGCATGTAGACAATGTTCGGCACGTCGGGCAACGCAGCCAGCGCGGCCGTGTCCTGCAGATCGGCAGGGATCGCATGCACACCGGCGTTCGCCAGCCGCTCACGCGCCGCATCATCGGAAAACCGGGAGACGGCGTGGACCTTGCGGCCATTTCCGGCGGCATCGAGCGCCCGCTGGGCCAGCACCGCCAGCGTCGGCCCCATCTTGCCGGCCGCCCCGATCACCATGACGTCGCCATCGAGCGACGCCAGATCCGCGACCAGGGCCGGGGATGGTGTGGTCAGGAAGTCGTCGAGCGCCTCAACCGTCGATGGGGTGGATGTCGTCAAAACCGCAGTCATGTCGTTCTTGCTCCTCGTCGAGCGGACCCGCTCAGCCCTTGATACCCGTGGTGGCAATACTCTGGACGATGAATCGCTGGAAGATGATGAAGATCAGCAGGCTCGGGAAAAAGCTGATCGCCGCGGCGGCCATCATCGAGTTGGTCGATGGTACGAGCGACTGCAGGGTGGCCAGCCCCACCGTCAGCGTCTGCATGTTGCTGCTCTGGGCCACGATGAGGGGCCAGAGGAAATCGTTCCAGTGCCAGAGGAACACGAAGATTCCCAGCGTGGCCTGGACCGGAATCGTCAACGGCAGGATGATCTGCCGGAAAATGCGCCACTCCGATGCCCCGTCGAGCTTGGCGGCTTCGATCAGGTCGTCCGGAATGCCGCGAATGTACTGCCGCATCAGGAAGACACCCTGGGCGTTGGCGATCGTCGGCACGATCAACCCCTGGTAGGTGTTGGCCCAGTCGAGCTGCACCACCAGGATGAAGAGCGGGATCAACGTCACCTGCGCCGGCACCACCAGCATCGCGATGAAGACCCAGAACAACTGGTCGCGGGCGAAAAACTCCTTCTTGGCGAAGGCGTACCCTGCCATGGTGCAGAGCAGCAGCACCGCCACCACCGAGACCAGCGAATAGACCAGTGAATTGAAGAACCACCGGACCATCGAGTCGTTCCGCAGGTTGTCCCGGTAATTGTCCAGCGTGAAGTCGCCGGAAAGGAAGATATCGTGTAACGACACCACGGATTGCGGCCGGATCGACATCAGGATCATCGCCACGAACGGCAGCGCCATGATCACCGCCAGCAAGGTCAGGCCCGCATAGAGCACCACCTTGCGCGCCGGGCTGACCCGCCCGCCCGACATGCCCAGATTCGCATCGATCGGATTGGTATCGAGTGCGCTCATGCGTCACGCCCCCCAAACATCAGGCGCTGGATCATGGTGACCCCGAACGTGATCAGGAAGAGCACCACGCCAATCGCGGCGGCGTAACTGTAGTTCCCGAACTTGAAGCTTTCGTCGTACAGCATGTAGACAAGCGAATAGCTGGCCCGCACCGGACCACCCTGCGTCATCACGAACACGGCATCGAACACCTGGAACGAGCCGATCGTTTCGATGATGACCACGAAGAAGAGAACCGGTTTCAGCAGCGGCAGGGTCACACGCCAAAAGGTCTGGGCCCCGGTCGCCCCATCGACCGCCGAAGCCTCACCGAGTTCATGCGGAATGGCGCGAAGCCCGGCCAGCAGGATCATCATCGCGTAGCCGACACCCTTCCAGGTCGCCATGATTGCCAGTGACGGCAACACCATGTCCTGCGACGTCAACCATTTGACCGGCCCGAGGTCGATCGTGCCCAACAACGAGTTGAGCAATCCGCCATTGGTTTTGTAAACCCAGCTCCAGACCACGGAGACCATCACCAGGCTGGTGATGTAGGGCAGGAAGTAGATCGCACGGTAAAACGAGATGCCCCGCAACGCGCGATTGATCAGCAGGGCCAGTCCCAGTGCTGCACAGGTGGAGAGCGGCACGGCAATTAGGGCGTAGGTGAATGTGACGCGCAGCGAGTGCCAGAAAATATCGTCCTGGATCAGGAACCGGAAATGCTCGAACCCCACCCAGGTGGTCGGCCGGTTGATCTTGTAGTCCTGGAAGCTCAGCAACAGGCCGTTGATCGCTGGCCAGATCCGGAACATGATGAAGAGCACCAGCACCGGCAGGACGAATCCCAGGCCGATGACGTGCTTCTCCAGTTTCCGCCAGTTTGAGCGTCCGGTTCCTCGTGCCTGCAGCGCGCTACTCACCTGCCCGTCTCCACCCCTGCTGCATCCTGCCCCCTGTCTGGTGAGCACGACCCGGGCGAAGTTGCCCGGGCCGTGCTGGTGTGTGGTGCCTTCGATTAGCGGCTGACGAGGCGGTTGACGTCGCTCTCGGCGGCAGCCAGCGCCTCTTCGGCCGACTGTTCACCAAGGAACGCGGCCTGGATGTAGGGACCCATGGCGCTGATGATCGCCCGGGCCTGCGGATGCCGCACATCGCCGTGCATGGCGGGCAGATTTGCGGCGAACGCGCTCACCAGCGGATTGTCGGCATAGAGACCTTCCTGGGAAATGCGCGGAGACATGTAGCCGCCGCCAGTCAGGATCGTCGCCATCGGTTCCGGGCTGGTGATGTACCGCACCCAGGCCTGGGCTGCTTCGAGATTCTCTGTCCCCTTGAAAATGCCCCAGCCGGCGGTCGTGCCGTAGCTGGTGGAGATCGCCTTGGTCAACGGCGCGCCAACCTGCACGGCCTCCGGACCGCCCCAGGTTTCCTGCCACTGGGAAGCACCACCGGCTTCGCCGACCATCACCACCGCCGCGCGGCCTTCCATCACCACACCGGTGCCGGGCGGTGGGTTGGTCACGCCTTCGTCGAGGTCCACATAGCCTTCATTGAAGAGGGTGACGATGAAGTCGAGGGCTTCCAGACCCTCGGCCGAGTTGAAGGCGGCTGCCGTGCCATCCGCATTCAGCACCTCACCACCGGCCTGCCACAACAGTGGGAAGTACGAGAGGTTGAGCGTGCTTTCGAGCGAGCCGGCATACGAGGTAAGGAACTTGCCGGTTTCCTTGACGGCCGGTCCAATCGCCAGCAGTTCGTCCCAAGTGGTCGGGAACTCGGTGACGCCTGCTTCTTCGAGCACCGGCGCGTTGTAGACGGCGGTGGTCACTGTGCTGAGCGCCGGAACCGCATAGAGCGTGCCATCGATGCTCAGGTTGGTCCGCGAGTTCTCCAGGAAGTCGTCGGCATCACCCTCGATCACGGCTTCAACCGGTTCGAGGTTGCCATCGAGTGCATGCTGCGGCACGAAGTCGGCGTTGAGGTAGCCGACATCCGGTCCGGCCCCGGCGGCCAGGGCGGTTGTCAGCTTGGTGTTGCGATCGGCCCAGGGGAGGACCTCAACCGCGATTTCGACGTCCGGATTCTCGGCGTTGAAGCCGGAAGCCAGGCCGGCCCACAACTCTTCATTGGCCGCCTGGTCACCACCCGCCACCAGCGGATAGCACCACTGCGTCACCTTGCCCGAGAGCGAGGAGCCCTGCAGGAACGAGGCGAACGAGGCACTCGGTGCCCCGAAGATGGCAGCCCCGGCAGCCACCCCGGCCCCGGTGCGCAACAGACCCCGCCGGGTTACAACCCGGCCACCACGAGTGAAACGATAGATATCCGCCATGATCATCCTCCCGGATGTGACTGCGCGAACAATCCGCTCTTCCCACGGCGACACATCATCGTTGGCGGTCGCCGTCTATTTATTCGTTCGACGAACGAACCATATCA
>CAZNQC010000272.1:0-4503 GCA_964574825.1 uncultured Sphaerobacteraceae bacterium | reverse complement strand
AAGCTCAGCCAGAGGAAGAACGGCTGGTCGGAATCGTGCTGATCGAGCACGGAGATGGCGTCGCTGACGATACGGTAGGGCTGCTGGCGTTCGAGCGGGAATGGGGTCGGCTCGGGATGCGACGAGTGGTCGAGAGCGTTGAGCCAGGCATCGAATTCCATATCGGCCGACGTGCGGCGATCCGGGCGGCCGCCACCGGTGTGCATGTAGGTCGAGGCCCAGTCGAACGCGTCATCGGGCAGGAAGCTGTGATTTTTGCCAGCCAGCCAGGTGGAGTAGCCGAGGTCGCGCAAGGTGCCGGGCAGGTCGGCCTTGGCCTGGATGTTGCCGAGCCCACTGTTCTCGCGAACCCGGGTGGCTTTCGGATACCGGCCGGTGAGGAGACTGGTCCGGGCCGGTCCGCAGGTGGGCATCGGGGTGTAGGCATGGCGGAAACGAGCGCCGGTGGTGCCGAGATGATCGACGAACGGCGTGGGATCGAGCGGATACCCCTCGGCGCGCGAGAAGTCGGCGCGCTGCTGATCGGTCATGACGAGAACGATGTTGGGGCGCGACGGCATGGCGATGCTCCGGGTGGCGACGGGTTAGCGTGGGGACATGAAACCGCTGAATCGATGGGCCGTCAATTGGCATCCCACCGGCGATGCAGGCCGGGCAATGCCATGGTCACAGGCAGCAAATGCCTATGGAAACGCGCCATAGGCGAACGGATGACCCAGCACAAACAGGTTATCCGCGGATGGATTGCAGGTTGACGCCGCGCAGGGCACGTCGTCAGGATTGACCCTCCGGCAGCGGTGTCGTCGCGCTTGCGGCCTCCCCATTCAGCCAATCGGGGCGCCGCGCTGGAACGGGTCACGGGTCGTGCCACATGGTGGTCGGCCCCACAGAAGGGAGCATCTCCATGGCTCAATTCGGACAGACAGGCCTCGTGTCACGCACGAAAATGGCGCTGGTTGGAGTCGCCGCGCTGGCCCTCGGGTTCGGCGGCAGTTCGGCCCTGGCGCAGGATGCCACACCAGTGGAAGGCAACCCGGTCCTGCCCATCGTTGGCGTCGACGGCAATGCGTTGGGCACGGTCGAGGTCTGGGAAGCCGATGGCGCGGTGACGTTCGCGATCGAGGTGCAAGGCCTGGAACCAGGCGAGCACGGATTGCACCTGCATGAAACGGGTGCTTGCGATACGGAGACGGATCCGCCGTTCGATACGGCCGGTGGACATTTCAATCCGGAGACCACCGTGCACGGACCGGGTGAGGCGACCACAGTGGCCGACGATGGTTCGACTCCGGCCGAGCACGACCACGGCGACGGCGACGATGTCGAGTCCCACGCTGGCGACCTCGGCAACATCGTGGTTGGCGAGGATGGCACCGCGTCGGTGACGGTGACCACCAGCACGGTGACGCTGGAACCGGGTGTCGCCAATTCGCTGGCCGATGACGATGGCACAGCGCTGGTGATTCACGCGGATGCCGATGACCTGATGACCGATCCTTCCGGCAACAGCGGTGACCGCATCGGCTGCACCGTGATCTTCGGCGGCACCGATGCTGGTACGCCGGCGGCGACACCAGTCAGCTAACGTTCGGCTTCTCAGAAATGAACTGATCGACGCGAAGGCAATCGGGCATCTCCCAGCGCGGGAGGTGCCCGGTTCGTATTTACCCACCCTCCGGAGAGATATGGCAGGATGGGAATCACCAGGAACCGATGTGGTGAGGTATGTCCCCACACCGATTGCCGGGCTCAGTGCAACGTTGCCCAGGGCATGGGTACAGCCCTTGCGGATGGGTGGCGGTGCGGCGACGATTCTCTCTGTTCGAACACAGACCGTATGCGCGGTGAGCACCTTGTTGCCGCCGCTGGAAGGAACGTAGCGTGGTGGGCACCGACATTCGACCTGAGGACAACATCGATGCACATTCCCGGCCAACCGATCTGAAGATCACCGACCTGCGCACCGCCACGGTGGGCTGGGGAAGCTGGTTCTTCACGCTGGTGCGGATCGACACCAACCAGGGGCTGAGCGGGTATGGCGAGGTCCGCGATCTGGCCAGCAAGAACTACGCCCTGATGCTGAAGCACCTGCTGATTGGCGAGAATCCCTGCAACCTCGACAAGGTGTTCCGCAAGATCAAGCAGTTCGGGTATCACGGTCGGCAGGGCGGCGGGGTCTGTGGGGTCGAAATGGCGCTGATGGACCTCGCTGGCAAGGCCTACGGTGTACCTGCCTACGCCCTGGTGGGTGGGAAGTTCCGCGATCACATTCGCATGTATTGCGACACCCCGAACGAACCGACCGGCAAGGCCATGGGCGAGGAACTGCTCCGCAAGGTCAAGGATGGATGGACCTTCCTGAAAATGGATGTCGGCGTACAGCCGCTGGTGGGGGTGGAAGGCGCTCTGAGCTGGCCACAGGGGATGCTGCCGGGCGATCAGGAGGACCGTGCGGGTGAAATGCTGCACAACACCCGCAACGTGATGCACCCATTCACCCACGTCCGGCTGACGCCGAAGGGTATCGACCTGATCTGCGAGTACGTGGCCGAAGCGCGCTCGGTGGTGGGAGACGCCGTGCCGATCGCGGCCGATCACTTCGGCCACATCGGCATCGACGATTGCCTGCGGTTGGGCGAGGCGCTGGAGCCATTCAACCTGGCCTGGCTGGAAGACCTGGTGCCGTGGCAGTTCACCGACTCGTGGGTGCAACTGGAGCGGTCTTTGCAGACACCGGTCTGCACCGGCGAGGACATCTACCTGCTGGAGTCGTTCAAGCCGCTGCTGGATGCCCGGGCGGTCAACATCATTCATCCAGACATGGCGACCAGCGGCGGGATCATGGAAACGAAGAAGATCGGCGACTACGCCCAGGAGAAGGGTGTCAGTATGGCGATGCACATGGCGGGAACGCCAGTGAGCACGATGGCCAGCGTGCACTGTGCCGCCGCGACCGAGAACTTCATCGCGCTGGAGCACCACTTCTCCCGGGTGCCGTTCTGGAACGACTTCGTGGATGGGCCGTCGAAGCCGATCATCCAGAACGGGTTCATTGAGGTGCCAGATGCCCCCGGACTCGGCATCGACCTCAATCTGGACGTGGTGCGGGAACACCTGGTGCCGTGGGATCAGGGCCTGTTCGAGCCGACTCCGGAGTGGGACAGCGTGCACAGCAGCCATCGACTCTGGTCGTAACCCCGATCGCATCGTGAAGGCACATGGAGAGCACAACCGGCTCGCCGGCGTGCTCTCCACCGTCGATCACCCCCATAGCCAGGAGGCCCGCATGACGTTGCAGGAAGAGGTCGGCACGTGGGGCGATATGACGTTTCCGCTCAGCACACCGCGCTCGGTGATGGCGCATCTCGCCGACGAAATCGTCGAGCTAGCGGACGAGATTGACGCCTTCACCGACCATCCGGATGAGCCGACCCGGGCGGCACTGGCCGAGGAAGCGGCTGACTGCTTTCTGCTGCTGATGCACATCGCGCACAAGTGCAGGTTTGACCTGGTCGCTGCTGCCAATGCCAAGTTCGAGAAGAACCGGCAGCGCTCGTGGGGTGAGCCCGACGCGCGCGGAGTTGTGCGTCACCTCGAGTAGGGCATCGTGCCTACGATGCGGGGTCGGGTGCGAGAAGCCCGCGTTCGACCGCACTGCGCACCACGTCCTGCGCGAGATTCCACAGGGCCGGAAACTCCTCGATCGAGGGTGCCTTGCGAGTGAGGACACGAGACGGGGTGAGGGTCTCGTTGGGATGACCGACACCATCGGCGCCCCAACTCATCAGCATGGGGTGCAGGGCATCGAGTGCCCGCGCGAATCGGGCCTCGACGGTTTGCTGGGCGGAGAACTCGGCCCAATAGCCGGAGAATTGCTCTCTTGGCGGCTCAGGCAACAGGGCGAAGAGCCGCTGGGCAGCGGCATCTTCCCGGGCGGCGACGTCCTCGTCAGGGATGTCGTCCCAGAGGACGGTGTCGCCAGCGTGGATCTCCACCAGGTCGTGGGTGATGAGCAGGTCGCGGACACGGTCGTGGTTCGTCCCGGTTGGGGCGGCATCGGCGAAGATGAGGGCCAGCAGGGTGGTGTGCCAGACATGCTCGGCGACCCCTTCCTGGCGACTCCCATCGACCACCCGATTGGCCCGGGTGACGTGTTTGAGGCCATCGGTCGCCGCAATGAACGGCAGATATGCGGTCAGACTGGGCTGATACGTCAAGATGGATCCTTCATCGTCCGATGCGAATGCAGCAACGGTTCGCGTCTGGCGAGGGTCATGGCTGGTCCTGGTCATGCCCGGACGATGCGGAAGACGGTCACGACCCAAGATGGGTCGACCGCCGTTGCCTCGGCTGGCGATCAGGCAGCGTCCCGAACATAGGTCAGGAGTTCGGAACCCACTCCCAGCAGGACCTTGTTTTCCTGGGCGGGATCGTCTTCGAGGAGCATCACCCATTCAAGCGCTATCGGACCGCCTTCGCGAACGACATCCCGAATCGCGTCCA
>CAZNQC010000271.1:0-4508 GCA_964574825.1 uncultured Sphaerobacteraceae bacterium | reverse complement strand
CGTTTCACGGCTTGAACCTGCGACTCTGTCAGCGCCGTGCCCATCGACGCCACGACATTCTCGTAGCCGAATTGATGCGCCGTGATCGCGTCCATATAGCCTTCGACGATCACCACCTCTCCCGCCTTGCGAATCGGTTCGCGCGCCAGATCGAGAGCGTAGACCACGGTGCTCTTGTCGAAGACGGCAGTCTGCGGCGAGTTGAGGTACTTCGGCATCGCATCGCCCAACGCCCGGCCGCCGAAGCCGATCACGTTGCCGTCCCGGTCACGAATCGGGAACATCAGGCGGTTCCGGAACCGGTCGTAGTGCCCGCCGCTGTCCCGCACCTGGGCTAGCCCGGCATCGTTGGCCAGTTCGCCGGAGACATCGCGCGCGGCCAGGAAGTTGAGCAGGGCATCCCAGCTGTCCGGCGCGAATCCAAGTTTGAACCGCTCGACCATCTCCGGCGAGATACCGCGGTCAGCAATCACCTCCCGGCCAGCCGCTCCATGCGAGCTGTTGGTGAGCACGTGGTGGAAAAACGTCGCGGCCAGTTCATTGACTTCGATCAGGCGTGTGCGGTGCGCGTCGTGCTCGGGTTGCGGCGGAGCGCCAGCCTCCAGCTCGACTCCAGCCCGTTGGGCAAGATCGCGCAAGGCGTCACGGAACTCGATGTTCTCCACCAGCATGAAGAACGTGAAGATGTCTCCACCCTTGCCGCAGCCGAAGCAGTGGAAGTTCTGGGAGTCAGGGAAGACGATGAAGGAAGGGGTTTTTTCCTGGTGGAACGGGCAGAGTCCCTTGTAGTTGCGTCCGGCCTTCTTCAGGGATGGTACGTAGGATTGCACGAGGTCGACGACATCGATGCGTTCCCGGATTTCGGCAACTGCGTCATGGGCCATGGAGGTATCCGGCGTCTACGGGGCGAGAAAGTGCGGGATGGCGAGGCGTTCAAACAACTCTACCGCATAGCGATCGGTCATGGATGCGACATAATCCGTCACCTGCCGTTCCAGCGGATCGTTGGCGGCTGCCAGCAGCACCGACTCCGGAAGCTGGTCCGGTTTGGCGACAAAGTGCTCGAACAAGGTCGTAACGATTCCCTGCACGCGAAGTGTCTCCGGCCTCGCGTTGATCCGGTCGTACACCTGCTCGTAGAGGAAGTTCCGCAGGACATTCGACGCTTCCAGCACTGGCATCGACATTGCGATCTGGCCCGGGGCATCGACCACATTGGAGGTCGCCACAATATCGGCAACCATCGTGTTGATCCGCACCGAGTGCCGGTCCCCCAGCACGTCGAGTACCGCCTGCGGAACGTCCTCCTCACCAATCTCACCAGCCCGAATCGAGTCGTCCAGGTCGTGATTGAGGTAGGCGACCCCATCCGCGATCTTCAGTACCTGTCCTTCGAGCGTGGCGGGGGTACCGGCCATCTCGCCGGTCAACGATGATCGCGATTTCGAGTGCCGCAGGATTCCGTCGCGCACTGGTTCGGTGAGGTTGAGTCCAGCCCCGTCCTTTTCCAGCTTGTCGACGATTCGCAGGCTCTGTTCGTTGTGGCGGAATCCCGGCACCAGCGTCGCCAGCGCGCGTTCTCCGGCATGCCCAAACGGCGTGTGACCCAGATCATGTCCCATCCCGATTGCCTCGATCAGGTCCTCGTTCAGCCCCAGCGCTCGTCCGATCGTCCGTGCGATCTGGGCGACCTCCAGCGTATGCGTCAGCCGGGTCCGAACGTGGTCGCCTGACGGCCCGATGAAGACCTGCGTCTTGTGCATCAATCGCCGGAACGATTTGGAGTGGATGATCCGGTCGCGGTCGCGCTGGAACGGTGTCCGCAACGCTGTGGGATCTTCTGGCTCGCGACGCAGTGCATCACGACTGCGCGTTGCCAGCGGTGCGAGGATCAATTCCTCCCGGGCGTAGAGATCGATCGGTTGGGTCATACCGGCTCCGGATGCATGCGTTGGAGGCGGGGCCAGGCCGCCAAGGTCAGTATGTGTTCGTAGGGGCCGACCTGCCGAGCCTGGGCATGGACCTCAACCGATGAAACTGGCTCGGCTGTGTCGGCCCATCCCCCCTTGTCAACAGCCCGGTGGCTCACGAGATCACATCCATTCGGGCAAGACTGGCCATCAATCGCTTGGTGCCGACTCGTACGAATGCAACCACCACTTCCTTGTCGTCGCGCCGCTCCAGGACTTCAAGCACCTGCCCCTCGCCAAACTTGGGATGAAACACCTTCTGCCCGGCCTCGTAGTCTGGAATCGCCACCTTGGCCGGTGCCGTATCGGAGAGACCGTCCGACGTCGGTCGCCCGAACGAGGTGCTGGTGAAACTGCTCGAAACCTGGCTGGCCAGGTTGCCCCGCTTGACGCCACTCAGGCGACCGCTTCCCGCTGTCGATTTGCCCGATTGCGGCCGCCCGGTCCGTTGCATGTTCTCGGTCGGAATTGCATCCAGGAATCGGGAGGCAACCCCTGACTGATAGCGCCCGTAGGTCATCCGGCTCGCCGCATAGGTGAGGTAGAGCAGCTTCTCGGCCCGGGTAACACCCACGTAGAAGAGGCGTCGTTCTTCCTCCAGGGCCGTCTTGTCGAAGGCCTCGGCCTCGATCGCCCGGCTGATCGGAAGCAATCCTTCCTCGATGCCGCCGATGAACACGACCGGGAATTCGAGCCCCTTGGCGGAGTGCAGCGTGATCAGGGTGACCTGGCCCTGCTGATCATCCTTCATCGAGTCGACATCGGCGATCAGCGAAACCTGTTCCAGGTAGACCGACAGCGCCTCAACCGGATCGACTGCATCGTACCGTTCGAGGTCCGCCCGGAGTTCGAGCAGGTTGGCCCACCGTTCCAGGTCTTCCTCTGTACCCTTGAGTGATTCACGATATCCGGTCTGCTCGACGATCGAGTCGAACAATTCGGCCAGGCTGGCCGTCTGGGCTCGTTCCCGCAGCGACGCCAGCACGGTACCAATCCGCTCTGCCGCTGTCCGGCCCGGCCCGGAAAACGCGGGAACGTCGGCCTGAACACCCTGCGCGGTCGGCACCACGGCCAGGAAGGCATCCACGATGGGTACGCTGTGACTGTTGGCCCACTCTTCGGCGGCTTCAAGTGCGCGCGGACCAAAGCCACGCCCGATCGGCAGGTTCCCGATGATGCGTTCGAACGCGAGCCGGTCATGCGGGTTGTGCAGCAGCCGCAACACGGCCAGCACGTCCTTGACCTCGCGCCGTTCGTAGAAACGCACGCCACCCACGATTCGGTAGGGGATGTCGGTAATCCGGAACGCTTCTTCGATCACACGGCTCTGGGCGGTGGTGCGATACATGATTGCGATGTCGTCGCCCTTGAACCGGCCCGTATTCAACAGCCGGCGAATTTCCGAGACAATGAACTGGGCCTCGTGATGCTGGTCGGCCAGTTCCCGCAATGAAATCGGTTCGCCCTCCGGGTTGTCGGTCCGGATCCGGCGGTCGATCCGCTGGCTGTTGTCGCGAATCAGGCGATCGGCTGCGTGAACGATGTGCCGGGTCGACCGGTAGTTGGTTTCCAGGTGGATCTCGGTCGTGTCCGGAAAGTCGTCCTTGAAGTTCAGGATGTTGGTGATATCTGCCTGCCGCCAGCCGTAGATCGACTGGTCGGGGTCACCCACCACGAACAGGTTGTTCCAGCGTCCGGCCAGCGCCGTCACGAGCACATACTGGACCTTGTTCGTGTCCTGGTACTCATCGACCAGGATGTAGCGGAACTGCTCCTGGTAGCGCTGCAGCAACCGGTCGTCCTCATCGAACAACCGCAGCGGCAACCCAAGCAGGTCGTCGAAGTCAACCGCGTTCGACTGCCGCAGCTCGCGCTCGTACTCCCGATACACCCGCACGACCACTTCGTCGTCGTGCGTCGCCGCCTCATTGGCCAGCTCATCCGGCGTCAGCAGCATGTTCTTGGCTTTGGAGATCCCACTCAGCATCCGTCGCGGGGCATAGTGCTTGGGATCGAGGTTGAGGGTTTTGAGGGAACTCTTGACGATATCGATCTGGTCATCACTGTCGTAAATCAGGAAGTTCGGGAGCAATCCGATTCGGTCTGCCACCACGCCCGGATTCTGTCGCAGCACCCGCACGCCGAACGAGTGGAACGTTCCCATCACCAGACCATGCGCGGCGTTGTCGCCGATCAACCGGTCGATGCGCGCCCGCATCTCACCGGCCGCCTTGTTGGTGAAGGTGACGGCGAGGATTTGCCCTGGCGCCGCACCCACTTCCTCGATCAGCCAGGCGATGCGATGGGTGAGGACACGCGTCTTGCCCGAGCCGGGACCGGCTACGACCAGCACTGGCCCTTCAGTAGTGGTGACTGCTCGCTGCTGCTCGGAATTGAGGCCCTGCAGCAAGCGCGCGGTTTCGGAAGTGGTGCTTTCCACAGTTCGTCCTGGTGTGCGAAAAAACTCAATCTCTGGGGGTGGAACCGGTCGGTTCGACTGGCTCCGAGTGTAGCACCGCCCTGGTCGTCACCGATCGA
>CAZNQC010000270.1:2804-4532 GCA_964574825.1 uncultured Sphaerobacteraceae bacterium | reverse complement strand
AACTCCCGGCTGAAGACCCGGCCCGGATTGGCAGCCAGCAGCCGCAGGAGGGAGAACTCGGTCGCCGTTAGGGCCACATCATGTCCATCTACCACTGCCGTGTGGGCCGCCACATCAATGGTCAGACCCGGGTGGGAGATGATCTCTGCCGCTGGCTCGGTCGCCGAATACTGCCGGATGCGTTCGGCTCGTCGCAGGATCGCCCCGACGCGTGCCTGTAGTTCCCGCATCGAGAATGGCTTGGTCAGATAGTCGTCAGCACCCAACTCCAATCCCAGCACCTTGTCGAGTTCCGTGGCCCGGGCGGTCAGCATCAGGATGGGCACCGACGATGTTTGGCGAACTCGGCGCAAGACCTCGATCCCGTCGAATCCAGGCAGCATCACGTCGAGCAGGACAATATCCGGCACAACTTTTGACGCCATCGCCACGGCTTCGGGACCATCGCTGGCCCGGGTGACGACATGACCGGCTCCCTCGATCTCTCTCGAAATCAACGATGCCAGTTCTGCCTCGTCTTCCACCACCAACACGTGCGCCACGTCTGCTCCCACTCGTTTCATTCAGGCCGCTATGCCTATGCTGCGTCCTCGAAGGTGTCGGCCTTGCCACCCTTGATGACTCGCAATGCCGGCTGACCGGTCTCCGGACGTGAATCTGGCGACAGCAACAACGGGGCAAATGCAAGACCGGCAAATACCAGCACGACCATTCCGATTATCAGGGAAAGTAGCAGACTCATGGCGGGGTGTCCTTTCGCAGCGGCGGGATGACGTTCATCCCGTCCTCGAGGTCTGCGTCCAGTCTGCCGCTGCGATATTGCAGGCATCCGGGAAGAACATGGCAATCCGCTGAGAATCTGTGATGAAAGTGTCACAACTGGCCAGGTGCCAAGCGCCTGCGCCAACAGGTGCTTGTCGGATTCCTCGGGTAGGGGCAGACCTGCCGCGGTGAGACATGGGAAGTTGCATGGACCCGGCTAGGCTGTTGTCCGCCCCGGCCTATCGGCGAATGCCCTATGGAATCAGGAATCCCAGCAGCCCCCCAACGGTATCCCTGACCTCGCCTGGCAAGGTAACTACGCTCATCAGGGACGTTTCTTCCAGGTAGGTTTCCCCTTGATCCGCTTCCGCCACCCAGCCGGATTCCCCATTCGCCATCACTGGCCACCAGGTGATGTCCTCATGCTCCTGCGGCAGACCGGTAATGGAAACCGTGTTGCCCGAATCGAGCGCGGTCCGGATCGGTGCCGACCTTGAAGGCTCGGCCCGCAGGTTCAGTCCATCACTCACCACCTGCACCTGCGTCCATGGTAGCGTCTCGATCGCCAGTTCCATCAGACCATTCGAGACAAACGGCACGTTGAGCAACATCACCATCGCGACTATGGCAGCCAGCCCCCCCAATCGGCGCGACATCCGCTGAGGACGCCGCAACAACCACAGGAACGCGGCCGTCAACCGGCGCATCACCCAGAAGAAGATTCTGGAGACGACACCCGGGCCAGGAGGTTCGGCAACGGCCTCCCCCTCGTACAGCCTGGAAACTGGCGGCCGAATCTCCACCCTCTCGGTCGTCCGGATTTCCGGCTGGGAACCCTGTGCGCGGTCGATCGCCTCCAGCATCGCTCCTGCCGACGCAAAGCGATGCGCTGGAGCCTTCGCCAGTGCCCGATCCACGACATCGTCAACCCAGGGTGGCAGGTCGTCGCGCAAGGTCGAGGGCGGC
>CAZNQC010000270.1:0-2704 GCA_964574825.1 uncultured Sphaerobacteraceae bacterium | reverse complement strand
CAACCCAGGGTGGCAGGTCGTCGCGCAAGGTCGAGGGCGGCTGCACTTCGTCATATCGGTGAGCATCGAGCAGGAATGCTTGCTCGTCATCGCCAGTAAGGCCGGGTGCAACGAACGGTGGGCGCCCGGCAACCAGTTCGAAGAAGACGCAACCGAGTGAGTAAACATCGGTCCGCGCATCGACCGGCTCCCGGTTGATTTGCTCGGGAGCGATGTACGCCGCAGTGCCCAACCGGTCCATCTGCCGATCAGCAAATTCGTGGGCCAGGCCCAGGTCGATCAGCTTCACCCGATTGCGGGCGGTCAGCATGATGTTCTGCGGCTTGACATCGAGATGCACGATGCCGAGTTGGTGAAGATGTTCGAGTCCTGCCGCCGTCCCCCGCACAATCCGCACGGACTCATCGAGCGCCAGCGGAGACCGTTCGGCCAGCGTGAGCTTCAGGTTGGTGCCGTCCACGAACTCAAGGAACAACCACCCATCGGTCGCCTCGATGAAACGCACCACATTGGGGTGCTCCAGCACCGAACTGATCCGTTGCTCTCGCTCGAATCGCCATCGCGCCTCTTCGTCAGCGGCAAGCGTCGGTCGCAGTCGCTTCGCAGCGATCCGGCGGCCGGAGATCAGATCGCGACCAGCGAAGACCTGCGAGATGCCGCCCTCGCCCAGCATCTCGTCGAGCAGCACCTCAAACCGATCATCGACCAGCAGCGGGGTGGCAGCAGGTTGTTCGAGCGTGGATCGCGCCATCGGAATGCCCAGACTGACAGGTCGCCGCCACATCCGGCGGATGAAGTCAAATCCTCGCCTGTCCTGTCCGTACTCTAGCAGAATCCTTTGCCAGTCATCGGTGTCGTAGCACCAATCTACCGTTCCTCATCGTTCTGATGGGACAGTCTGCGCGGAGGGGCCTCATCGAAGCCTGGATGCCTTCCTCAACGATGAGAGGGATCGATCCTGTCTACCCGGTGGCGCATCGAGACACCGGGTAGCTATGGGTGCATCCATGAGCCCGAGACCGTTCAGGGTTTCCCGGTCGCGGTATTGGAATGGCGTCAATCAGAGATCACCGCGCAACTCGGCCTGCCCGGTGTCAGCGTTGATAGGCACCGACGCATGCTCGTGAACGATCGTCCAGGTACTGTTCCGTCGACGCAGGCAACTCGTCGCGCGAACCCACATGCCCACATCAGTACCGTCCCGCATCGTGCCGCTGATTCGCACCAGGTAATGGCAGAATGCCAGATCGGGTCCTGCGGTGATTTCCAGGTCGCGGATCTCATGCCCAATCGGAGTTTGGTACAGCGTGATCCATGCTCCCAGCCGGCCTTCCTGGCTTTCCCCTTGGCGCACGAAGGGACCAAGCACGTCATACAGCACAAGGTCGTCAGCATAGTCGGCGGCTGCGGAGGCTGCGTCCCGGCGACCAAACGCCCGGGTACGATTGTTCAGGAGGTCTCGAATCTGCTGCTCATTGTCCTGCGCGTTCATGACACCACCACCTGACGCCCGAGAGCATCCAGCCAGTCGCCAGTACCCTGCTCACGCCACTCAGGCTGTTCCTGGTCGTCGAGGTAGGTCCCCTGTTCGGTAAGCACCAAACGGGTGCCATCGCCGTCACGGTCGAATTGGACGGTGGTCAGCGACACGGTCGACAGGACGTCGTCGGCGAACAACGCCGTGGTGTAGACGATCCGCTCCCCAGGCACGATGTCGTGGTACTCACTCCTGGCCATGAGGTTGGTCCCGGCACCACCGTGCACCTCCTCGGTACCCCCGACTCGAAAATCCAGTGAGTAACATTCGTCTTCGGCCGCGAACCACCGGGCCTTCTTGTCGCGGTCAGACCAGGCCGCAAAGACCGCTGCGGGCGACGCCGTGTAGCTCCGCTCTAGCGTAAAGGTGCTGTGCTTCACTGAATGATCAGTCATCATTCTGACTCCTTCGTCGGATCGTCGACAATCGTTCCAAGGCGATCGAGCCGAACCTCCCACGCGGTACGCTGACGCCGCAACCACGCCTCGGCGTCACGGAGGCCTGCCGGATCGATCTGGCACGTGCGGACGCGGCCAACCTTCTCCGACCGCACAAGGTTGTTGTCCTGCAGCACCTGAACGTGCTGCACCGTCGCAGCGACGGTCACCCCGAGATGATTGGCCAACTCGCTAACGGTGGCAGGGCCACGGGTCAGGTATTCAATTGCGGCTCGCCTGTTCGCATCCGCGAGTGCGTGGAACACACGGTCTGCTGACTCATGCTTAAGCATGGACTTGACTATAGTCGCGACACGCTTGAAAAGTCAAGCGTCGACTTAAGTGATGGAACACGATAGTGAGGAACAGCACGAGCAATGGTGTTCAGGATTGCGGATGCAGACAAGCATGAAGCCACTGTGCCCGGACAGGGACCTGGCAATAGGGTTGTGAGATCGTGAGTCCGGAGCTGGTCGCAGTGGAGGTGCCTGGGTGGTGAATCTCCCTGACCCAACTGGTGCCCCTCCGCCGTTGGATGGATTCGACCAACGGTGAACCCTCTCCAGCCTCTTCGGCGTTCCGGGCAACACTTCCCTCCAGATCGGCATCTGGAACTGACGTAGGTCCGAGCCAGTCGCACTGACCGCTATGTACGAACGAGCAATATCGCCAGATGTGGCGAGATTTCGCCCCTTCGATGCGTACGATAAGTAGGACCAGACGGAACCTG
>CAZNQC010000269.1:0-4553 GCA_964574825.1 uncultured Sphaerobacteraceae bacterium | reverse complement strand
AAACAAGGGACTTGGCCGAGACATCTGCAGTCATTGTTCAGTCCTCCGGGTCTTCTCGGTGGAGCGTGAGTACCCGCACCAGAATGCGAGCGATTCCCAGCCGATTGCTGGAAAGCATCGTTGGTCCCGTTCTGCTGGTCGACTCCGGAGAAACCCCGCATGGGGCGGCGACAGAGCCCGAGCTTGATGACATGGCCAGGGAGCTCCACCTCCCCACCAAGCCAATCGCCGCGGCAGTGTGGGCAGTATACGGAATGCACTGTTCCACAAGCCAACCACCCACAGACTATCCCGGTCCGCCGCTTGGGCATTCCGCACAGGAACCACGTCGACATCGTGAGCCACTGGTCGAACTGGCCCCGGATTGCGCTGCAGCATGCCCCTTGAAACCGGAGAACACGAACGGCTCCCCTATTCCATGCACGGGCACCAGGTTGGGCATGGGCTCGTGCCATCATTGGTGTACGAGGAACGACCGCGCCAACCACACCGGCAAACATTCCGGACGGAAGTCGCTTCAACATTGACAATGTCACGCACGTTGTTACAGTTAGCCCATCACCACAATACAAGAGCCGGTGACGTCTCAATGCCTCTTCGAGGGGCGGAAAGGAACCACGCGCGTGGATCGATCACCTCGTATTTCCACTCTGGGGCTCAATCGTCGATCGCTGGTCAAGTCGGCGCTCTTCGCCGGCGGCATGACCGTCTTCGCGGGCTTTGGACGCGCACCCGGCCTCCTGGCCCAGGACAACGTGCGGTTGGTGCAGTGGTATCACCAGTACGGTGAAGAGGGCACGCAGGACGCCGTCCAGCGCTATGCCGAAGAGTTCACCGCCGCAAACCCGAACATCGAAGTCGAAGTTGTCTGGCAGCTTGGTGACTATGGCGCCGCCCTGGCCGCCGCCCTGCTCACCGACGACGGACCTGACGTGTTCGAGCAGAACAGCGTCACGCTCGACCAGGTGCGCCAGGGTCAGGTCGCCCCGCTTGACGACCTCTATACCGACGAACTGAAGGAAGATTTCGGCGAGCAGAATCTCGCCCCCGCCACCATCGAGGGCAGCATCTACTGGGTCAAGATGCTGACCGATACCGGCGGTATCTACTATCGCAAGAGCGTGCTCGAAGAAGCGGGTGTCGAACCGCCGGGCACGATTGACGACGTGATTGCGGCCTCCACCACCCTCGGCTCCGGTCGCACCAAGGGTCTTTTCGTCGGCAACGACGGTGGCATTGGCGCTCTCGGCGGCCCGCTCCTCTGGTCTGCCGGCGGCAGCTTCCTTACCGCCGACAACACGCCCGGTTTCAACACCGAGCGCGTTGCCGCCTCGTGGGGCAAGCTCAAGGAACTCAATGACACCGGTTCGCTGCTGATGGGCTCCACCACCGACTACTGGGATCCCTCGGCCTTCATCCAGGGTGCCTGCGCCATGCAGTGGACCGGCCTCTGGGCGTTCCCGGCCATCAACGAAGCAGTTGGCGATGACCTCGGCGTGCTCGCCTGGCCGCCGTCCGACGCGGAAGGTTCTCCGTCCACCTTCTGGGGTGGCTGGGGCTCATGCGTGAATGCCAAGAGCCAGAACCTCGACGCCGCCAAGTCCCTGGTGCAGTTCCTCTGGATCGACAATACCGAGATCCAGAATGACTGGAACGTCGGCTACGGCTTCCACGTCACTCCCCGCCGCTCCGCTGCCGCCACGGCCGAAGCGCTGCAGGTCGGTGCCGCCTCCGAACTGGTGAACAACCTCTACGAGTACGGTGTTGGCAACAACCCGCTCTGGACCCCGGCCATGGGCAGCGCCTACACCGACGCCCTCACCCGGGTCGTGCGTGACGGTGCCGATGCCGCCAGCGAACTGGCGTCGCTCGAGGAAACGGTCAACGCCGAACTCGAACGCCTGCTCGGTTAGTACGTGTGCATGAGGACGGAGTGACCAGACCCGGTCACTCCGTCTTTCGTGTCTTCTCCCGACCCGAGGGTTCGCCATGTCGACCACGACCGATCACATTACGGTAGCCACCGTTCCGTGGTGGCGCAAAACGAAGGCCGAGGCGAGCCTCGCGTTCATCCTGTTCGTTGCCCCGATGGTGATTGGTCTCACCATCTTCACCTTCATCCCCATCGTCTGGGGTGCCCTGATCAGCTTCTCCGAAGCCCGCAACACCATCAGCATTGGCGAGTGGGTCGGCTTCGACAATTACCGGTCGATTCTCACCAACCAGGAATTCCAGAAGTCCCTCCGCACCATCGTCATCTTTGCCATTTTCATCGTGCCGCTTACATTCTTCTTTTCATTACTGCTCGCCATGCTGGTCAACAGCATTGGATTCGGCACTCCCATCTTCCGGACTATTTTCTTCATCCCCACCGCCGTTTCATACGTGATCGCCTCGATCATCTGGAAAATGGGCATCTTCAACGGCGGACCGTTCGGCTTCGCCAACATGGTCTGGTATTGGTTCGACGAGAATGCGCCGGTGGTCGCCTGGATCGGCACTGCCGACCCACCCTATTACTGGGTCGTGCTGGTATCTGTCCGGCTCTGGCTGCAGGTCGGTTTCTACATGATCCTGTTCATCGCCGCACTGCAGGAAATCGACACCACGCTCTACGAAGCCGCCCAGGTCGATGGCGCCAAGCTCGGCTGGTACACCTTCTGGACCATCACATTCCCGTTGCTGCGCAATACCTCGATTGCCGTGCTGATGCTGAACTTCATCGCCGCCTTCCAGGCCTTCGATGAGTTCATCAACATCCTGGGTGGCGTCGGCTCGGTCGGCAACATCAGTCTCGCCCGGCCGCCGCTCGTCTATCTCTACCAGGTTGCCATTCAACAACAGGACTACGGGCGCGGTTCCGCTGGCGCCATCATCATTGCGCTCATCATCATCATCATCACCATCGTGCAAGGACGCATCTTCGGGTTCGGGAGGCGCGCATGAGCCAGCCACTGTCCGAGAAATACGCGGATGTCGCATATCCGCGCCGGTCCAGCACCGCCACGCTCGCCGTGTGGGGCAAGGTGCTCCGCTATGCGCTGCTGATCGTGCTGGCGCTGATCTTCCTGCTGCCGTTCTACATCATGCTTCGCAACGCCCTGATGACCCAGGCCGAAATCACCGACATGAATCAGTGGCGGTGGTTGCCGGAGGAAATGCAGTGGGGGAACTTCCCCGCCGTGTTCGACGACAAGTCGATCTCCATGGCCAATGGGCTCAAGGTGTCGGCCATATTGGCCCTGGTCAACCTCGTGTTCCAGACGCTGTTTGCCTCCATGGCCGGCTACGCCCTGGCGCGGATTCCGTTCCGGGGGCGGGAGATCGTCTTTTCGCTCATCCTGCTCACCCTGATGATCCCTGGTGCGGTCACATTCGTGCCTACCTATGTCGTCGTCTCCAAACTCGGCGGCATCAACACCCTCTGGGGTATCGTCGTACCGGGACTCTTCAGCGCCTTTGCCTGTTTCCTCTTCCGCCAGTTCTATCTCGACTTCCCCACTGAAATCGAGGAGGCGGGACGGCTCGATGGCAACAGCTACTTCGGCGTCTACTGGAAGCTGCTGATACCCAACTCCATGGGCATCATGGCCGCTCTCGGCGTCCTAAGCTTCATCTACAGCTGGAATGCCTTCCTCTGGCCCGTCATCGTCGGGCAGTCGCCCGGCACCCGCACGGTGCAAGTGGTCTTGAGTTCGTATCTCACGGCCCAAACCATCGATCTGACGAGGCTCTTCGCCGGGGCCGTGATCGGCGCCATTCCCCTGATCGTCGTCTTCCTGCTCCTGCAGCGCTACATCGTGCAGGGCGTCAGGATGTCTGGTATCAAGGGCTAGGCACGGAGAAAAAAGGACGGGAGGAGCCGGGGACATGCATGTGTCCCCGGCTCTCGTTGCGTCCGCCACATTCCTACCGACTATCTCAAATATGTATCAAGCTTGCCCCTGACAACAATGTATCGCCGATCCGACTCGAACGCAGCATCGTGGGAGCGGATGTGGAACCAGCCGAAAAGCGTACGATGTGACGGCCCCAGCGCCTGAGGAATGTCTTGGCCAATCATCAAAGGCTGGGGTCTGTCACACCTTCAGGATGCTGGCCGAAATGACTTGCCCGGAGCCGGATCTCCTGTGGCGGCCACAAAAGTCACGCCGGAACGCAATGACCCGGACACCCCTATTTTCTACTTTCCATTTTCTATTTTCTCGTCGATTTCCGGGTCAATGCAGAATCAGTGAGTCCGCCACCATCACCGCAAACAACCCGGCCAGATACCAGATCGAGTAGAAGAATGTCCGGCGGGCACGAGCCTTGCTCGGATCTCGCAACAACTCCCAGGCCAGGTAGAGGAAATAGCCACCAAGGGCAATCGCGCCAATCGCGTAGATCCACCCCATCCCGAACGGCACCAGCAACAGCGTCACTGCGGTCAACAGCACCGTGTAGAGCAGCACCTGACGGCGAGTTTCCTCTTCGCCAGACACCACTGGCAGCATCGGCACCCCCACGCGGCCATATTCACCCTGCTTGAGCAGCGACAGCGCCCAGAAGTG
>CAZNQC010000268.1:0-4568 GCA_964574825.1 uncultured Sphaerobacteraceae bacterium | reverse complement strand
ATCGCTGCCGACGCTTGCGACATGGTGCGGACATCCACCCACTACAAGGGTGGCGTGACCGGGGCGTTGCGTATCGCCCACCTGGCCGAGTCGTTCAACATGCGGGCCGAAGTCCACGGCGGCGGCCTGCCGAATCTCCATATTGCCTGCGCGATTCCGAACACCACCTGGTACGAGTCGCTGGTGAAAACGAACCCGATCATTGTCGAGGACGGTATTGGCCCGGACGGCTGCATTTCGCCGCCGGACGTGCCCGGCATCGGCTGGGACGAGCCTGTCGGATAGCGGTTTCCTGTTACCCTCGCCACGAGATCTAGGTCGTGGCGAGGGCGGTTGGATATTCCATCTGGAATCGCCTGAATACCACTCCGCCCGCTTACCATTGCCGACTTGGAGCACGCAATAGCGAGCGCAGACTGGTGGAGCGATTGACGTGTGGCGAGGTTGACGTGAAGATTGGCGCCACGGCGTCAACCGGTCGCCGAGCCGTGGAGCATCCACCCCAGCCGGGGCTCCATGGGCGAAGGGGAATCCGCCCTCCCGGTCATTGCCATCGCAGGCCATCTTCCAACACCGCGTCGCTGGGGGACGAAGGTGTACCGGGGAGGCTTGTACATGACCAGGCACGGCAGTTTCAAGAAGGTGGTTCGGCGTCACGCCAGGGCAACCGGGCAACGCTACACTGAGGCACTTGTCGACCTCCAGGGTCTCGAAGATCGGATGATCCACGAGCCCTCTTCCCAGCACCTGCTCGCTCACCTCCGGGATCACTACCGGATCGACGCCGCGGCAGCCACCAGGATCAGTCTCCACAAAACGTATGTCTTTCGCATCGACCGCGCCGACGGTGACCCGTGGATCGCGCGCGCGTTTCCTCCCGCTCGCCCGAAGTCTGGCGTTGAGGGTGACGCCGCTATCCTGCGATTCCTGGGACGACACGACTTTCCCGCGGAGCGCCTGGCCGTCGACGATGCGGTGTCGGACTTGGACGGAAGCACGGTGCTCGTGACCCGATTCGTCGAGCACAGGCCGTTTCTGGAGGTCAGCGAAAAGCTTGGCCTGATGGGCGATCTGCTGGGGCGTCTCCATGCCTTGCCGCTCGACGAATCGGTGACCCGCCCCGGTGGCGCCAGCGGCGAGGATCCCCGCCACGAGGGCAGTCCGGGTCAGGATTTGCAGGCGGCGCTGGCGTTGCTCGGCGCGGTCGAAACGAAGGTTCCAGTATCAGAGCGCGAACGATTCGAGCACGTCCGCGACCTGGTTCTCACGGCGGACGATGGCAGCGGTCTTCCGGAATCCCTGATTCACGGCAACCTGCTCCACAACCCCGATCACGCCCTCCTGACCGACCACGGAGCGGTGGGCATCAACTGGATGTCAGCCGGTCGTGGTCCACGACTCGCCGATTTCGCCTGGCTGATGTGGGGCACCTGGCGGGATCCAGCCCTGATCGACGCCGCCGTGAACGGATACCGTCGCCACATCGAGCTCACCGATGAAGAACTCGACCGGCTGGAAGGCGTCATGTACCTGCGGCCGCTCTACCTGGCGAGCTTCATCGTCCGACGCAACATCCTGGAAGGAAAGGACGAAGACGCCATGGCCTTCATCGACCCCGACTACCTGCGCACCACCGCCGAGGCGACCCGAAAGGCGTTTCGCTGCTGACACCTCTCGTGAATCTGCCACGGATGGAGTGATACGGGTGATGAATGGGAGCCAGATGGGCCCCCTGGTCCAGAGTGCTGCAATTCGCCGCTGGAAGTGCCCGGCATCGGCTGGCTTCGATTCGTTGCGCGTGATGGAGGAGGAGCCTTTGCACGAACCTGACGGGGGATTCACCAGTGCGAATACGCGTCGCAGGCAATCCGGCATCGCCGAGACCATGAATCGTCATTGAGGAACTCCTGCTGCCGGAGGAAGCGCATCCTACCCAATTGGTTGGCATTTCCCATCCCTCCGCGTCTCGTGGGGGAGTGCGCATCACTCCTATCATGGTGGCAATGAGCCCGCATCGTGTCACCATTGGGGATGCCACGGGCGACTCGGGGAGGACTGGTCATGGGTACGATTCGATTTCCTGTCGATGTCGATCTGCAGCATACGTCCCTGGGGGAACGCCTGCGGCGCCAGGAACCAGATCGCCGGGCATTCCTGAAGGCAGCTGCGTCCCTCGGCCTGACCGTGCCGGCTGTGCTGGGCGGGGGAATGGCGGCATTTGCCCAGGAGACCAACGACGAGGGAACTCCCGAAGGGGCCTACACCGGCGGTCACGGCAGTGACCACGGCACCGGCGACTCGACCCCGGTTCCCTCGATTCCCACCGAACATGTGGTCTACGATCCCTGGCTGCCGGCGGTTGAACCGGGGCCGAAGGATTTCACGATCTCGGCCGTGGATGCCACGGTGTTCGTGGCCAAGGATCTCGCCTACGCTGGTTGGACCTGGGACGGCACCATTCCCGGCCCCATGCTCCGCGCCGTTCAGGGTGATGAGGTGACCGTCACCATTCGCAACGATGGCGCGATTACCCACTCGATGGACTTCCACTCGGCCAAGACGCCCCCGAACGTGAACTACCGCAACGTGGCGCCAGGCGAGGAGTTCACCTGGACATTCCCGGCCACCACGCCCGGTGCCTATATGTATCACTGCGGCACAGCACCGGTGCTGATGCACATTGGGGCGGGAATGTACGGCGCGATGATCGTCGATCCAGCCGAGGGATGGTCTCCGGCCCAGGAACTCTGCTTCGTGCAGAGCGAGTTCTACTTCGAGGACCCCAACGACGAGATCATGGTGCCGAGCATGGCGAAGATGATGCTGGCCAGCGGCATGATGATGGACCTGGTGACCTTCAACGGCTATGCGAACCAGTACGTGGAGAACCCGATCAAGATCAAGGTTGGGGAACCGGTGCGGATCTTCGTCATGAATGCCGGTCCGAACGTGTGGTGCAGCTTCCACGTGGTGGGGGCCATTTTCGACAAGGCATACGTGAACGCCAACCCGGCCAACCCGCTCTACGGGTTGCAGGGCATCACCATCGGCCCTGGCGACGGTGCCTGTGTGGAGTTCACCGTTGAGGAACCGGGTGAGTACGTGGCCGTGAACCATGCATTCGGGCACGCCAGCCACGGCGCGCTCGCCATTCTGCAAGCGGAGTAGGCATCCCCCCTGCACAGATCGGGCCTGGAGTCACCCTCTCCGGGCCCGATCTGTTGCCTGACGATCAGGATCGCTGGAGAGACGCAGCTCCTCGCCGGTCGACTGCGTCACGAATCTTCTCGACGGCAGCAACGATGTCGTCCATGTCCCGCTCTTCGCCGAGGAGGACGTTCTGGGGGATCCAGACGACTTCATCGCAGATGAGTTGGGTCATTGGCAGATGGCGGTCGCCGTAGTGAGTCGACTCCCGGCCTGATTCCCAGCCGGTGGCTTGCACGTCGAACGCCTGGTTGGCGAATACCGGTTGCCGGTCGAGCGGAATGACGTAGCCGGAACTGCTGGGGATCCCTTCGGCCTGGAGCACGGTGACGAACTCGTCGCGCGTCAGGCCGTCGAACGCAGCCGCATCAACCCGAAAGCTGTAGAGGTGCCGGGCGTGCATCGTGGTGCGGGAATCGAGGGCCTGGGGAATGATGCCGTCGATTTCAGCGAGGCCAGCGTCGAGGAAGCGGCCATTGGTGTCGCGGCGGGCAAGTTGGGCTGGGTAGCGTTCGAGTTGGGCCAGCAGGACGGCGGCCTGGAACTCCGAGAGGCGATGATTGCCACCCATCAGGTGATGCTCGAACCAGGCGCCATCCAGCACGCGCCCACAGTTCCGCAGTGACCGGATGCGCTCGGCCAGATCATCGTCCTGGGTGGTGACGATGCCGCCTTCACCGCCGGTCAGGTTCTTCGACGCCTGCATCGAGAAGCAGCCAAATGTGCCGATCGAGCCAGCGGGACGATTGTTCCAGGTGGCGCCATGCGCGTGAGCGGCGTCTTCGATGATGGCGAGACCGTGGCGTGTGGCAATCGCCTGCAGGAGATCCATGTCGGCCGGATGGCCACCGAGATGAACTGGGATGATGGCTTTGGTGCGCGGGGTGATGAGCTGTTCCACGGCGCCCGGATCGATGCAGTAGGTGCCGGGATCGACATCGGCAAAGACCGGAAGGGCATTGGCTTCGAGTACCGCCGTGGCGGTGGCGATGAAGGTGTAGGCGGGGACGATCACTTCGTCGCCGGCACCGATGCCGAGCGCGCGCATGGCCAGGGTCAGGGCCGTCGAGCCGTTGGTGACGGCCACGCTCCGGCGCGTTCCGCTCAATTCCGCGAATCCCTGTTCAAAGGCGGCGACGAATGGGCCACCGTCGGGGTCGGACCAGATGCCGGAATCGAGGGCTGCGGCGAGGTTGGCTTGTTCGGACTCCCCGAAGATTGGCCAGGTTGGAAAGGGGGCGGTGCGCACGGGCGTACCGTCAATGGCGGCGTGATCGGTCATCGGGTGGTGGCTCCGGAGACGAAGAGGCTGGTCAATCGAGTCCCACAGGTGTTCCAGCCATCTTCGCCGAAGTTGCCGG
>CAZNQC010000267.1:1219-4643 GCA_964574825.1 uncultured Sphaerobacteraceae bacterium | reverse complement strand
TGACCTACAGCCAGCACGTGACCCTGCCTGCCATCGTCGGCAACGAACGACTGGTGCTGGACCTGGGTGACCTGCGAGGTTCGGTAGGGGTCAGCGTCGACGATCGACCGGTCGCCACCCTGGTGACCGCGCCATTCCGGGTCGATCTGAGCGACGCCGCCGGAACCACGGTCACCTTGCGGATAGCCGTAGCAAGTTCGCTGGGCTCGTACATGCAGGCAACCAGTCCAACACCATTTGCCGCCGACCAGGATCACCGGGTTGGGCTCTTTGGCCCGGTAACCCTGCGGGTGACTCGTTCGGCCGAATAGCAAACCGGGTTCCTCGCTGGTCGTGGGATACTGACCCGCAGGGATATCCCGGCCACAGGGGCACCCGGCTCGTCCGGTTCGATCAGGCAGAGGTACCACGCATCGTCATGAGCACCTGGCACGTTCGTCTCCGGAATGCAGTCCTGGCCGTGCTGCTGGCGGTCCTGGTGCAGGCGCCGGTCATCATGCTGCTGGCCGGAATTCTGCCCGGTGTGAAGGTGGGAGGATTCTGGGGCGCCGTCCTCCTCGCGCTCGTCGCCGAAGTCGTCTTCGCCCTGGCCTTCCCGCTGATCCTGCGGCTCGCCTTCCACTTCCATCCGATCCTGTTCCTGATCGTGGCGTTCGGAGCGACCGTCGTCGCGTTCAGGGTGGCCGTATTCATCGTGGAAATCGTCGATTTCGATGTCGATGTCTCCGGTTTCGGCACCATCCTGATCGTGATCGGCGTGCTGCTGGTGGTCCAGGCGCTGGCGAGTTCGTTCCTGACGTATGCCGATGACTTCGGCTACTACAAAGCCATCCGCTCGGGGCTGGCCAGTCGTCACCGCCGGAACCACATCAAGAGCGCCGAGCCCGGGGTGATCTACCTGGAAATCGATGGTCTCGCCCGGCCCATTCTCGAGGAAGCGCTGGCCGCGGGGTGGATGCCCAACCTGAAATCGTGGCTGGAAGACGATGGCTACGTGGTGTCGGAGTGGGAACCGGACCTCTCGTCCCAGACCTCGGCCAGCCAGGCAGGCATCCTGCTCGGCGCCAACCAGGATATCCCCGCCTTTCGCTGGTGGGACAAGGCGACCGGTCAGCCGATGGTCTCCAGTTCGGCCCACGTCGCCACGCTCCTGGAAGAACGCCTGACCACTGGCGCGGGACTGCTGGTCGGCGGGGCGGGCCGCTGGAACGTCTTCACCGGCGACGCCCAGGATGCGGTCGCCACCTTCAGCAATGCCCGGGAAAGCGGTCTGCGCCCAACGATTGCCGCCGCCATGTTCCTCTCCAACCCGCTCACGCTCGCCCGCAATGTCGGCCTCTTCCTGGCCGAACTGGTGCGCGAACGCTGGCAGGCCTGGCAGCAGGTGCGGCACAACGTTCAACCCCGCCTGCATCGCACGATTGAATATGCCTTCGTGCGCGCCGCCACCAACGCTTCCATGCAGGAAATGAGCATCTTCATGCTCACCTCGGACATCCTGCGCGGCATCCCTGTGGTCTACAACACATTTTTCGCCTACGACGAGGTGGCCCATCATTCCGGCCCCCGCAGTTCGGATGCGTTCAAGGTGCTGACCACGCTCGACGCCGGTTTTGGGGAGCTGCGCAAGGCAACCGACATCGCTCCCCGCCCCTATCACCTCGTCGTGCTGTCCGATCACGGGCAGAGTGCGGGCGCCACCTTCAAGCAGCGCTTCGGCTATTCGCTGGAAGACCTCGTCCGCACCGCAGTCGATCAGCCGCACCGGGTCGAATCGTTCGAGGGCCAGTCGGAGTCGATGGCCAACGCCTCGGCCGCTGTGGGCGTGCTGGTGGACAACACCGGTTGGGTGGGCGACCAGGTCTCCAAGCACACGCCCGTTGGCCGGCTGGAAATCAGTGGCTCCACCCGGCGGGAAGAGACGGCCGGCAGCATGCAACAGACCGGGAGTCACGACATCATCGTCATGGCCTCGGGCAACCTCGGTGTCATCTATTTCACCAACGTGCCACACCGGGTCACACTCGAAGCCCTGGAGACCGAGCTACCCGGGCTCATCGCCGCCCTCGTCGCCCACCCTGGCGTCTCGTTCATCATGGTTCGCGCCGAGGCAGATGATGAGGCGGTGGTCATTGGGCAGCGCGGGCGCCACTATCTCAAGGCCGATCGGGTGGAAGGCGACGGCCCCCTGGGCACCTTCCGCCCCACCTCGCGCGATCATCTGCTCCGCACCGACGGGTTCACGAATGCCCCCGACATTCTGGTGATGAGCATGTTCGATCCCGCGACGGGTGAGACCGCGGCCTTCGAGGAACTGATCGGCAACCACGGCGGCCTCGGCGGCGAACAGCAACAACCGTTCGTCTTTCACCCATCCTCGCTCGAGTTCCCCGCCACGCCGGTGGTTGGGGCCGCCGCCGTCCACCAGGTTCTCAAGGCGTGGGTGCCTGAAGATGCCAACACCCATCCCGACCGCGGGCTGGGAAGGTAGACCGTAACGGAGCAGTAGAGTAGGCTTCCGCACATCGACACGTGGTTGCACATGGCACAAGCGAAAGGCGGCACAATATGGGCCTCATCTCCTGGATCATCTTTGGGGCACTCATCGGCTGGCTTTCCAGCAAAATCGTCGGCACCGATCAGAATCAGGGATGGATCGCCAATATCGTGCTCGGCATCATCGGGGCGGTTCTTGGCGGCGCCATCTTCTCCTTCATCTTCGATGACTCCTTCAGCATCAACTGGAGCATCGGCGCCTTCCTGGTGGCGCTGGGCGGCGGCGTCATCGTATCGGCAGGCTACAGCGCCCTCAGCCGTGGCCGCTAACCAGCAGTTTTCTGGTCGATATCAGGACATGCCGGCACGCAGGAGCTTGCGATGGATGCATTGGTCAATGATCGGCGGGATATAGCGGGTTGGGTGGTCATCGCGGGTGTCATTCTCGCAACCATCGTCCTCGGCCTGCTGAACCGGAAGGCCCAGCAAGGGTCCTGACCGGCAAACAAACCAGATTCATCAATGAAGGTCGGGCGGCTCCAGCGATGGAACTGACCGACCTTCATTCGTGCTCCAACTCCACACACAATCATGACGTCGATTTTGGGTTCATACCGGCTCTGGGAAATCAGCTGCGCCTGCAGGTTCCACCCATATGATCCCGACGCCGGAAGTTCGCGTGAGCACCCGTTGTGCCGGTGAGCCCGTTCAAGAGGAGCGATTGACATGCACTACACCCGGTGGGACACGCGCTCCACAAACGTGATCGCCGGGTACGACAACGAGCGCGACGCACTACTGGTTGTGTTGAACGGCATCGAATTCAACGGCCCAGACGACACCGACACCCTCGTCCTCGAAGTCGAGGACGAAACGGGTGAACTCATCTCGTCCGTTCAAGGCGCCGAACTCGCAGACCTCGCCCGCC
>CAZNQC010000267.1:0-1119 GCA_964574825.1 uncultured Sphaerobacteraceae bacterium | reverse complement strand
TGCACGTAGCCGTCGGCATCCGGCTCCAGCGGTGCGGACAGCAAGCCCTGGAACTCGGCCGCCTCCATCGCCGGTGGATCCTGCAGCAACTCCACCCATGGCGAGTTGGGCATCGAGGCGCTCAGGTGCAGGTGGGTCGCCACCCCGAACCCGTTGCCGCCATGATGCGGCGCAACCTGCTTGTGATGCATTTCGGCGTAGGCGCCAATCTTGCGCAGCATGCTCATGCCACCACAGACGAGTGCGTCCGGCTGCAGCACGTCGTAGCAATTGGTATCGATCAACTGCCGGAACTCGTGCAATCCGATGTTATTCTCCGCCCCCGCAATCGGGAGATCGGTTGCCGCCGTCAGTTTCCTGATGCCGTCGAAGTCGTAGCGCGGCAACGGCTCTTCCAGCCAGGTCACGCCCAACGCATACAGTTCCCGTGAGGTGGCGAGGGACCGGTCGTAGCCCCAGAACACACTGTTCTCGGACCCCGGTGTACCCGGTTCCTGCGCCTGGTTGGCATCGACCATGATCTCCATCCGGTCGCCGACCGCCATTCGCACGGCCTCGACCTGGGCGATGTCCTCGCGCATCGTCTCCGCGTGCAACCGCAGCTTGATGGCCCGATACCCCCGCTCCAGCAACATCAGGGCGTCTTCGGCCCGGCGTTCGGGAGTCCTCACCTCCACCATCGAGGCGTAGGCCTTGATCCGGTCGGTATGCGCGCCCCAGAGCCGGTAGAGGGGCAGGCCAGCCACCTTCCCGGCCAGGTCCCAGAGCGCCATTTCGACGCCACACGCGGTCGGAATCGCCGCCCAACCCCCGGCGCCGTTGATGATCGTGCGCACGATGGGCTCAATGTAGGAGGGGTCGCGCCCCGCCAGCAGCGGCGAAACCACGTTGGTCGCCAGGTCGGGTGCGCCACGGCTGGCCCCGATGCCGGTAATTCCTTCGTCGGTGTGAACGCGATAGACCGTCGCGCCTGATTCGCGCCAGGTCGTACCGGGCGACCAGGCCGGTTCGAGCGGCCCACTGTATGGAACGCGGTAGATTTCGGCCTCGATGGATGTGATCTTCATGGAACAGGCGCCTCCCCGGTTCCGGGCATGCAGGAACGAATCCAAACCAGAT
>CAZNQC010000266.1:1988-4646 GCA_964574825.1 uncultured Sphaerobacteraceae bacterium | reverse complement strand
AGCGGGATCCGGTGTGAGACGACGGCATCGAGCCGGTCCCCATCCGTTTCCAGGATCGCCCGGCTCCGTGTAAAGTGCTCGTTGCTGCTGCCATACGGCGCGACAAGGTTGATGTCCTTCAGCACCAGGTGACGGTTCGGGTTGATCGTGATCTCCCCGGTATCGATGAAGTGCCCGACCTCGCAGAACGTCCCGCTCTTGCGCGTGTAATCAAGCCCTTCCGCCACTGCCGGTTTCGCTCCCGCGCATTCGATGACCACATCCGCCCCGCGGCCACCCGGTGTATGCGAGTGGACCAGCGCGATTCGTTCGGCCCCATCCGGGTAGTCCGCAATGTCGATCAGCACATCGGCACCGAGGTTGGCGGCGACCTCCAGCCGGCCGGCCGGACCACCTACGGCGATTACCTTGATCGCGCCCGCTCGCTTGGCCAGGAAGATCGCGAACAAACCGATCGCGCCGGTACCCTGCACCACCACCGTATCGCCCAGCCGGACGTGTGCGCGGTCGACGGCATGCAGCGCCACCGAGAACGGTTCCAGCAGCACCGCAATATGGGGCTCGGCTTCGACCTTGAACAACGATGAATTCGGGTAACAGAGTGAGAGATATTGTCCGAATCCGCCGGTGTAATGCGGCGGACCGCTGAGGGCGTCCGAGCGGAACCCATAGGCTCCTCCCTGGGCGCCAGGGTGCGGCACGATCAGATCGCCTTCCGCGATTGGCCGCCCGGTGATGTCGTGGCTCACGCCTTCACCCATCGCCACGATCCGCCCACTGATCTCATGGCCCAGCGCCATCTGTGCCGCTGACCCAACATCGACGATGTGGGCGTCGGTTCCGCAGATTCCGGTCAGTTCCACTTTAAGAAGGGTTTGGCCTGGACCGGGATCGGGCACCTCGTTTTCCACAATCTCGAACGCTCGCTCGGTTCCCTGGAAAATCGCGGCTGACGCAGTTCCGAACGATGACATGTGCCTGGTTCCTTCCGTGATGACATCACCCTAGCCTTTGACGGCACCCGCCGTCAGGCCCCGGATCAGATACCGTTGCAAAAACGCGAAGAGCACGATGATCGGGATCGTGACGACGACCGCCGCCGCCATCAGATAGCCGTACGCCACACCGTAGGTCGACTGCATCAGCGCGATGCCAACCGGCAGCGTGCGCAGGTTGTCGGACTGGATATAGGCGATCGCGAACATGAATTCCTGCCAGCCCAGCAGGAAGGCAAACAGGACAGCCGTTGCCAGGCCCGGAGCCGCCAGCGGCAGCAGGATCGTCCGCATCGCCACGAGGCGCGACGCACCATCGACCATCGCCGCCTCTTCGAGATCGGCCGGGATACCATCGAAGTACCCCTTCAGCATCCACGTGCAGAATGGGATGACGAACGTACTGTAGGAGAAGATCAACGCCCACGGTGTGTTGATCAGGTGGTAGTTGCGGAGCACGATGTAGAGCGGTGCCAGGAACAACGCCGCCGGGAACATCTGGGTCACCAGCAGCATCGTCATGTAGCCGATCTTGCCCCGGAACTGGAAGCGGGACAGCGCGTACGCCGCAAGACAGGTCAGGATCGTGCCGATCACGGCGGTTGCACTGGCGATGATGAGACTGTTCAGGAAATACCGTGGCACCGGTGTCTCGCTGAAGATGTACCGGTAGTTCTCCAGCGTCGGATTGCGGGGAATGAACCGTGGGACCTGGGTGAAGATCTCGTCGACATTCTTGATTGATGTCGCGAACAGCCACAGGAATGGCGTGACGATCAGCAGGGTCGAGATGCTGAGGACCAGGTGCAGGATCGTCGATTTCAGGAGTTGCCGGCGTTGCCTTCGGGTGCCGAGCGAGAGGGACAGACTGCTCATGGTTCCTCTCCCAACGTGCGCCGGACGAAGATCGCAACCGGAATCGCCAGCACGAACAACATGGTCACCGCCATTGCCGCGCCATAGCCGAGTTGCTGATACTGGAACGACGAGAGATAGACGTAAATGGACAGCAACTGTGTCGCCCAACCCGGACCGCCTCCGGTCAGCACGTAGACCAGATCGAACGAGTTGAACGTCCAGACCGTTCGTAGCACGATCACCACTACCGCAATCGGAAGGAGGCTCGGCACGGTGACGTCGCGAAATCGCTGCCAGGCGTTTGCACCGTCAACCCTCGCCGCTTCCATCACGTCGTTGGGAACCGCTTGCAAGCCTGCCAGCAGCACGACGGTCGAGAAGGGAATTCCCTTCCAGACGCCGACGGCAATCACCGAGGGCAGGGCACGTCCCGGATCGCTCAGGAAGTTCATGTAACTATCGATGATGCCGAGTTCCTTCAAACCGTAGTTGAGCAGGCCAAAATCCGGTGAATAGATCCACTTCCAGATGACGGCGGCAACGACATTGGGCATCACCCAGGGAATCAGCAGCAGCGACCGGTAAATGGCCCGACCCCGGAGCGGTTCGTTCAACATCAGTGCGAGAATCAGCGCCAGCGGAAACTCGATGGCCACGATCGAGACCGTAAAGACGATGGTGCGAACCAGGCCACCGCGATAGACGGAGTCTTCCCACAGATATCGGTAGTTCTCGAGTCCGATGAAGTTGGCTTGTAGGGTGAGCGGGTTCGCGTCGGTGAGGCTGAGGTAGAGACCGTAGGCCA
>CAZNQC010000266.1:0-1888 GCA_964574825.1 uncultured Sphaerobacteraceae bacterium | reverse complement strand
TCCCGGAACGGCTGGTGGTCGAGCGGCTGCTAGTCGCTGTTGCGGAGGGTCATCTCAGCCTCGGACTGGATGTCGCTCCAGGTGCTGTCGAAATCACTCTGCCCGCTGACGAGCTGGGCCAGCCGCGGCGAGAGCACGCGCTCGCGCACGGTTTCCCACTGGGTTGCGAACGGGAAGACATCCTGCACGGCCTGGTACTCGGCCATCCGGGCAGCAATGTCGTCCGGCATGCCTGGAGAGGGCACGCTCGGGTTCGGCGAGAGCACCTGACCCTTTGGCAGCCAGTAGTTCGCCAGGGCATCGGCGCCGGTGGCCCATTCCACGAACTGGACGGCGGCTTCCGGGTTCTCGCTGTACTTGAACACCGACATCGAGAATGCACCGCCAATGGTCGAGGTGACCTTGTTCGTCTGCGGCGGGGCGATCTTGATCACGTCGGCCAGGTCCGGATACGTCTGGACGAGCGCGAAGTAGTTTTGGGTCACGCCGTGGAACATCGCCGTCGTTCCCAGGCCGAGGTCGTTGACGAGCTCGGTGTAGCCTTTTTCCAGGTTGTTGGCGTTGACGACGCCATCCGTGGTCCAGAGATCCACGAAATACTGTCCGGCGACGCGGGAATCCTCGGTGTCGAAGGTTGGCACCCAGGAATCGCCGTCCTGAACCACCATGCGGCTCTCGTTCTGATACTGGATTGGGGCGAAGGGCTCAACGATGGCTCGGCCCCTCGCAGCGACCCCGAGTCCGGATCGGCCCTCTGCCTGCATTGCCATCGCTGCCTCGACCAGTCCCTCCCAGCTCAGGGTGTCGCCATCGAAGGTGACCCCGGCTTCCTGGGCGAAGTCGTCGCGGTAGTAGAGCACCTGGTTCATCTGCTCGAAGACCGGAAGTCCGTAGAGCTCATCGCCATACCGGCAGGAACGGAACGATGACTCGCTGAACGTCCCGAGCGTTTCGTCCGAAACCAGCCCTGTCAGGTCGAGCAGGTGCTGGCGGCCGATCAGGACGACCTCGCCCCAGCCGATGTTCATCACGTCTGGCGCTTCGCCCGCGCCGATTGCGGCGGTCATCGTGGCGAAGTAGGTGTCCCAGGTCCACTTGATCACTTCGACCTGGATATCGGGGTTGGCGGCGTTCCAGTCGGCCACCATGGTGTCGAGGTCAGCCGCCCACTCCGCGTTCCATGAGTTCATGTGGGCGAACTTCAGCTTGACCGGATCGCCCTGGGCGCGGTGGAGCGACCGGGCAACCTGGGGCATGGCGAAGGTGGAGGACGGGCTGCCAAGAACCAGTCCGGCAGCGGCGATTCCACTGCCTGTCACGAGCCGGCGGCGGGTAAATGGACGATGGATCATCTGGTGACATCTCCTCAAGGGAATCGAGTCGTGTATGGGTGTCCCATCGAAGCGGAGAGGATCTCCTTTCTAGTTCCAGCCGGTTACTGGTCTGCTGAATCGGGCGTGGCGACGCTGGTAAGAACCCGCTTCGCAAAATCACGAACGATCTCCAGATGGGTGCTGAGTGCGCGCTGCAAACCATCGCGATCCCGGGCGCGGAGGGCACCGACGATGGCCATGTGTTCGTCGTGGACGTGGATATAGGGTGTCAGCGGTGCCTGCGCCGAGCCGCGCACTCCGTGCTCCAGGAAGTGCGCGCGGCGAACAACCGAGTAGACGTGGAGCGAGGCATAGAGGCGGGAGAGATGCTGGTTGCCCGCAATGTCGATCAGTGTCGTGTGAAACGCCATGTCATCGTCCGCAAATCCGTCGTAGTCGACGTCACCGTTGTCGTGCATCCGCGTGAGCAGGGAGTGGGCGAGTGCTTCGAGCCGGTCGATGTCGTCGTCGGTTGCACGCTCGATGGCGTGACCGGCGGCGTAGTGTTCGATCAT
>CAZNQC010000265.1:0-4773 GCA_964574825.1 uncultured Sphaerobacteraceae bacterium | reverse complement strand
TTAGCTCAGCTGGTTAGAGCGCTACGTTGACATCGTAGAGGTCACTGGTTCGAGTCCAGTATCGCCCACCACGCAGCGAAGAAGCCACGACCCGCCGGTCGTGGTTTTTTCATGCCCTCGACAGGTTCGGTATCATCGTTGCGGCGCGCGACTGTGTCGCGGGCAGCCGCCTCCCCTTTTCCGTGCTTCGATGCAAGGATCCACTACATGGCTCTTCGCCATCGACTGGCAGCCATCGCCATCTGCACCCTCATGCTTGCCGGCCTTGGCATCCCGGTCGCTCTCGGCCAGGAAGATTCCTCGCTCGGTCTCTCTTCATCCCGCTACATCGTGATCGACGCCGAGACCGGCAATGTGTTTGCCGAACACAACGCGCACGACCGGGTCGGCATTGCCAGTGTGACCAAAATGTTCACCGCCGTGCAGGCCCTCGAAATGGCTCCGCTCGACACCGTGCTCACCACCTCGGACTTCGACCTGCGCGATCCCGACGGCAACTACATGGGTTCCAACGGGACACTGATGGGGTTCGGCGTGGGCGAGCAATACACATTGCGCGACCTGCTCTACGGCATGATGTTGCCGTCCGGCAATGACGCGGCAATCACCATCGCCCGGTCCCTCGGCTATCAGGAAGGCGACACCGACCAGGAGGCCGTCGACCGCTTCATGGGCTTGCTGAACCAGCGTGTCGCCGACATGGGTCTCGAGGACACACACTTCGTCACGCCATCGGGCTGGGGCGTTGAGGGGCACTATTCGACTGCCGCCGACGTGGCGACATTCGGCCGCCTGGCTGCCCAGTATCCCGTCCTGATGGAGATCATGGGTACGCAATCCTACACGACCTCCAATGGCTACCTGACGGTGACGAACACCAATCGGTCGCTGAATCAGTACCCGTCCGTCTTTGCCGGCAAGACCGGCTACGACTGGGAAGCCGGTTACTGCCTGATCAACTTCGCCACACGCGAGGGTGCCGGCACAATGATCGCGGTGAACCTGGATGGTGAAGCGCCTGGTGGCTGGTATGCCGACAGCGCGAGCCTGCTTGACTATGGCTTCAACGGGCGAGCCGACCTGCTCGCAAGCGGAGAGCCATTCCAGGGGGTGGTTGCTGCCTTCAACGACCCGGCCCCGGCCGAGATAGCCCGCTCCACGACCTCCACCGGTGAGTTCGCCGTTGTCGAGAATGAACAACCCGCCAGGCAGGCGGTCGAAGATCAACCGTCGGTACCAGTCGTGGCCGAGGTGCCGTCCGTCGAGCCGGAGACGATCGAGCGGATCGCCCGGCCGGCCATCTGGACAGCCGCCATTGCCGCAATCGGGCTGCTTGGACTGCGCGGATTCCTGACGCTGCGGGACGCAGGGTCGCGCACCATGAGGGATCCGGGCGTCACGCGCGATGCTGGAGCCGATCCGGCCCGAGAGCCGGGCGACCAGCAGGCGAACCCGGTTTGACACTGGCGTCGGCGAGGCCTATCCTGACCACAAAGTGAAGAGTTTGCGTTGATCAGGACATGCCTGCCGGTTGGCGGCTGCAGCGAACCCGGACCAGGTGAAAGCCGGGGAGTTGGCCACCAGCAACGCACCCCCTGTGAGCAGTTTCCCGAACCGGCCTTGGCCGCAATAGGTGGAACCGGCTGGCCCCGTTAGCGGCTGCTTGAGCGATGGTTGCTGCTCCTCCGCAGCACCTGTCGGAATAAGGGTGGAACCACGTTGGCCCGGCGTCCCTTTGCGGATTGCCGGGCCATTTTGTGTCTTCCGTGGCGAGTCGACGACGACCGTTGCGGATCGGAGGATGAACATGTCTGATCTGGAACATTTCGATATTTCCGTGGACACGGAGGACCAGCGCGAATACGAGCTGGCCCGCATGCGTCATTCAACCGCCCACCTGATGGCCGAAGCCGTGCAGGAGCTTTTCCCTGAGGTCAAGTTCGGAATCGGTCCGGCGATCCAGGATGGCTTCTACTACGACTTCGACCTGCCGCGCGCGCTCACGCCCGACGATCTGAAAGACATCGAAAAGCGGATGCGCCAGCATCAGAAGAAAAACGAGACATTCGAACGCAAGGAAGTCAGCCGCGACGAAGCGCTCGAGATCTTCGGCAACAATCCCTACAAGGTGGAGTTGATCGAGCGATTGCCGGACGATGAAGTCATCACGACCTATCAGCAGGGCGACTTCCTCGATCTCTGCCGGGGTCCGCACGTCAAGACGACACGCCAGATCGGTGCCTTCAAGCTCCAGTCGATTGCCGGTGCCTACTGGCGGGGCGACGAAAAGCGCCCGATGCTGCAACGCATCTACGGCACGGCCTGGCCAACGCGAGAAGAACTCGACGACTACCTGCACAAGCTGGAGGAAGCGCAGCGACGCGACCACCGGCGACTGGGCAAGGATCTCGACCTGTTCTCGGTCAACGAGGAGATCGGTCCTGGGCTGATTCTCTGGCACCCCAAGGGCGCGATGATCCGTTACCTGGTGGAACAGTTCGAGCAGCAGGAGCAACTGGCGCGCGGCTACGACCTGGTCTACACGCCGCACATCGCGTCGGAGAAGATCTACCGCACGTCCGGGCACCTCGAGACGTACCACGAGAACATGTACTCCCCGATGTCCATCGAAGAGGTCGACTACTACCTCAAGCCGATGAACTGCCCGGGCCACATCATGATCTACAAGAACTCGGTGCACTCATACCGGGAACTGCCGATTCGCCTGGCGGAACTCGGCACGGTCTACCGCTACGAGCGATCCGGCACGCTGCATGGCATGTTGCGCGTGCGTGGCTTCACGCAGGACGATTCGCACATCTTCTGCACGCACGAGCAGGTGGTGGATGAAGTCGCCGGAGTGCTCGACCTCGCGATGCACATGGCCGACGTCTTCGGCTACCGGTTCGAGGTCTACCTCGGCACGCGGCCAGAGAAGGCGATTGGCAGCGAGCAGAACTGGGACGAGGCAGTCGACAAGCTGAAAGAGGCGCTCGAAAGCCGGAGCCTGCCGTACAAACTGGATGAAGGCGAAGGTGCATTCTACGGGCCGAAGATCGACATCAAGTGGCTCGATGCCCTCGGCCGGGCGTGGACAGGTCCGACGATTCAGGTGGACTTCAACCTGCCCGAGCGGTTCGATGTCAACTACGTCGGCGAGGATGGCGAGCGGCACCGCGTGGCGATGATCCACCGGACGTTGCTCGGCTCGATGGAACGGTTCGTCGGCGGATTGGTCGAGCACTACGCAGGTGCCTTCCCGGCCTGGCTGGCGCCGCAGCAGGTCTCGGTGATCACGATCACGGACGACCAATTGCCATTCGCCGAGGAAGTCCAGGCTGCCCTGAAGGATGCCGGACTGCGCTCCGATGTCGATCACTCGACGGGCCGCATGCAGGCCAAGATCCGCAATGCCCAGTTGCAGAAAATTCCGTACATGCTGGTCATCGGCAAGCGCGAAGCGGAGTCGAAGCAGGTGGCCGTGCGCCTCCGATCCGGGGAAGATCTCGGCGCAATGCCGGTAGCCGACTTCCTGGAGTTGGTCCAGCCGATCATCGCCAGCCGGTCGCTCAGCCTGTTGCCCGATCCCGAGCCAGTCGAAGCCTGGAACTGATCGAAGAGTCTCCAGGAAGCGCGCACGGAAACGGGGTGGCCAGGTTGCCACCCCGTTTCTCTGTCGTTGAGGACCGGGACGCGATCACATTCCAGAGGAAAATCCGCGTCGGATCAGGCCCGAACTGGTCGCGTCAGCTTCTCGGGCAGTTCGAAATCGGCCGCCGGAACGAGCTTCATGCCACTCGCACCCCAGACTTCGGTGATCTGGCCATCAGCGTCCCGCACGTAGACCATGTTCTCGCCGTACCCGCCAAACCCCTTGTCGCCCACCGCTTTGAGTTCGGTCGGCGAAACGACTTCCATCTCGATCGCCTCGGCGGCCGGATTGATCATGGCCGGGCTCAGCGTGTAGAGGCGGCCGCCAAGATCGACGACATCGGTTATGCCCCACAGCGTCGAGAAGCGACCGGTGAAGGGTTTCAGGTCCTCGGCAGGCTGCCGCTCGGTGAGCGCCTTTTCCTTCAAAGCAAGGTCGATCAGGTGCAGCATGGCCACAGCAAGTTGTCCGGCTGGCCCGTCATTGCTGTTGGTGAGCACTGAAATGACGAGCTTGCGCTCCGGATCGAACTTCGAGATCGTGATGTGGCCGGGATACCCACCGGAATGTCCGTAGTAGGTGCGATCGTTGACCTTGGTGATACTGAGACCAAGACCATATGCCGCGTCGTCGGTCACCGTCCATTGCACCTGGCGCATCCGGCGCTTGGCATCGTCGTCGATCAGGCGATCGTCGCCATCCAGTTGGGCTTCGAAGTAGGCGGAGAGTTCCTCGGCGGTCGAGAAGAACCCGGTGGCCGAACTTTCGGCAAAGGTGTCGATGTGTTCGATTTCGCGCCGGTTCCAGCCGTGCGCCTTGCTGGTGTAGCCCTTGGCGAACTCGTCGAGCCGATCGAAGTCAAGATCGGGGCCTGTCTTCGTCAGGCCCAGCGGTTCGACAATCGTGCGCGTCACGAAGTCGCGATACGTCTCCCCCGACGCCCCTTCAATGATGAGGCCAAGCAGCGAGTACCCGATGTTGGAGTACTTGAAGTGCTCGTTGGCCGGGATGATGTAGCCCTCGTTCTGGATCGTGGTCAACAGTTCATCCCGATCCGGAAACGTCTTCTCCAGCGCCCAGAAGGTGCAGTCACGGCCATCCCGGGTCATGCCAGACGTGTG
>CAZNQC010000264.1:3472-4797 GCA_964574825.1 uncultured Sphaerobacteraceae bacterium | reverse complement strand
CCGCCCAGCCAAATGCCAGCCTCGAATGATAAGGACGAGAGCACCTTGGCATGGTTGCAGTAGGGAAGGCCCAGCCAGCAGCGAGAGAGACGCTCGCCGGATTCGATCTGCTGGCGTGTGGCCTTCCTTTTGGTCGGCGGACACTGTCTCGCCACCAGGGTGTGCCTTACGAACAACTCCCGGTCGCTTCGAGGGAGTCGATCAAGGCTACCCTCGAAGCCGACGAAGACGTCTCGTCGAACGTGTGGCTGAGCCATTCCTGCACCAGTGTCCAGGCCAGTTCCGGCCCGATCACCCGCGCTCCCAGCGCCAGCACCTGGCAGTTGTTGGACGTCACCGACTTCCCGACCGAATAGGCATCATGCGCGGTGGTGGCCCGGATCCCCGGTACCTTGTTGGCGGTGATCGCCATCCCGATCCCGGTGCCGCAAACCAGCAACCCCCGCTCGGCATCGCCGCGCGCAACCGCCTGTGCCACATCGCTCCCAATGTGCGGGTAATCCGTCGTGGTCGCGGTATCGGGCACCCCGAAATCGGTGACCTCGACATCGCCGCGTCCGGCCAACCGGTCTCGCAGCAGGTTCTTCAGGTCAGCGCCGGCATGATCGGCCCCAATTGCGATCTTCATCTCAGATTCCTTCCGTGGTGGCTGGTCCCCAGTACCCATCCGGGCCGAAGACCTCGTCCACCAATTGCTCGAACACACCCAGCTCGTAGGCAATGTCGTACACCGTATATCGCCGTCGAATCCGCCGGGCCGGGAGATAACTCGCCTTCACCTGTGCCAGCGTCAACCCGATCTGGGCTGGTTCGGTTGGTCCTCCCCCTTCGACCAGGAGATCGCGGACGGTGGTAGCGGGCAGGAGTTGGCTGGAGATCCGCGTCCGCAGGTCCGGCCAGGTAGTGCGGAACGTTTCCAGGCGCTCCCGGAGCGTGTCCGGATCGATGTACTTGGCCTGGCATTCTTCCAGGGCCCGGGCAATCAGTTCCGGCGAATCGTCCATCGCCTGGATCTCGGTCTCGATGGATGTCCACGATGGCCAGCGGGCAACTGCCGCATCAACGTCCAGTGCCGACCAGTCGTGGGCCAGCATTCGCTCGTAGAGGGCGGTCGAGAAGATCGTTCCGAAGCCCACCTTGTTGCCGTGTGAGACGAGTTCGCCCGCATGCTCCAGCCCGCGCATCTCCCACAGGTGGCTGAACTGGTGTTCGGACCCGGAGGCGCAGCGGGTCGAACCGGAAACCTGGATGGCCAGCCCGGTCATGACCAATCCCAGGAAGAGTTGCTCGATCGAGGCGGCGTCCCCGGCCTGGAAGCGCGCCGG
>CAZNQC010000264.1:0-3372 GCA_964574825.1 uncultured Sphaerobacteraceae bacterium | reverse complement strand
CCAGTTCGTGCGCGGCCCGCTTGGTGAGATCGTTGATTGAGCCGGAGCCAACCGCCAGCGGGAGCACCGGTTCCCCTTCGGCCTCGAGCCGGGTGCGAATCGCGGCCACGTGGCGCGTATCGGGCCGGAGGGTGGGCTGGCCGGGAAAGATGATTGGATCGCGAAGAGGTTGACCCGCGTCCGCCAGCAGGGACGAGACCCGGGCACCGGCAATCTCCCAGGTCGTCTCGTCGGCGACGATCACCACAGGATGATCAGGAGCGAAGCGGGCGACGACGGGAGGAACCGCCTGCAGCCCATCCGGGCCAACCACCACCTCTCGCGTCGTGGAGGCGCGTTGCAGCGCCTCGTCCACCGCTGTCCGATCCAGTACCACCGTCATCGAGTCCTTCCCGTCCAGGCACGTTCCGCCGTTGGCCGCATGATAGGTTGCCTCTGCGCACATTTGTGCATGCACATCGTTGCAGCGCGTACCTTCACGGTAGGATCATCGCACCGACGCCGTCAACGCTGGCCATGACGCCTGCACAAACGTGCGATTCACTCGTTCCATCAATTCTGGAGTGCCACGTGCCCAGCACGGAATCCCTTCTACCAACGTCGTTGTTCGACGGCTACATCTTCGATCTCGACGGCACCATCTATCTGGGGAACGATCTGTTGCCCGGTGCCGCCGATTTGCTGGCCCGGTTACGTCGGCTCCAGAAGCCGTTGCTGTTCCTCTCCAATAATCCCACCCGCAGTCGCGACGAGTACATCGCCAAGCTCGGACGGTTCGGGATCGAGGCGGCGCCGCAGGAAGTGTTGAACACCGTCGACACCATGACCAACTGGTTGCTGTTGCACCATCCGCAGGCAACCGTGTTTCCGATCAGCGAGCAACCGCTGATCGATTCGCTGGCGACAGCAGGCATCCGGATCTCGGACGACCCGGCGGAGATCGATATCGTGATCGCCAGCTACGACCGCAGTTTCGACTATCGAAAACTGCAGATCGCCTTTGACGCAATCGCCGTGCACAAACGTGCTTTCCTGGTTACCACAAATCCCGATCGCTTTTGCCCCTTCCCGGGGGGCCGCGGCGAACCGGATGCGGGCGCGATCATCGGCGCAATCGAAGGCTGCACCGGCACGACCCTGCGCATGAATGTCGGCAAGCCTGACCCGTTCATGCTGGAAACCGCCCTGAGCCGGCTGGGATTGCCGGCCTCCGCCTGCGTGATGGTCGGTGACCGCCTCTCGACGGACATCAGGATGGCGATCGATGCCGGAATGGCCTCGGCCCTGGTGCTGACCGGGGAGACGACGCGGGAGATGCTGGCAACCGTGCCTACCGACCAGCAGCCGACCTACGTGCTGGAGCGAGTCGACCACCTGTTGCCTGCACATTCGTGAACGGGCATACCGTTGGTCTCTCCCCGCTCGTAGAGTGACGATGGCGTACCCGGGAGGGGGACGCGCCAGTCGACGGCTTGCCGTATACGCACAGGGCGATCCATGCACATCATCGGTCATCGCGGGGCACGATTCGAAGCACCAGAGAACACGATTCCCGGCTTCCGGTATGCGGTCGATCTGGGCGTGACCGCCACCGAGTTCGACATTCACCTGACGGCTGACAACCAGCTGGCGGTGATTCACGACGGCACCGTCGACCGCACCACCAATGGCACCGGCGAGATCCACACCTTCACCCTGGCCGAGCTCCAGGCCCTCGATGCCCGCTCGATCTTCCCGGACTGGCCGGAACCCTGTCGCATTCCGACCTTTCGTGAAGTCCTTGAGGTCGTGAAGGTACTGCCCGAACTCGAAATCGAGATCAAGCAGGATGCCCCGGAGCGGCTGGACATCGTCGTGCCGCTCGTGGTGGAGGAAATCATCCGCTTCGGGCTGGAGCAGCAGGTCACGATCACCTCGTTCAAGACCTACCCACTGGAGATTGCCCAGCGCATTGCCCCGCAGATCCGGCGCGGCTATATCGGCAACTGGGACTCACCGGAGTTTCTCGAAACGGCGGAACGACTCGGGGCGACGCGGGCCGCGGCTCATCATCCGACCGCTGACCGTGCCTTGCTGGCCGAAGCCAGGGCTCGGGGCATGGAGGTGACCGGTTGGCCGACCAATTCGCCGGAGGAACTGGCCAGCGTGCTGACCATGAACCCCGACCTGATCTGCACCGACCGGCCGACCTTGATCATGCAGCTCCTGGCCGAACAGGGCATTGCCGTCCAGAGCGCATCGCTCCCTTCCCGGTGAGGATTCCCGCCATGCAACTGATTGGTCACCGTGGCGCCCGCTACGAGGCACCCGAAAACACGATTCCGGGGTTCCACTACGCGGTCGACCTGGGCCTGAGTTCGGTGGAGTTCGACGTTCACCTCACGGCCGACCAGCAGTTGGTGGTGATTCACGACGCGACGGTGGACAGGACGACAAACGGGAGCGGTGAGATTCATACGTTTACGCTGGACGAGATCCAGGCGCTCGATGCCCGCGCGATCTTTCCCGACTGGCCGGAACCCTGCCGCGTGCCAACCTTCGCCGAGGTGCTCGACGTGGTGGAGTCATTGCCAGACCTGATGATCGAGATCAAGCACGACGCACCGGAACGGCTGGATGTCACCGTGCCCATGGTGCTGGCCGAGATTTCCCGCCGGGGGCTCGACGACCAGGTGACGCTCACGTCGTTCAAGACCTATCCGCTGGAAATCGTGCAGCGGGAGGCGCCGCACCTCCGCCGCGGGTTCATTGGAGCGTGGGATAGCCGCGACGATCTCGACACGGCGATCCGGCTTGGCTGCCGGCAGGTCGACGCCAATCACACCACCGCCGACCGGGCGCTGGTGGCCGAGGCGAAGGCGATGGGCTTCCGCGTGGTTGGTTGGCCGACCAATTCGCAGGAGGAACTGGAAAGCGTGCTGACGCTGGAGCCGGACCTCTTCTGCACCGACCGCCCCAGCCTGCTGACCGACCTCTACGCCGCCATCGCCGAGGGATGACGCGGGAGCCTGGTGTACACAGGCCGCGCAGGCCGATCGATGAGACACCACGACGTACGCGGGAGGGGATATCCCTTCCCGCGTTTGTGTGTTTGGTGGCTGGAACGCAGGCCAACCTCCGACCCATGGCGTGAGCGGGCTCCACGCCATGGTGGCGAAGGGGGACGGCATTGGCGAGGCTCCCTGGGTATCCACGGCTGGGTTCACGCGGAAAACCGGGGAGCCTCAGCCAGCTCGAAGGGCGACTCAAGCCCACTCCCAATCGCTGGCGTGTAGCCTCCCTCTCCTCGCCGTCCGTGCCCTCATTCCACCGGCAATATGATGCTCCCGAGAACACAATCGATCCTCCAGTGCGTCAACGCCGGGAGGATCG
>CAZNQC010000263.1:0-4806 GCA_964574825.1 uncultured Sphaerobacteraceae bacterium | reverse complement strand
GGCATCCGCCAGGGAGCCCTGCATGAACAGGTCGACATTGGCAAACATGTCGTTGTCGCCGGAAATGATGGTGGCCAGGTCGCCCCGGGCAGTTTCGATCGGCACCGACACGCCGGGCCGGTTGGTGTAGGGCTCCGCCACGTAAAACGGCTGCGTCAAGTAGGCGCGAATCGCTTCGACCCGGGCATCCGTGGGATCGGTGTGAGCCAGAAGCTGGCGAGCCTCCGTCACGACCGTGTCATCTTCACGGAACGTTGCCCGTGAGGTGATCGGGTCGATCGCCGGGTAGAACTGCTGGCGACCGAGGTCCCTGCTCATGGCCAACACGGTGTCTACCCGCTCAAGTGTCGCTCCCAGCGCGGCTGGCGAAGCGTCGGCCACCGGGATTCCCACAATCGAGACGGGACCTGTGGTTCGATACTCCAGCAGGTGCATCACTCCCGTTTCATCAGGGGTGCGGAGGAACACCAGAACCGTCAACTGCGGACCTGGTTCACCCAACCGCCGCACCAATTCTTCCACCAGCACCATCTTGCCGACATTGCGGTCGCCGATGATGGCGACGGTGCCTCCGTCGCGGAGTGGGGCAAAGAGGTCGATCACCTTGATGCCAGTTTCGATCGTCCGCGGTTGCCGGGGGCTGGTCGTGGACGCGATGACCTCGTCGATGGCGCTGCTCGCCAGTGGAGTAGTGACTGGAACCCCGCTGGACCGGATTGCGGCGCCGCGGGACACGCGAGTGCTATCTGCCGAGTCTGGCTGCACAATCAGCCGCGCGGTGTCGTCGTCCAGGTATTGGGCGATGAAGGCACCGATCGAGCGTTCGCCCGCTGTTACGCGGACAGCGGTCAGGAGATCGGGTCGCAGGTCGCCCTGGATGCGGGCCTCAAAGCTGAGGCCCTCGCCGCGGAGGACTTCGCCGATTGTTGCCGACAGATTGGGGTTGGTTGGGGACGTTTCGCTCATCAGATGGGCTCCATGGTGGCGCAGGAAGAGCCTGGCTTCCCGCAGGCGATTGTTGATGGTGCTGAGCGGGAGGTCGAGAAAGCTGGCAACCTCTGCTTGCGACTGGTCCTGCAGGTAGTAGAGCGTGGCAACTACCCGCTGGCGTTCCGGCAATCGTTCGAGCATCTGCAGGATCTCGTCGAGCGTGGTCGCGGAGACGGCTTCGTCCTCAACTCCCGAAGCGCTGGTCCCCAGTGGAACGCCGGTGTGGTCCAGGGGTTGGCTGGCGGAGCGCTGGCGTTCGCGGATCAGGCGCAGGCATTCGAAGCGGACGATGCCGCGCAGCCAGCCACCGAACCGGGCCGGATCGCGCAGGGATTCCAGGTGCCCATAGGCTGTCAGCATCGCGATCTGCACGGCATCTTCGGCCAGGTGATAGTCGCCCAGCGTGGCCAGGGCGTAGCCGAAGGCCATCGCCTGATAGCGTTCCACCAGCTCGGTAAACGCCTCGACATCACCGTTCCGGGCTGCCGTCGCCAGCGCTGCCGTCGTCATGACTGGTCACCTCCATTCGTTCTCGCACGATACCGTCGAGAACAAGTGCCATCCAACGCGCAGTCGCTGTACCCCATTTGCATTGGATTGGGTATTGCGTGCCAAAACGCCCCGCGATCTGGTGTTCGCGGGGCGTTGTGAGGGGCGATGTTGGGCAGGCTGGAGGGCAAGCGATCAGTCGCCGGAGAGGATCAGTCCGCCGCTCGGAGTCACCATCACCGCGCGTTCGAACTGGGCGACCAGGGTGCCGTCGTTCGTGCGGGCCTCCCAGCGGTTGTCCATGTAGTAGTCCATCTTGCCTTCGATCACCACCGGTTCAACCGTGATCACCATGCCTTCGAGCAGTTTCGGGCCGGTTCCCGCTTTGCCGGCGAACGGCACTTGCGGGTCTTCCCAACAGCGGCGGCCTATGCCGTGGCCGCAGAATCCCCGCGCCACGTTGTAGCCGTGACCTTCGGCCACCGATTGCATCGCCCAACTCACGTCGCCGACCGTGTTGCCGGTTTTTGCCGCGCCGATGGCGGTCATCATCGCTTCCATCGTGGCATCGATCAGGGCCTGCTGGCGCTCACTGGCTGGTCCGATCGTGAAGGTAGTGGCGGCATCCCCGGCGAACCCACCCAGCAACATCCCGGCGTCGATCGTCAGGATGTCACCTTCCTCCAGTTGCTCGTTGCCCGGAATGCCGTGCACCACGATGTCGTTCCGGTTGGTGTTGATGGCGCCCGGGAAGCCGTTCTGTGTTTCGAAAATCGCTTCGCCGCCCAGCTTGCGGATGTAGGACCGGGCATAGTCGTCGAGTTCGCGGGTGGGCATGCCGGGTTTGGCCATGGCCTGCAGTTCGCGCAGCAGCCTGGTGGTCGCCGCGTTGGCACGCTGCAGGCCTGCCAGTTCGTCGGGCCGGGTTACGATCATGTGAGGAAATCTCCGGGAGCACGTCGCGGGTAGCGCTGGTTCAAGTATCGCGGCAGGGGGTAGGCACTGGCCAGCGTGGACCCTTGGACATCTGGCGAGTGGCGCATACTTGCGGTGGAGCGAACGTCCGGTTCGTTGCCCGATACAGAGGATCATCATCATGAGCAGCTCCGACCCCGTGTCCGTGGTCCAGGCGTTTCACGACCATCTCAACGATCGCAATGTGGTGGCATTGCTGGCGTTGGCTACCGATGACGTGCGCATTGGCGGTCCACGTGGAGTGGGTGAAGGCAAGTATCTGCTGGAAGAGTGGGTGGCTCGGGCCAACATCTCCATGACGCCGCGCCGCTGGTTCCGGCGTGATGATATCGTCGTCGTGGAGCAGTACGCGGTCTGGCACGATCCGCAGTCCGGGAACGAGACCGGCAGCCAGGTGGTGGCGACGGTGTTCACTGTTGAAGAGGGGCACCTGACCGGTATCGCCCGCTATGGGTTCCTGGCGGAAGCGGTGCACAGTGCCAACATGGACGAGGCGAACGAGATTCCCGCGCCCATGCAGTAGCTGGTGGCGGTTTCACCGCACGTAGACAGGGAGGGCACCGTTCGTGCGGTGCCCTCCCTGTTTGCTTGTGCCGGGTGAAGGTGCCTACACCCGTTCGATGCCGCCCATGGCTGCCAGGCCGTCCCGGGTTGGCACGCTCTGGGGGTTGTTGAACATGTTGTCCGGGTCCACAGCGGTCTTCACATCCACCAGGCGATCCAGGTTTTCGGCGTAGTACTGGGTCAGGTAGCGTTCCAGGTCGCGGTTCGGGAAGTTCTGGTAGCTCTGGTCCGGGGTGCTCGGCGAGATCAGGTCGATCACGCTCTTCGTCCAGGCATTGAGCTCGTCGCCCACCGAGTCCGGGGAGCCATCGGGCCAGACGGTGGTTGGCCGCAACAACGTCAGCGCATCGCGGTGCACGTAGGCGGTGTCGGTGCGGCCATAGTCGGCCACCTTGCCACTCACCCACCCGAGCGACCAGAACGAGCCATTCGCATCGTCGGACCGTTGGGGGCAATCGGCCACGAGGTCAACGATGTCGGCCAGCAGGTCATCGGCCGGAATGTCGTTGGCGTAACGTGACATATCCCCGAAGTTATGCTGTTCGGGCTCCTGGGTGGCAATCATGCGCTGGATGTCCCAGAACCGCATGGCCTGCAGCGTGTCGACCGTTTTGTTGCCGATCGCGGTGAGCGGGGCGACCAGTTCGGCCAGTTCTTCGACCGGACCGATGTAGGCACCACGGGTCATGGTGTGGAGCGCCTTGCGTGGGTCGGGATCGCTCTCGGTGGCTTCGGTCATGACCACGGCGTTGAGGGCCGGTGGCGCGCTGGCCAGCACCTGGTGGAAGACCTGCATGGCTTCCGTCGCCGCGTCGGCGCCCATCCACTCGTAACGATAGAAGGAGACATCCTGCTGGGGTGCTTCGACCAGGGTGTAGGTGAACTCGGTGTTGATGCCGAACGACCCGCCAGCACCGCCCCGGCAGGCCCAGAAGAGGTCGCTCTCGGCCGAATCGGTAATCTCGCGGACCTGGCCATCGGCGGTCACGATGCGGGAGTGGATCATGTGGTCGCAGGTGAGACCGGCCCAATGGGCGTTGTAGCCAATGCCACCGCCGAGGGTGAGGCCGCCCATGCCGACACCCAGGCAGGTGCCGCCCGGCAGGAACAGCGGGCCGTCTTCGGTGGCGATGAAGAAGTCGTTGTTCAGGGCAGACCCACCGCAGGTGACCGTCTGGTTGGCCATATCCACCGATACATGGTTCAGGCGGCGGAGGTCGATCATCAGGCCGGTGGTGGTCGAGAATCCGGCGTAGGAGTGGCCGCCGCCGCGTCCGACCGGGTTGACTCCGTTCTCGGTGCACCAGGTGATGCAGGTGATAACGTCGGCTTCATCCTGCACGCGGGCGATGGCGGCCGGCCGGATCGCGTCGTAGCGACCATTCGCTGGCGCGCTGGCGGTCTGGTAGCCGCTATCGCCGGGCAGCATCAGGGTGCCATTCAGGCGGCTGCGCAGGTCGTCGAGCGCGGTGGTGGAGATGACGACAGGCCCAACGGGCGCGGGAACAGGTGAGGCGCCCGGGGTGGCCTGCCGCGCCGCCAATGCCGCCTGTCCGCTGTTGAGCAGGGTGAAACCAGCGACCGACGCCGCAGCGCCGCTCAGCAATTGCCGTCGTGTGAGTGTGCTCATGACAGGTACCTCCGTGAAACGAACGGGTCGACCGACGCCGGCCCGCTCCCGAATCCAAATGATGGCCAGACTTGGAACTTCCAAACAGGCAGGGCGGACAACAGCCGCTGTCTCGCCGCATGCAGTATTTCGTGCCTCATCGCGGCAGGTCCGCCCCT
>CAZNQC010000262.1:2959-4842 GCA_964574825.1 uncultured Sphaerobacteraceae bacterium | reverse complement strand
CCAACGATCCTGTCACTATTCTACGGTCTCCCGCTTTCCGACCTCCCGTAAACTGGGTGGACGCTGAACCGTGCGCTGCCATCCCGCCATCTGGATGCTGTCCGGCGTGCGGGCAATTGGAAAGGGTCTCACGTCATGACACCTAGATCATCACGACAGTCCATCGGCCCGGTCTTCTCCCATGTGGCCTCCGGGCAATTCGACCGGCGGCAGATGATTCAGGGCGCCGCCTCCCTGGGGCTTGCTGCCGCGCTGGCCACGCAATGGTCTGGCAGTGCCGGCGCCCAGGAGTCGACCCCTGGAGTGGCCTCCGGCCGGCCGAGCGGCGGCACCGAGAGTCAGACCCGGGGGGAAGGCGGTGACCTGCGCATCATCCAGTGGCAGGCCCCCAGCCACCTGAGTGCGCTGCAGGCAACCGGTGACAAGGATGGCCTCGGGGCATCGTTGGTGTCCGAGTCCCTGATGGTGCGGGGGCCGCAGGGTCAGCTGATCCCCAACCTGATCACCGAGGTGCCGACGGTGGAGAACGGGTTGCTGGCCGAGGATTTCACCAGCGTCACCTTCAATCTCCTCGACGGCGTGCTGTGGAGTGATGGGGAGCCGTTCACGGCCGCCGATGTGGCCTTCACGCTCGACTGGATTCTGGACAAGACCGTCGAGACGATGGAAAACGAGAATGGGACTCCCGTGCCGGCGACGACGAACGGTGCGGTGGCCAGGTCGATTTACGAGACGATCGATACCTACACCGTCGATGGCGACTACTCGATCACGATCACCTTCACCCAGCCGAACCCAACCTGGAGCGATGGCTACACGGGTGCCGGTTCGAGCGTGATCTACCCGAAGCACGTGCTGGAAGGTGGAGGGCAAGAGGCAATCGATGCCTTCAAGTCCAATCCGATCGGGACTGGTCCATACAAGGTCGACGAGTTCACGGTCAATGACCAGGTGATCTATTCCATCAACGAGCACTACCGGGAGCCGACCAAGCCCTATTTCAGCCGGGTCATTCTCAAGGGTGGCGGCGATGCGGCCTCGGCAGCCCGGAGTGTGATCCAGACGGGCGACTTCGACTTCGGCTGGAACATCGCCATCGAGCCCGAACTGGCGACCAGCCTGCAGGGGGACGATACGCCCGGTGTGCTGCTGGTGGCACCGGACATCGGGATCGAGCGGATCAACATCAACTTCTCCGATCCGCGGACCGAGGTGGACGGCCAGCGGTCGGAGATGAACACCCCGCATCCGATCCTGAGTGACTTGGCGGTGCGGCAGGCGATGAACCTGGCGATCGACCGGGAACTCATCGCGAATTCCTTCTTCTTCGGGGGGCAGGAAGAACCGGCGGTGGTCAACATCCTGTCCGGCATTCCGAGCATGGAGTCGAAGAACAACAAGGTCGTGTTCGACCCAGAAGCCGCGGCGAAACTGCTGGACGAGGCCGGTTGGGTGCTGGACGGGAACGTACGGAAGAAGGATGGCGTGGAACTCGCGCTGAATTTCCAGACAACGGTGAACCAGGTGCGCCAGAAGATTCAGCAGGTGGTGAAGGCAAACCTGGAAGATGTCGGCTTCAAGATCGAGTTGATCCAGACCGATGCGTCGGTGTTCTTCGACAGCGCCGAAGGAAACGACCAGAACAACACGCATTTCTACTACGACCTGAACATGTTCCAGTCGGCGGTGGGTGCGCCGCCGCCGGTGGCCTACATGGTGCGGTGGTTTGCCGGGGAGAATGGCGAGAACATCGCCCAGGCCAGCAACGGTTGGACCGGCCGCAATTTCCAGCGTTACAACAATCCGGACTACGACGAGTTGTACCGGCAGGCGCAGGTGGAGAGCGATCCGGACGAGCAAAACCGGCTCTTCATCGCCATGAA
>CAZNQC010000262.1:0-2859 GCA_964574825.1 uncultured Sphaerobacteraceae bacterium | reverse complement strand
TCGACATTCGTTGATTCCATGGGCTGTTTCGACCCGAGTTATCCCCGTTGGCCGGGCGGGAGAATGCCGGGGGAATCGGGGTAATGGTTCGTACGTGAGCGACGGAGAGGTGGGAAATGGGCGGAGTGAATGCGTGGCGGCAGACATGAAGAGACTCCTGGTGGTGACACGTCGGTAGCAATCGAGAATGTCGCTTGCGGCGAAAACGGTCGGCTGGGAGCCGGGCCTTACCTATCGAACGCATCGAAGGGTCGAAATCTCGCCACCTGGTCCGAGATTGCTCGTTCGTACACTGCGGCGGACGGTGCAGGGGGCTGATCGACTGGTATTCCGGATCTCGGTAGCTCCCCTTGACGTTTGGACAGCCGACGAATCACCATTGCCGTGGGACCTGGGACAAATCAATCGTTCGGGGTGTCAACGACGACGCTCTCCTCGAAAGCGCAGCTCATGTCGACCCGCTCCTCCGTATCCCCTCTTGCTCGACGAGACGATCTCGTGATCACGCCGGACAATGACGATCTCGTCATCTATGACGTTCAGCGGGCGACACTCCACCGGCTCGATGCCACGATGACATCGGTCTGGCGTCGCTGTGATGGTGCACACTCGGTCGAAACAATTGCTCTGGCAACAGGGGTGCCGGCTGGTGGAGTTGAGGAGGCGCTCACTCATCTGGCCGAAGAGGGATTGCTGAGCGGCCCGGTCGAAGGCTAGGCTCGGGGCTTGCCACGAGGCTTCGGCTTGCCCATCGTGACCTGGACATCGCGGTCACCGTCGATGCTGATGACTATGTCGCTGTCGTTCCAGGATGTCATCATCGGCTTGTCGCGATCGCGCGGGGTGGTGCGGTCGATGGCGCCATTCCCCCGCAGCCAGCGGAATGCAACCCGGCGGCGTGGGCGCGTGGCATCTGCGATGAGCACCATGGCTGCGGGGAGATACTGCGGCCAGCGTTCGGCGATGTCACGCAGGGTATAGGTGCCGTTTGGCAGGGTGCGGAGTGAGGCTTGCGCCTCCTCCAGCGAAGGGCTGCCCGATGCTGCGCGCGACGAATGCTCCATGCGTGATCGTCTCCAACGTGCGTTGCAATCAGCTCGGCACGATTGCCAAAAGGACCCTGAGCCTGCGCGGTGGGACTCCATTCAGTGTGACGGTGCGGCGAGTGCTGACCAATAGGTATCGAGTCAGGGGCCAATACGGCCAGGTTCCAGTCAAAACACAGGCGGCCATTCCCCGTCGGGAGGCCGCCTGCGCAGGTCGTCGGCTGGGAGCCGAACAATCGTTACCATACACCCGTTCCCTGGGTAGCGGGTGTATGGTCCTGACTCGAACGAGGCGGAACGGTGCCTGTCACCCCCTGTGGCAGATGCACCGACACGACAACCCAACTTCCACATCATCCCGGGCAGGCTGAAGACGACCTGGCAGCGAGCATTGCTCCCTGCCATGAATGCCATGAACAGACCGCGATCTGCTAACAGCGGCCGCAAGGGTTGTAGCGCAGCCGAATTGGCCTGCTGACGAGTCGATCAACCCATCAGGAACCCAGCGGCCGCTGCCAGCAGGATACCGATGACGACAATGGAAACGAGAAGGCGACCCTTTTCGTACACGGCACACCACCCTCCGGGAAGTCCAGGCGGGCGATGGCCATGAGTGCGGCTACCCGACCTGGCTCACCAGTATTCCCAGCACAACGGCAACGAACAGGCTGGCAATAATGGTGAAACGCTGTTGAAACGACATGTCCCGTGTCCCCCAAAGTGGTGATTGTGTCCCTCGTCCCCTGGCGCATGCGCCCATTTATCAATCATGCGCGATGGTGAAACCGCTGCCAATGGGACTTTCGGCGCCAGGTTTCGCGAAACTAGCCCTCCCGTGGGGAGCCGGCCGGGCATCATGTCGCCACCCGCACCAGGCGGGCGGTCCTGGTCGATATTCACCGATCGGTGGATGCTCAGGTCTCGTCCGGGTGGTGTTCGGGGAGAGGAGCTTCTTCGGCGTCACGGGCGCGATCACTTTCGCGCTGTTGTTGGATGACGCCCCAAATAATGCCGACAACGAAGAATCCGAACAGGGCCGACGCCGCCATGTAGGCTGGCCCCTGGGTATCAGGGTTTCGCTTCATGACGAAGATGTAGAGCAGCACCGACACGACGATGCTGGCGGCGATTACCGTGAGGCAGCCTACGCCAGAGATGGAAGGCTCTTCCTCCATCTCGTTGCTGGAGTCATCGGATTCATCGGTTGATGGGGGTACCGGCTCGGGAAGGGGTTGATCGCTCACGGTTGCTTTGTCCGTCATGATTTCTCGTTCGACATGATGACTCTGCACAATGGCTCCACCGCTTTGATGTTCGACGCCTTTGCCCGAATGGTGGCCACGAGCCTGTCTCTCCGGGAGAGCGTAAACGATCGACAGCGTTGCTGCTGGCAGGAAAGGCCCTGACTTGGCTGGGTGCGGTGGTGAGACCGGAAGAGGCACCGACGGGCCAAAAGCGAGTGGGGCGGGCGTATCTGACCAGATTGAGGGATTGTTGGAGATATCAATTCGACATCGTATGCCGCATGATGGAGGTGCGTGAGGGTGGAGCAGCTGACCTCGTCGCGGGTGGTGATTGGCTGCGAGTTGGTCTGATCGAAATGAGGCAACACCATGAGTTTCCGGCGGTTGGTGATGGCAGTGGTGCTGGGCGTGATGGCGTTGCCAGTGATGGGGTCGGCCCTGGCCCAGGATGCGGAGGACAGTGTTCATCCCCTGGTGGGAACCTGGCAGATGACGCCCGATCCGACCGATCCCCAGGGTTCATTCGTGCTGACCACGTTCGGGGCAGACGGTACCGTTACCAACATCAC
>CAZNQC010000261.1:0-4916 GCA_964574825.1 uncultured Sphaerobacteraceae bacterium | reverse complement strand
AAGGCATGATCCACTACGCTGAGAACCGCACCGACGGCGAGGTGATCCTCATCTCTACTGCCCTGCTGGACTCCGACGAAGCCGCCACCATCCTCGTCGATCTCTCCGCCACCCCGGAAGCAACCCCGGCGGCGTAGCGCCCCACCTGCAAACGGATGGACATCGCCCCGGGACACGTCAGCCCGGGGCGATAGTCATTCAGCAGCCACTGCTTGCCCGAGTGCAGCAAGGCGGCATCGAGTCGTCATCGTGACCGGGCAAACGGCCGCGTTCGGTCAGGCACAGACATCCGGGCTGCCCGAAGATCAGTCTTCGCTCCACGGCGAGCCGAACGCCAGGCCTTCACGTTCCGCCACCGAGCGAATGTGCGCGGCAGCCAGGTCGTACTCCTCGGCACTCGGCAGGTGTTCCAGGATGATCGGCAGGTCAGGATCGAGCCGGTTCGCCTCCTGCAGGAACGCGGCGTAGTCGAGCGTTCCGAGACCGGGCCGCACCTCGTCGATATGGGTCGTCAGGGCAGGCGAGAGCAACGTGTCCTTGGCGTGGCAACTGCGGATCTGCGGTCCCAGCTGCCGGAAGCATTCGCGGATCAGATCGCCATTGCCAAAGTACCGCCCGGGCGAGTTGATGATGTTGACCGGATCGAGATGGACGCCGAATCCGGGTCGGTCGATCGCCTCAATCAGGTCGCGGTACGACTCCGGCGAGTCCGGAAACACCCATGGCATCATCTCCAGCGCGAACACCGTCCGGGTCGGCTTCACCGCGTCGATGATGAGGCGGGTGGTCTCGACGATCAGGTCGAAGGTCTCGGCGGACAGATTCTCCGGATGCGGTCCATCCCACCGGGCATTGCGCGAACCGGCAATGTTCACGCAGCAGCGGGCCCCCACCTCCTCGGCGAGTGCCAGTTGCGCCTGGCAGTAAGCAATGGCAGTCGTCCGCTCGGCCTCATCTATCGCGATCGGGTTGCTCCAGGCCCCAACCTCGGCGATTACCACGCCCGCGGCGGTGGCAGCCAGGGCATGATCACGAATCTGGTCGATGGGTGCATCGTGCTTGAGCGGAAACACCGCCGCCCCGTAGTCGTGCGCACGCAGCGCGGCGATCCAGCTCTCGGCATCTCCGGCGTTGTGTTCAACTGGTCCCCCAAGTCGCATCGTGTTGGTCCTCTCTGGTTGGATTTCATCCGCGGCCGACGGTCAGCTGATCAGGTCCTGCAGGCGGTCAACCTTGCGTATGGTGATGGTTGCTCCATCAAGGTCGATCACGCCCCGGTCGGCCAGGTCGTGAAGTGCCCGGTTGAGTGTCGATCGGGTCGCGCCCAGCTCGGCCGCCAGTTCCGATTGGCTCTGGGTCATGACGACGACCTGCCCAGGTTCGGCTGGCGACCCGGCATGGCGCAGGATCCAGCGGGCCAGTCGTCCCGGCAGGTCCAGCCCAATCAGGTCGGCGTGCCGGGCATTTGCCGCTCGCACCATCCCGGCCAGTGTTGCCAGCAACCCTTCCATCGCCTGGGGATGGGTGCGGAGGATGGCAAGGAACGCCTGGCGGGGTACCAGGCGCACCACAACCGGCTGTTGGGCGGTGATGCTCGCATCTCGTGGTTGGCCATCGAGCAACGCCAATTCACCCAGTGAGGCTGGCGCATCCACCACCGAAAGCACCGCCTCCACCCCGGCTGGGGAAAAGCGCGATACCCGCAGTTGCCCGTCCTCCAGCACGATCAGGTAGTCCCCCGGATCCCCTTCGGAGACCAGAATCTGGCCTCGCGGGTAGCGACGCACGCGAGACGCGGCCGCCAGTTGGTCGAGCGCCTCCTGCGGGAGCCCGGCGAACAATGGAACCGCGGCCAGTTGGTGCGACGCCTGTCCTGGCGATGACATGGGTGGAGTCTCCTGCGTGCACGGCATGTGACGGCAGCATAGCGCAGAGGCGAGGTGTGTTGTAGAGCACACCAAAACGGTGCGTGCGAGACAGCCAGGTTCCCTCGCCGGGCCTATGATCCAGGCATGGTCAGGAGCTGGGAATCCTGGCCGGGTTGACGAGCCGGCACACGTACCGGTCACAGTCTGTTTCCTGGCGGCCCGGGAGTGGTGCCATGTCCCAACGCCAGGAAGCCACCCAGCGCCATCGTGGTCCCCGGTTGTCGAGATGGGAGTCGACAGCTGGTTGGACCGGCGATGGGAACCGGCACTCGCGTGTCGCTGGAACTGCACCCCACCGCTCACCTACCCCGCGGTGGGGTGTTCGTTGCTCTCGCCTCGCAGCTTTTCCACCTCGGCGAGGGCTATATCGACCGACCAGGTTGCTCCTTCCCGGGCCAGAAACACGTACCTCTCGGCGCCGAGCACCTCCTGGGCCCGGGCGAGCATCTGTCGGTCGAGATCGGCCATCGCGGAATCTTCCAGTTCACCGGCAGCTTCACGCAAGGCATCGACCGCACCGCGCAGGCGGGCGGCGATCTCGTGCTGCCCAGACTGGCTGAAGGCGGTTGCGTAGCCCGCCAGGCAGGCCAGTAAGCCCACCTGGTCACCGATCTGCCGGGCAATGACCAGGCTCTGGTCGAGCCATTCCAGCGCCGATTCCACCCCATCGTCGGCCAGCAGGGCAATGGTGCCGAGGTTGGCCAGGGCGACGGCCTGCGAGCCGAGGTCTCCTGTCTTCCGCCAGATCTCCAGCGCCTCACGGTAGCGCGCTTCTGCCCGACTGTAGTCGCCGTGTCGCGTGGCCAGGGAACCGAGGTTGAGCATGGCCACGGCCGCCACGTTGTCGTCGCCGAGCTGCTGGCTGACACTGAGGCACTCTTCATAGAGCATCTGGGCACGGTCGGGGTCGTCGGCCAGCGCCACGTTGGCGAGGTGATTCAGGTTGGTGGGAATGCCTCGCACATTGCCAAGCTGCCGGTTGAGCGCCAGGGCGGCTTCGCCATTCGTGCGGGCAATCTCGGCGTCACCCATCACGTAAGCGAGCGTGGCGCTGCCGTGCAGGGCGCGGGCGCGTTCGATGCTGGGGGTGGCCGGTTCCGCAGCGAGGGCCTCGTCCAGCAATTGGCGGGCGGTGCGCAGTTGGCCGCGCACGTACCAGAACCACCAGAGGTCCGCAGCCATCGCCACCGCCTGCGTGGGGATCGTTTCGATCGACCAGCGCAGGGCGACCGCCAGGTTGTCCTGATCGGCCGCCAGCCGGTCGAACCACTCCACCTGGTCGTGGCCCAGCAGATGCGGAAACGCCTCCTGCATCAACCCGGCGAACCACGCAGCATGGCTATCTCGCATGGTGTCGAGTTCCCCAATGTCGGCCAGCATCTCCAGGCCGAACTCCCGGATCGTTTCCAGCATCGTGACAGCCGGGGTGTCGTCCTCACTCAGCGCGCGAACCAGCGAATGACCGGCCAGATGCTCCAGGCCGGTTAGGGCATCCAGGTCGAGCCCATCGGTCGCCACCGCTTCGACCGCGTCGAGTCCAGCCCGGCCATGGAACACGGCCAGCCGCCGGAAGATGGCCTGTTCGGCGGGAGTGAGCAGGTCGTAGCTCCAGGCAATGGCGCCGCGGAGAGTCTGGTGCCGCACCGGCAGGTCACGTGGTCCATCGATCAGCAGCGGTAACCGGCTGGTCAACCGTTCCAGCATCGCGTTTGGCGGCAGCAGGCGGATGCGGGCGGCGGCCAGTTCGATCGCCAGTGGCAGGCCGTCGAGCCGCACGCAGATTTCGGCAACCGCCGGGGCAGTCTCGTTGGTCACGGCGAAGGCAGGCTGCACGGCCCGGGCTCGATCGATGAACAGCGCCACACTGTCGTACTGGGACAGAATCTCCAGGCGCGGCAACCGGTGCAGGTTCGGGACCGGGAGCGGTTCGATCGGTACTTCCTGCTCGCCCCGGATTCGGAGTGGTGTGCGGCTGGTGGCGAGGAGGCGCAGGTTGGGATTGCGTTCGCTCAAACCGGCCACGAGGGGCCCAACTCCCTCTATCTGCTCGAGGTTGTCCAGCACCAGCAAGACCAGTTTGGACGAAAGCCAGGCATGGATGCTCTCCAGGATGGGCTGTGCGGGATCGTCTTCGATGTCCAGCACCTGGGCGATGACGGCGGGGATCTGGGTGGGGCTGGTGCATTCGCTGAGGTCGATGAAAAAGACACCGTCCGGAAACGCTTCCAGGTGGTCGGCGCCCACCTGCATTGCCAGCCGTGTCTTGCCCGCGCCGCCCGCTCCCAACAGGGTGATGACTCGCACGCCGGGGTCGTTGAGCAGGTTGGCGATCGTGGCCAGTTCCCTGCTGCGTCCGATCAGGGGTGTTGGTTGCGCGCGGAGGTTGTTCGGGATGGTGCTCAGCGAGCGGAGCGGCGGGAACGAATCGGCAAGCCCCGGCACCGTGACCTGGATGATGCGTTCGGGCCGGCTGAGGTCCTTGAGGCGATGCTCTCCCAGTTCGCGCAGCACAACGCCATCCGGCAAGGTGTCGCGGGCCAGTTCCGCCGTGACATGCGATAGCAACACCTGGCCACCGTGTCCGGCATCGAGCAAGCGTCCAAGTCGGTTCAACACGGGTGACCGGTAGTCGCCGTCGGGTTGTGGTTCGACCGCGCCAGTGTGCAGTGCGATGCGCACGGTCAATTCGAGAGGTGCCTCTCCTGCCGTGTCGTGGAGTATCTCCTGGGCCGTGATCGCGGCGAGCAGGCCGTCCGTGGCGGTCGGGAACGCGGCCTGGATGCCATGGCCGGTGTGTTTGTAGACAACGCCATTCCCACCGGTCACCGTCTGGCCGAGCACCTGCTCGAGGTTCAGCAGGGCGACCTCCAGCGTCCCGGCCGGATCCTGCCAAAGTGGGGCATCCGGGGCGAGATCGGCGAAGAGGAACGTCACGGTTCCACGCGGGAGGTCGGGCATCTGTCTCGCCCTTGCGATATGAGGTCGCCG
>CAZNQC010000260.1:1346-4920 GCA_964574825.1 uncultured Sphaerobacteraceae bacterium | reverse complement strand
GTGGCGATATCGGCGATGCGGGTCATGAAGAGCTGGGCAATGCCGAACTCTGGCACGCCGGTGGCGGGCTTGGGGTCGATGGCAACCCACTGCTGGCGGGTAGGGGAGAAGAGCACGTTTCCGTAGTGCAGGTCCCAGTTGACCATGGTGGTGACCGTGGAGGTTGGCAGCGTGGTGGCGAGGTCGACGGCCTTGTCGACCAGCCGACGAGGGATGGGGTGTCCCAGTCGCTCCCAGCGTTCCGGCACAATCCGGGCGGACTTCGCGGCGAGCTCTGCCACCGTCGGCAGGGTCTCGTCGCCCGGCACGGCCAGGTTGCGCACCATCGCGCCGATTACGGGAATCGCCTGGTCTATCGGCAGGTCGAAGAGGGTGCGTTCAGCGTCGAGCCGTTCGAGCAGCATCGCCCCCTCGTCCGGTGACGACTCCAGCAGGCGAACCGTGTCCCGGCCGTTCCAGAGTTCCAGGGCGTGCGCTTCGTGGATGGTGTCCGCATCCTGCCACGAGAGCTTCAGCACACACAACTCGTCGTTGCGCCGGACCGGAACGACCAGCGACATGCCACCGTGCCAGGGGTGATCCTCGATCACCAGGTTCCAGCGATCGCAGAGATCGGCAACGGCCTGCGGAAGCGCCTCGAGCCAGGCCCGACCAGCCTTCCCGCTCCGTGTCTCAATCTGGGCGGTGAACTCGGCCGAAATGGTGATCATGGTTGGGATCTGACCTGCGTGTGGGTGGGACGGAAGCACTACCGGGAACCGACGTCCAGCCAGTCGTTCGTGATGAGGTGACCGATGTCCCACTCAGCCGGTCCGGGGGCGCCAGGGTTCGTGTTCGTGCGTCAGCCAGACCAGTTCAGGCTCGAGCGCCAGGACCCGCAACTGGCCCTCGGACTGCGGCTCGTCGAGTTCCCCGAACCAGACTGCCACATCACCACCAACGATGATCGGCGAACCACCCGTCTCGATCACCACCATCTGCATCCCGTCCGAGTGACCCGGTGCCGGCACGAGCCGGATGCCAGGAAGCAGCTCGAACTCGCCGTCGACCGGTGTGTACTCCACGCCGGGTGCCTCGACCCATTCACAGATGGAGTAATCGTCCTCGGTGCGCGCGTCCTCCAGTTCTCGCCGCTGGACGTAGATCGGCTTGCCGGCGAAGAGGTGATTGCCGCCACAGTGGTCGGCGTGGAGATGGGTGTTGACCACGATGTCGATGCTCGAGATGTCGAAATCCTGCTCGTTCAATGGCCGGAGGCGGGGAGCCATGTCGGCCATCGCCGGGTGCAGGTCCGTCATGCCAGTATCGACCAGCACACGCCCCGCAGGATGGTCGATGAGGTGCACGTAGACCGGCATGCGCTCGTCTTCGACCAGCAGGTCGGCCACGAAGATAGGGGTAACGGTGATGACGGCGGAACCATTCATCGTGAGCCGACCTCCGTTCTGGTTGGCATGGGTGTCACGTTGCCCTTCCTGGGCAATTCATGTTTGACAGCCTGATGGTAGAACCCCTCACCGGGGGAAGTGCCGCCACTGGCCTTCCGAGATGACCTCGATGCCCTCGTCGGTCACCTTGATCGCGGTGGCATCGTCCATCGCGTAGGCCGGAATCGCGATGTCGGCCGCCCACTTCTCGGCGTTGGCCATGGTGTTGTGGGGAAGTTCTGGGTGTTCGAGGTGCGGGAAGATCGCGAAATCGACCAGCCCCAGCGTTGCGTCATCATCCCCGGTCGGCGGCGTCCAGTCGACGAAGAATTTGCCGATGCGGGGCGTCATCACCATGCTCCCGGCGCTGAGACTCACATAGACCCCCGTGAACTCCGGCAGGAGATCGGCCAGGCCAGACTGGCGCATCCAGTAGTGCAGGTAGAGCGGATCGCCACCGTTCACCAGCAGCACGTCCGTCTCCCGCACCCAGGTCACCCACATCTCGCGGTCGATGCTGGGCAGGGCTGTCAGCTCCAGCATGCCCACTGACTTCCACCCCAGTTCGACCATCGGCGTTTGGGGTTCGTTGCCACTGATGAAATTCCAGGCACTGCCTGGACCCCACGGCTGGGCGTAGCTCGCGGTGGGAATGCAGAGCGCGCTGCACTCGGCGATCGGTTTGCCCAGCAGGTCGAGCAGCGCCTGGTGGATGCTCGGGTTGGTCACTCCAGCCGACGCGAGTAGATACCTCATGCACTCTCTCCTGTCTGGAAATCCGATCGGAACGGCGTGGTGGTCGCACATGATCTGAAAGCTCGCGACATGTTCGCTCATTGAACGTCGTCAAGGCTGGGCGGGCTTCTCTTGCCTTGCGCATCACATTCTCGGCGGCTGGGGAGGTATGGCAAGGCTGGGACGGAATCCTCCCATATGAGGTTCCCTGTGAAGCGACGCGCGAGATGGTTGGCACGACCCCTCTCCGCCCGAGTCAGTACGGAGGCCCTACGCGGCCCCGATCCGCCAGTCTCCGGAACAGGACGTGGCCGCGGTATGGTCCTCCCCTCATGGCGAGCGGGTGATTGTTGTGCCTGATCCCGTGCAATGGTTCAGCCGGTCTGCGTGTTGGCCGAAATGCAAAGCGGGCGACGCGCAAACAGCTTGCGCATCGCCCGATCTTGTTGCTGGAGGTCGTGGGATCAGGTGAAGGCCGACTCAGGCGACCGGTGATGCCACCGGTGTGGCCGTCGGGATCTCCAGGCCCAGTTCGGATGCCAGGTGCGACGCCGTGCGCAGAGCGAGGGCGGCGATCGTCAGCGTCGGATTGGCGGTGCCAGTCGTCGGGAAGAGGCTCGATCCGGCGATGAAGAGGTTCTCGTGGTCGTGCGTGCGGCCATATCCATCCGCAACCGAGGCGGCCGGATCGTCGCCCATGTGGGTGGTGCCCATCAGGTGGCCAACCCCGCCCAGTTCCTCGACGTGCACGATATCGGTCGCGCCGACGGCCTCCAGCAACTGGTTGTGCAGCTCGTTGGCCGCTTCCCAGCCGCCCAGCACGTAGTCGTCGTAGGAATAGGCGAGTTTTGGCCGCGGCAGGCCGAGCGGATCGAGCTGCGTATCGTCGATCGTGACCCGGTTGTTGGGATCGGGCAGTTGCTCGATCATGCTGGCCAGCCGCACCTGGAAGGGGGCCGTTTCGCTGATTGCCTGCAACAGTGATGCTCCGACCATGCCCTGTTGGATGAGCGTGCTGGCGACATTGACCGGGTTGCCGACACTGTGGCTGACCTGGAGCCGGATGGCGGCGCGTTCGTTGCGGAAATCGCCCTCGCGCACCTGGTCGATGCCGGACAACTGGAGCGGTCCCCGGCTGCCGATGTAGGGCTGCGGGACCATGGCTGAAACCCGGGCCTCCGGATGGTCGGCCAGGTAACGCCCGACCAGGTCGCTGCTGTTGGCGACCCCATTCGGCAGGCGATCATCGCGGGACATCAGCAGCAGGCGCGGGGTCTCGATCCCGTTGGCGGCCACCACGTAAAGGGTGCCGGTCACGTCGTGGCTGGTGCCGTCCGGGTCGAGGTACTGCACGCCGGAAATGCGGCCGTTCTCGTCCACCACGATCTTCGAAACCATCGCGCCATCGGTCA
>CAZNQC010000260.1:0-1246 GCA_964574825.1 uncultured Sphaerobacteraceae bacterium | reverse complement strand
CGGGGTGAGCCGTCGTTGTGGTCGCTGTCTCCCGCCACGCCGAGTTCGTGCTCGGCGTCGACGTACCACGGTTCGAGTTCGTCGTAGCTGATCGGCCAGTCCATCCCGACCCCAAACCGGGTCTGCATCTCGAAATCGCTCGGCAGCAGGCGGGGACAGTTCCCCAGCCAGTGCCAGGTGGTGCCGCCCACCCGGCGCTCGTAGTCGCTGGAAAAGAGAACCGGACCTTCCTGCACGTAGTAATTGTTCAGGTCCTGCCCGGCCGGTTGGGGTGCCCAGGCCGGACTTTCGTAGGCGTACTTCCCACTGCGGTACCGAACCACTGCGGCGTCGCGATCGGTGCGCGGACCAGCCTCCAGGATGCGGACCCGGGCCCCGGCGGCCGTGAGGCGAGCGGCGATCAGGGCTCCAGCCACACCCGAACCGATGATGACGACGTCATATGTTTCATTGGGTTCCATGCGATTCCTCCACCTGTTTTGCCCGGAATACCAGAGCTAGAGTTCGATTTCCTGCGCCCAGTAGCCGAAGCTCTTGCAGAGCGACTGCTGGGTGGCATAGGGGAGGGTTTGCCAACTGGCGAGGCTGAAGAACATGTCGGCGCGGTTGTCGACCGGCAGGTTGTCATACCGGCCCAGGAACCAGTACTGGAGGATGTTGGCGGCCACGCGCTGCGCTTCGTCGGAGGTGGCGGCCAGCACCTCGGGCGTGAACTCCGCAATGGCGTCGAGTTCGGCCAGCGTGGCCTCGATGTCGGGCTCGTTGGCGAGCAGGGCGGCCAGTGGTTCGATGGCGTTCTGCGCCAGGGTGGCTCCACCGGCCAGGCGATTCGAGAGATCCTGCAGGCTGACGAGATCGATGGTTGCCGCCACAGGGGAGGCGGTTGGAGTCGAGGCGCTGGCGAAGGCCGGGAAGGTGAGGGCAGTGGCGCCCCCGACGATGCTGGAGGTGACCAGATGCCGTCTGGTCAGGGAGGGCGTCTCGCCCTCGGCGCGTTGGCGGTCGGTAGTGTGGTGCATGTGCGATCGACTCCTGTGGTGACGGAGCGAACCTCCAGTTGAAACTGAGACTTATCTCCATTCAATCAGGAGCCGGGATGGGCGTCAATGAACGCAACTGGGTCGTACGTGTTGAGCGTTGAGGGGACGAACGTCGGTAGGTGCCCGATCGATGTCCGTAGGAGCCGACCTGTCGAGCTCGGACGACCGGTTTTGCCTCCACGAACTGGCTCGAATGTGTCGGCCCG
>CAZNQC010000259.1:0-4942 GCA_964574825.1 uncultured Sphaerobacteraceae bacterium | reverse complement strand
TATTTCACTGCCAGCATGATGAAGAGGAAGATCCCGAACAGCACGCGATAGACGATGAACACCATCGTGCTGCGCTTCTGCAGGAACTGGAGCAAACCCCAGATCGTCAGGAAGCCAACCAGGGCCGCCGAAATGCCTCCGGCCACGAACAACCACATCTCATGCCGGGACATCCCCTCGCCCACCGCGTCCGCCACGGACTTGAGCCCCGCAGCAGTCACCAGCGGCACTCCGGCCAGGAACGAGAATCGAGCCGCGTCTTCCCGGGTCAGCCCCCGGAACAGGCCGGCCGAAATCGTCGCGCCGGAGCGGGACGTGCCCGGAATCAGGGCAATCGCCTGCGCAATACCCACGATCAGCGCATCCAGCCACTTCATCCGCCCGATGCCCTTCGAGCGGCTGCCAACCCGCTCGGCGAGGTACATCACGCCCGCTACCACGATCAACATCGTGGCGATTGTGGTGATCGCCCGGGTCGAGGCATCATCGGCGTGGAAGAACTCGTCGATCCTGCTCTCCAGCAGGAGACCGGCAATCCCCCCCGGAATCGAGGCGATCACGATCAGCAGGCCCATCCGGGCGTCGGCCCGACGGTCGGGCTCCGTGCCGCTCGCGTCCCGCAGGATTCCGAGCGGATCACCGAGCGCGGTCGGAATCGCCACGATCATGCGCCAGATCAGGTCACGGAAGTAGACCAGCACGGCTGCCAGCGTTCCGAGATGCAGGGCCGCATCGAACGTCAGGCCAGGCGTTTCCCAATCGAACAGCCAGGGGAAGATGATGAGGTGGCCAGAGGAGGAGATCGGCAGGAACTCCGTCAACCCCTGCACGATGCCGAGCACGATTGCCTGCCAGATTTCCATGAATCACATCACCTGCAAGGAAATGGGAGCGACGCTACGCTGGCCGCTCGGTCGTTACGTCACCAGGCACATCGTCTGCCTGCGAATCGGCGAGGTTCTCGGCCTCCTGAATGGTCCGGAATGACAACTGCCGGCGGAACCACTCGATCAGGCCAAGGATGGTAATCGGGAAGTAGAGTGCCGCGTGCACGAGAATCGCATAGGCCAGCGCTTCCGACTGGGGCACGCCAAGAGCGCCGCTCAGCACCATCCGCACGCCAAACTCGAACTGTCCGATGTACCCCGGCGACGACGGAATCAGCGTCGCCATGTTCGCCACCCCGGTCGTCATCAGGGTCGCCCCGAAACCCATCACCTCTCGGACATCCGAACCAAAGCCGACGGCGATCAGGTAGTACATCGAGGCTTCACACAACCAGGCTGCCACCGATAGTGTCGCCACGGCCAACAGGTCGCGCCGGCGCCGGAATACGGCCAATCCGCTGAGGAATGACTCGGTCATCCGCTCGACCCGGTCAGCAATGGACGTCGGCAACGGGCCGAGGATCAGCTGGAGCAGGCGATCGAAGAAGCTGCCACCGAGGGTCAGCAGGAACATGCCGATCAGCAGCACCGTGAAGATGATGAAGGCGATGATCGCCAGGTGCTGCAGTTCGCTGGTGAATGACACAAAGATCGTGGCGACCAGCATGAATCCGAGCATGGTGATGCCGTCGAAAATGCGTTCGACGGCAATGGTGGCCAGCACTGGTGTCTTGCGCACCCCGTATTGCTTTCCAATCAGGTAGGAGCGCACCAGTTCTCCGGCCCTGAGCGGCAGTACGTTGTTGGCCATGTAGCCGATGACGACCGTGGGGAACAGCGCTTTGGCGTCAGCCTCGGGCGCGATGGGCCGCAGCAGCACCGACCACCGCACCGCCCGCAGCCAGACCCCGATGAAGTACATCACCAGGCCCGGCAGCATCCACCACAGATTGGCCTGGCGCAGGGCAGCACGAATCTCACCGAAGTCCTGTCCCCGGAATGCCAGATACAGGAAGAGGCCGCTCACTGCGATGCCGAGCCATGCACGCCACGATCTCACGCTGGGTCAGAACTCCTCATCGGGCGGCAAACACGACCATCGAACGGCCCGGCATGCCCACACGAAAACGCCGGGGCGATTCTACCCCGGCGCACTCCCCTTTTGCCGCGCATTCCTGCATGGTTCGCGCGGCCTGGTTCAACCTAACGATGACGGAAGGTGATTCGTCCCCGGGTCAGGTCGTACGGGGAGAGTTCGACCACCACCCGATCGCCCGGCAGCACGCGGATGTAGTTCTTCCGCATGCGTCCACCGAGGTGACCGAGCACTTCGTGGCCATTCTCCAGTTCAACCTTGAACATCGCGTTCGGCAGCGCTTCGAGCACGCGACCTTCAACGGCGATGGCGTCCGGATTGGTCCGGCGCGGACCTTCTGATGGAGCGGGTGTCACGGGTGTGGCCCCGCGTGGAGCAGGCTTGCGAGCCTGAGATGTGTTCCTTGCCAAATTGCGTATCCTCTGTCTGTGGCACGTCGCGTGAAAACCAGGGATCTGGTTGCGTTGGCGACGTGCATCGAAATACCGGGCGCTGGCATTGGCGCCCCAATGGGAGAGACGAGCGGCGCGAAACTTCGCATGCCCCCGTCGCGTGGTGTGCCAATTCAAACGGTGGAAAGGGAAGGCAGGCGAATGGAGGCGGGTCAAATCGTCTCACGCCCTGTATTTTACCCCATCTCGGCCATTCCGGCGTAAACCCCGAAAGCCCATCCCGCTTCGAATATCATCGACGCCAGAGTTGCGTCCTCAACCGGAGCCATCCATGCCGGACTCCATTTCCATCCTCTCCTACAGCCATGATCAACTCGACGCCGTCTGGCAACTCCGCCTCCGTGCCCTGAAAGACCACCCGGAGGCATTCGGTGAACCCTGGGACTCCGCCTCCCGTCGTACATCGGCAGAAATCGAGGAGCTCTCCCGCACCTTCTGGGTCGGAGGAGACAACCAGCTCTTCATCGCACTTGATCCGGAAGGCGTGCCCGTTGGCATGCTCGGCATCTTCCGCGAGGGCCGCCCACGCGAACGGCACCGCATGCAGCTCTGGGGCGTCTACGTCTCTCCTGAATACCGGGGCCACGGCATCGCGAGCGATCTGGCACGCACCGCCATCGACTACGCGCGGTCACTCGACGGCGTGCTCCAGATTCACCTCACCGTCTGGACCGACAATCATGCCGCAGTAAACTCATACTCCCGGCTTGGTTTTCAGCGCTGGGGAACCATGCCACGCGCGGACATCATCGATGGCGTCGCGCTCGACTACGACCACATGGTGCTGATGCTGGATCAACCGGCACCGGCCTCCACTGAAGGGACTCCATGACCGCCCACTCCACTCCAACACCCGATCAGTTCCGCGACGCCACCTGGGAAGATATTCGCCCGTTCTACCAGGAACTGGTCGACGTTGAACTCGACCCCGGCGACATCCCGGGCATCGAGTCGTGGCTCAACGACTGGAACGCCCTGGTCGTTGCCCTCGGTGAAGCGGCCAACCAGGCCAATGTCGCCTACTCCTGCAACACGGCGGACCCGGAACTCGAAGCAGCAAATCTCAGGTTCTCGTCCGAGATTCGTCCGCAGGCCGAAGCCCTGGCCGTCCAGCTTCAGCAGAAGCTCCTCGCCACTGGCTACACGCGGCCAGACCTCGAAACCACCCTGCGACGATTCCGCACCGACCAGGAACTCTTCCGCGAGGAGAACATCCCGCTCGAACAGGACCTCCAGAAGCTCAATGCCGAGTACAACCGCACAACCGGCGGCATGAAAGTCTCCTGGCGCGGCGAGGACATTCCCCTCCCCCGGCTCAACCCGTTCATGCTCGACCCCGACCGCGACACGCGCGAAGCAGCCTGGCGCCTCCAGTTCGCTCCCTACATCGAGCAGCGGGACACCATTGCCACCATTTTCGACAAGCAGTTGGCCTTGCGCCAGCAATTGGCTTCGAATGCGGGATTCGCCAACTATCGCGACTACATCTTTCCGGCCAAATACCGCTTCGACTACACACCAGACAACTGCTTTTCGTTCCATGAAGCCGTGGAGCACACCTTCGTTCCTGCCGTGCAGCAGCGCTACGAGACTCGCCGCGAGCAACTTGGGGTGGATACCCTTCGTCCGTGGGACCTTGCCAACGACCCCGAGGGCCGGGAACCGTTGCGGCCATACAAGGATGTCGACGACTGGACGAGCCGCACGCAGCAGATCTTCGGCAAGGTCGATCCGGTCTTCGCCGACCACTTTGGCACCATGCGCGAAGAGGAGTTGCTCGACCTCGAAAGCCGGACGGGCAAGCGGCCGGGCGGCTTCTGCACCTTCTACCCGTACCGCAAGCGGCCGTTCATCTTCATGAATGCCAGCGGTGTCGGCTCCGATGTCCGCACCCTGCTCCACGAAGCCGGTCATGCCTTTCACGGCTTCGAGTCAGCCGACCTGCCCTTCAGCTACCAGCGCTACTACGGCAGCGAGATGGCGGAAGTCGCCTCCATGTCGATGGAACTCCTCGCCGCGCCGTATCTGCGAACCAGCGACGGCGGTTTCTACACCGATGACGAGTACGCACGCGCCCGGGCCGAACACCTCGAAGGCATCATGGAATTGATGCCCTGGGTCGCCACCATCGATGCCTACCAGCATTGGCTCTACACCGACCCTGCCGCCGCCGACCGGGATGCCCGCGACGAGCAATGGCTCAAGACCTGGGAGCGGTTCAATCCCGGTGTCGACTGGACCGGCCTCCAGCCCGAACGTACCGCCCGCTGGTACAAGCAGCTGCACGTGTTTCTCTACCCGTTCTATTACATCGAGTATGCGATTGCGCAACTGGGAGCGCTCCAGGTCTGGCGCAACAGCCTGCAGGACCAGGCAAAGGCCACCGCCGACTACCGTGCCGCACTGGCTCTCGGAGGTTCAGCGCCACTGCCGGACCTGTTCGGCCGGGCGGGAGCTCGCCTCATCTTCGACACGGCAGGCATGCAGGAACTCGTTGACCTGATCGA
>CAZNQC010000258.1:0-4945 GCA_964574825.1 uncultured Sphaerobacteraceae bacterium | reverse complement strand
ATGATGCTCCCGAGAACACAATCGATCCTCCAGTGCGTCAACGCCGGGAGGATCGGCACGAACATCTGGCGAAACCGGGAAGGGAACGTCCGCCTACGTCGTGGGGCGCAGGACCTTGTCGCCCTGGGCGAGCAGCGCATCGACATCCTTCATGTGCGGCACGGTCTGGGCGCCGACATCGGCCAGGCTGAGCGCGGCGACCGCATTCGCGAACGTCCCCGCTTTCTCGGCCGAGACGGTCCGGTCGGAGGCCTTCATGAAGAAGGCGGCCGCAAAGACATCACCGGCGCCGGTGAGATCCTTGACCGGCACGCGGAATCCCGGCAGCTCGAACTTGTGGCCCCCGGCAATGATGCGCGCGCCGTCCGGCCCCTGGGTGATGACGCCCAACCGGCGCTCGCCGATCCGCTCGATCACGTCACGCGCCCAGGCAATTTCCTCGATGGAAACAATGGCGGAATCGATCCGGCCCAGCAGCTCGCCCGGCAGGCGGAGCGGAATGTGGGACACCTTGCCACCGGTTTGGCGCGGCCAGTCGCGCATCCACCCTTGTGGTGTCACGCCGAGGAAGCCGGTGGTGAGCCCGACGCAATCCCGGGGATTGATTTCGTCAGCAATGGGACCGAGATGGACGACCTTCGCGTTGCGCCAATGGGGCGGCAGGCCACGCAGGTCAATCTGGCCAGCCCAGTGCGGCAGGGTCTGCACGCGCCGGTCGGCCTGGTAGACATTGATGAACGTGGTGGGAATCTCGGCGTCCTGCGCCACCACCTGAATGCCTTCATCGGTCAGGATGTCGAGGTTGGGCACCTGCATCCCGTCAACTTCGCGCCCGTAGACACCGCGGGTGAGGACGGCCACGCGGGCCCCCAGGCGGGCGGCCGTGAGGGCCGAGTAGAGCGCCGTGCCGCCCAGCACCACCGAACCATCGGGCTGCAGGTCGGCGCAGATATGGCCGATCAGCAGGTAATCCGGTGTTTTCCCCAGTTGCAGCCCGCGCCGGTTTCCGGCATCGCGGAACGGTTCGCGCCGGAACCCCTTGGGTCGGTGTCGCTTCGGCTTGCTGGCAGGAGTTTCTCCGGCGGATGGTTCCTGGGGTGGGAGGTTGGATTGATTGGCGGAGTCACCGGAGGTCATGGCGCACCTTTTTCGCTGAATGTCGGTTGTCAATGTCGCGGCTGCGGCGGGCGGCGGATGGCTGCAGAAGCCCGGCTGCTCGCGGGTGCCGATACGTCAGAACCGGCGCTCGGCAAGCGGGCGCCGATGGAATGATCTGCGAGTGTACGGCATTTGCGGCCGGAGTTACGCGTTGCGCGGCTCGACCGTGATGCGGCGCTGGCTTCCTTCGCCAGAGCTGTGAGTGGCCACCTCGGGATGATCGCGCAGGGCCAGGTGAATGATGCGGCGTTCGTTGGGCGGCATGGGTTCGAGGGCGATGGGCCGGTTGCCGCGTGCCACTTGCCGGGCCACTCGCTCGGCCAGGCCCACGAGCGATTCCTCACGCCGGGAGCGATAGCCTTCAACATCGACGATGACGCGGGTGTAGGTCTCGATATGGCGATTCGCCAGCATGCTGATCAGGTACTGCAGGTGCGAAAGGTGATCGCCCCGGCGCCCGATCAGGTTCCCCAGGTCGCGCCCGGCAATATCCAGGAAAATGGTTGGCGGTTCTTCCTCATCGAGCGGCACCGAAGAGGGATTGTCGACCGTGAGCACCTGGGCATTGACGCCCATCCGCTGCAGGAGTTCCTCGGCAATTTCGCGGGCGACGGTCTCGTCCTCCGTCTCCACATGGTCGGAACTGCGTTCGGCGGGCGGTGCCCCCCGGCGGGAAGGACGATCGCCAGGCCCCGAGCGGCCTTCGAGCCAGGACCGGTTGCCCCGGTCACCCCGACCTCGATTGCGCGGCCGGTCCTGCCGCTCGCGCTCCGGGCTGGTGACCTGTGCCCTGGCCTGTTCGGCGCGAGGAATGGGCTGAGAGGCCATGCCCTTGGCGGTCACACGCACCAGGGCCTCGGCGTCCTCGTCGGGGCCGGCGTCGGAGAGAATCTCGATATCGACGTCGTCAGTGGTGAGCCCCAGTTCCTCCAGGGCCAGGCGGGTGGCTTCTTCCACCGAGTAGGCCTGGATTTCTACGCTGGTTCGCTGCATGGTCGGCTGGCCTTCTGTTGCGTTCAGGTCACGGGCTGTCCCACTGGCACAGCCTGAGCAGGGACGAGTGGTTCCCGGACATACGTGGATCTTATGATCCCAGATGATACCCCACCGGCACCGAACGAGGGACGCCAGTTGGCATCCCTCGAGTCACGAAATCACGATTGTACCGGCCGACCATGCCAGGATCAGGTTGCTTGTTCGGGTGCTGATTCCTGGGTGGCGCGGCGTGCGGCCTTTTTCGATGCCTTGGAGTTCGGGTTGGGATCGGCACCTGGTTTGGTGGACGACGAGGATGTTGCCTTCACCTTGCTCTTCGTCGCGGCGTCGACCCGGTCCTGGTAACTGGTGCCCTTGCGCTCTGTCTTGGGCGCGTCGGACGTGCTGCTGCTACTTGTGGCGGTGCTCTTGCTGGACGTGCTGCGGGCGGCTTTCTGTTCGGCCATTTCGGCCTGACGCGCGTTGGCAGTTTCCTGGGCCTGCTGCATGCGCTTGTTCAGCCAGCCGCTGATGCCCTTCTGCTGCACCGGCTCACCGCTTACCACCACGACGTCGTCGAGGTTGCGCGGTGGCTTGTAGCCCAGGCGACGGTGCTCCGGAAGCTCCGGCAGCCATGGGAACCACTCCCCGAGTGCGCCCCAGCCGGTGATGAACCACTGCTGCACCACCGAGTAGACGCTCTGCGTGGCCCAGTAAAGCACCGGACCGGCAGCGAAGGTCCAACCAAAGAAGACGACGAACAACGGCATGAAGTTCATCATCATGTTCATGATCTGCTGCTGCGGATCGGTGACCTTCTGGTTGGCCGGGCGCATCATGCGTGACTGGACCCACTGGAACACACCGGCCGCGATTGGCAGGATGTGCCACGGGTCCGGGGCGTTCAGGTCGCTCATCCACAGGAACCCATCGGTCCAGTGGCCGATGCCGGAGCCATTCAAATTCACGATGGCGCGGTAGAGCCCGAAGAAGATCGGGATCTGGATGATCATCGGCAGACAACCAGCCAGCGGGTTCACCCCATACTGCTGGTAGAGCGCCATGGTCTCCTGGGAGACGCGCTGGCGGTCGGACCCGTACTTCTTCTGGAGTTCCTTGATGCGGGGGGCCAGCTCCTGCATGTTCTTGCTGGAGCGGATCGATTTCACGGTTAACGGCAGCAGGATCGTCTTCACGATGATGGTGAAGGCGATGATGGCCAATCCGCCATTGTTGAAGATGTTGGCGAGGCTGTTGAGCGCCCATTCCATGAAGTCCACGTACTGGTCCCACACCGGAATGGCGGCTGGGGACAGGGTGGCGAGGGAGTGGTGGAGGAAGGACGACAGCAGGGTCACCGGTCCAAGGAGATCCAGCACGAACAAAGGCCTCCTCCCGCGGGGCGGGATGGTGTTGGGTCAGGATCCCCGATGGATCACGACAGGAAAGACAGCACGACAACCCGGGGACGATGCAGACATATGCCAGGGAACGATGACGTCCACGGGGGATGTTGGGGAGCCAGGACTCATGGGACAGGGTCCCAACCGGAACTGCCGAACGGATTGCACCGCAGCACGCGCCAGAGCGCTAACCGACCACCTTTGATGATACCGTACTTTTCGACCGCCTCGTAGGCATATTCGGAACAGGTGGGCTGATACCGGCACGAGGGCGGCAACATGGGGGAAACCCACGTTTTGTACCCCCGCAGCAGCCAGAGCGCCGGTCGTTTCACGTTCTCACCTCATCGTCGGTGAGCTCGCTATCCAGGTACCAGGCGGAGGTGATGGAATCACCGGGCTGGGGAATGTCGGCATCGGGCAGAAACAGGTTGGCCCGGCGGAAAATCCGCAACAGCGTTTCCTGTGCAACCTCGAGCGAGGGGAGTTCGATCCGGTTCCCCCGCACCACCAGCGCGATGTCGTGCCCGGGCACCAGGTGGGGATGGTATCCCCGCAACGCTTCGCGGGTGAGCCGCTTGAGGCGATTGCGTTCCACGGCGTTGCCGCACTTCTTGCCCGCGATGACGGTGTACCGGTTCTGGGTGGGCACAAGGTCGTTGGGCAGGATGCGAGCAACCAGCGGGCCATGGGCGAAGGCCTTGCCCCGCGAACGCACCCGGCGCACGTCGGACTCCTCCCGGAGGCGATAGGCGCGGGCTACCATGTGGTGGGCTCTGGTTGGTGGAGGTGACGGTTGAACATGGCGCGGCCGGGGGAATGAAGCCAAAAGGCGAGGAATCTGCCCGGCCCGGGTGGTACCGGGTGGCAGGCTCCTCGCCCTGGTCGACGGGATCGGGGGCGAGGGGTCGCCCGGTGATCCTTACTTGTTCTGTGTGAACTTCCCCTCGTTGGACACCGTCAGTGCGTGACGGCCCTTGAGGCGGCGAGCGGCGAGCACGCGGCGACCACCCTTGGTGGACATGCGCGCGCGGAACCCGAACCGGCGCAACCGGGGGATGCGCTTTGGCTGGTAAGTACGCTTGGTAGACACGAGACTGCTCCTCGATCCGGCTAGCGGATCCACACTGACATGCGCCGGATCAAGCCTGGCGCGGTTTCAATCCTCACTCCGCGAACGAATGGTCAACGCCCAAAACTCGGAGTGTTGCTATCGAACATAGTAACGACCGGCTGGGAACCGTTGCCCGAACGCTCCACGGACTGAGCGTGTGCCATGACACGATGTGGCCTGCGGAATGGCTCACACACAAAGTCCGCTGCGCCAGGGTGGGAACCCGCTCCTCACCGCGCAACGGAGCACATGAGACACGGAAGTGTACCCACCCGTGTGCCCACCCGTCAAACAC
>CAZNQC010000257.1:0-4960 GCA_964574825.1 uncultured Sphaerobacteraceae bacterium | reverse complement strand
AAGCTGACCGTGCCGCTGGCCACCCTGCGTGATGTGCTCCCAGCCCTGCTGGCCGAGATGCAGGACCGTCTCTTCGCGGCCGCCCGCGACCGGCTCGCCACCTTGACCGTGGACGTGACCGACTGGGACGTGCTGGCCGAACGTGTCGCCGCCAATGCCGGCTGGAACCGGGTCTGGTGGTGCGGCGATGCGGCCTGCGAAACCCGGATCAAGGGCGAAACGAAGGCGACCATCCGCTGCATCCCGTTCGACCAGCCGGGCGGCGATGGACAATGTGTCGTCTGCGGAACGACCGCTACCGAGCAGGCCATCGTCGCGAGAGCCTACTGATGAGCCACCCTCAACAGCCGGGGGCGTTATGGCGTCGGTCCATACCAGGTCCCTCGGCCAGCACCATGCCGGGCAATGCGATTCGCATCAATGAGCTTTCCGAGCCGGAGCTTCAGCGTGGCGCGGGATACGTCGGTCACTTCGATCAACTCGGCCATGGTGGTGCGCGAACGCTGCCTCACGTGCTCGATGATCAGGAGGTCGACCGCATCAAGATTCCCGTCGCTGGTTGCCTCGGCGATGGCTTGCTCTGCCTTGATCCGAAGATGCGTTGCCTGCCTCTGCAATGCTGAAAGGAAGAATTCGAGCCATGGCTGCCAATCAGGGCGCTCGGCCTGCAACGTCACCTGAGTCTGCCGCAACGAGCGGTAGTACTCACCCTTGTTGCGCTCCACGACACTCTCCAGGGAGCTGTACGGAACGTAGGAATACCCTTCCTTCAGCAACAGCAGGGTGGTGAGCGCCCGGCTGAGGCGTCCATTTCCATCCTGGAACGGATGAATCTGCAGGAACGAGACGACGAACGCGCCGATCACCAGCAACGGATGATGAAGGCCATGCTCAAGCTGGTGCACGGTCCAATCGACCAGTTCCCTCATGCGTTGAGGCGTTTCGAACGGTTCGGCAGTCTGAAATACGATGCCGAGATTCCTGCCATCGGCATCGAATGCGGCAACCGCGTTGGATGTTGTCTTGTAGGAGCCGCGATGCCAATCATCCCTGGGACTATGGGCGAGCAGCATTCGGTGAAGCTGCCGGATGGTCGCTTCGGAAAACGGCATCGTCGTCCAGCCATCGAAAACGACCTGCATGACGTCGGCGTACCCGGCGACCTCCTGCTCGTCGCGACTCTGGAACGACCGAACGGCAAGGTTGGCAAGAAACGCATCGACTTGCGGATTCGAAAGATTGCTGCCTTCGATCCGGGTGGACGATCCGATACTCTCGATTGTGGCAACATGAAGCAGTCTGGTCAGGGAATCCCTGGGCATGGCTCGCAACGCCTGCCATGAACCCCTGAATTCATCAATGGCCGCGATCTGCCTGACCATCAATGGAGTGACCGTGAGCGAGTCGAGATTGGGCATGTCCTGACCCTCAATAGCCAATTCTTTAGCCAATTATAGCCAATTCTTGCCCGGACCACGGAATCGCCCCGTATACTGGATAGTGCAATGATCACCGTCCCAACCATCTATCTCGATGCCGATGCCTGTCCGGTCAAGGACCTCGTCTACAAGGTTGCCGCCCGGTACAAGTTGCCGCTGAAGGTCGTCGCCAATACATCGATCCGCATCGACCGCCTGGCTGACCTCGATGCCGAGGCGATCGCCGTGCCCGGCACACCCGATGCGGCCGATGACTGGATCGCCGAACGCGCGGCACCGGGCGATCTGGTGCTGACAGCCGACATTCCGCTCGCGGCCCGGGCAATCGCCAACGGGGTGCGCTGCCTCGACTTCCGGGGCGGTGAGTACAACCCGAACCGGATCGGTGACGCGCTGGCCGCCCGCGAGATGAATGCCACGCTCCGCCAGATGGGAACAATCACCGGGGGGCCATCCGCTTACGGTCCGAAGGAGCGCTCGAAATTCGCCTCCGCGCTCGATGCGGCCGCCAACCGTCTCCATCGCAACGCATCCCGCCCTGGCTGATTCACACACCACAACGCCGGGTCATTGCGAACCCGGCGTCGTGGCGGATGGAATATGAACGTCCAGGGAGAGGGTTTACCCACCGAGTGGGGGCAGGAACTCCATGCCGTGCTTCCCGGCGACCGCGATCAGGCCCGGGAGGTCCGGGGCCGACGGCGGCGCTTCGGAAACGGGTGTGCCTGCTTCCACGAAGAACCCCTCCATATCCGTGCCGGGGCTGAAGATCAGGAGCGTTTTGCCAGGTGCTTCGCCAATGGCCTTGTAGGTGTGGGCCTCACCGGCTGGAATGAAAACCGTGTCGCCGGGCACGGCGCGGAACACGTTCGGCTGACCGTCTTTCAACGACGTGAACTCGAATTCGCCTTCCAGAATGGTGAAGGATTCGGCCGACGGGTGTGTGCAACGGCGGGCCGCCCCCTGGTTGCGCCACCATTTCGACCACCGTGAATGCATTGCCAGTCTGTTCCTGGGTGACCTTGAACGTGATGAGTTCGCCGATGACGTTGTAGGTATCGCCAGTGCCCGTTGGACGAAGGGACACACCGGGGCCAGTTGCAGTTGTCATGATGGAAATCCTTCACCGATAGCTTGATGGATGAATGTGCTGGGACCCGGTGACGAGAAACCAAACGATCATCAGCTATGCATCGTCACCCCTCTCTTGCACATTCGTGGAGGGCGCAGCGCTTCCCGCAGGCGCCCAGGCCGTCTTCAGCATCCGCATGAGCGCGGGCAGGAGTTCGTCGAAGCGGTTGGAGCCGGGAGGAATGAACCGGCGTTTGCCGATGCGTTCGGCAGTCAACCCGCGTCGGAACGCGAGCAACATGTCGGTCGCCTGTTCCACCGGCATGCCCGGGTTCATCACGCCCGCAGCAGTCGCCCCCGCGACCATTTCGCGCGATCGGGCAAGCATGCCGCGCGTCAGTTCAACAATGTGATCGGCAGGAACGTAGCCGGGGACAGGTGCGTCGAAGACGAGGTGGTAGAGATCGGGATGCTCCTCGGCCAGGGACATCCGGTTGATGAACCAGGCCTCGACCTGGTTCCAGCCGGCAGGATGATCGCGGTAGGCGGCTTCGTCGCCCTCCCGAATGACGATCAGGGCCTGATCGATCAACGCGTCCTGCACGGCGGCCTTGTTCGGGAAGTAGCTTGCCAGCGACTGCGGTCGCATGCGCACCCGGCGGGCAACTTCGTTGAGATTGAGGGCCGCCACACCTTGCTCCTGGATCACGGCCCGCGCTGCGGCCAGGATCGATGCGATGGTTTCTTCACGGTTGCGCTGGCGGCGCTCCGCTGGTGAAAGCGGTGACGCGCCGGAGGACGAATCCGTCATCACGATGTCCCTTCTCTACGCCCGCCGATTTCTGTTTTCATCAGTTCCAACTGTTTCTATCAGTTCTTCCTGTTAGTAACAGGCTATCATGCATGTCAAGCCTTCCGCACGCAGCTGGATTGCCAGTGATGTCACGAGTTCCGTTCGTGCGGATCGTCCGCTTCCGGCGCCGGCGAGGTGGGATTCGGCGGGTATAGAGCGGGTGCGGTGGTGTCATGGATGAAGGAACCCAGGAGAGCAGAAGTCAGGACGAGGTGGCTGGCCAGTGGAAAGGCATTCTGGCAGCGTGGTGCATCCAGCCACGCCTCCGGCACGATTGCTGGCCACGACTACACCAGAGCATTCATCTCGATCCAGGTGGCAATCAGCGACCCATTTCCCAGAGTCATCACCGACGGACTCGATAAAAATATCCTACTATTACAGTCGGATATTGATCCGCGAGAGATACGGAAGGGGTCCATGATGACAACAGGTGTGACGCGACGGAAGGTCATTGCAACAGGCGTTGGAGCGGGAATGTCCGCTGCAGGACTTGCCTCCATTTCGGCAACGACGGTCCTGGCAGCGCAGTCCACGCCCGCGGGATCTCCCGTCAGCGAAGGGGAGTGGCGTTTCACCGACGATCGCGGTGTGACCGTCACCCTCCCTGCGGCGCCGCAGAACATCGCCGGACATGCCCGCGTCGCGGGTGCGCTCTACGACTACGGCATCACGATTCCGATCGTGCTGGGCGCCCTCGAAAATGCCGATGGTTCGCCGATTTTCGAACTCGGCAACTACCCTCCAGACAATGCGATCTGGTTGGGGCGAGGGTTTGAGGATCTCGACATCGAGCAGGTGCTCGCCGCCCAGCCCGATGTCTTCATCACCGTGCGCTTCCCGTTTGCGTCGGAGGAGAGCGACCTCCTGTGGGGCATTCCGAACGAAGTGCGCGACACGCTGGAGGCCCAGGTTCCGATCATTGCCATCGATGTCTCGGGCAATACCATCGACAGCTTCATGCAGCGCTTCGAGGACCTGGCGATCGCGCTCGGCGCCGACCCCGCTGCCGTGGGAGCAGACGAGCACAAGGCGGTGTTCGAAGCGGCGCGGGAGGACCTGCGGACCGCACTTGCCGAGAAGCCAGACCTGACGGTAACCGCCTTCAGCGCGGGCGAGGATTTCTACCTCATCAATCCGGAACTCACGCCGGAATTCCTCCTCTACCGCGAACTGGGCATGAACTTCCTGTACATTCCGGACGATCCATTGCAGTTCCAGTTGATCAGCTGGGAGCAGGTCGGGGATTTCTCTCCGGACCTCTTCCTGAAGGACGCCCGCGAAGCCGCGGCAACCTACGAGCAGATCGCCGAGCAGCAGCCGATCTGGAATACCCTGCCCGCCGTGCAGGCCGGCCAACTGGGGTACTGGCGGGCGGGAGGACGACCGACCTACCGTGGATTCAACCCGGTCATGGCCGAGGTGATCGACGTCGTCCGTGAGAGCGCCGACGACGTCGTCTAGCCACAGTCGACGGTTGGCGGCGGAGCCCTCGCCGCCAACCGCCTCCATCGCGCGACACCCCATTCCCGAAGCTGGTTGGCAGGTTGGATGCCCGATTGACAAGGGGCAACCACCGACTAGACTGGAAGCGTCT
>CAZNQC010000256.1:3482-4995 GCA_964574825.1 uncultured Sphaerobacteraceae bacterium | reverse complement strand
GGACTGGCAGTGACGATGTTGCCGGCCACGGTGGCGCGGGTTCGCAGCTGCGGTGCGCCGATCTCCAAACACGCCTGCGCCAGCGGAAACGCGCGTTCACGGCAGATCGATGAGCCGAGGACATCGTTGTGCGTCGCCAGGGCACCAAGCTCGATGGCATCGCCGCGATCGCGGATACCACGCAACTCCGCAACATGACTGAGATCCAGCAGGGTCGTGGTCGGCTTCACGCCGCGAGACAACTCGACCACGACATCGGTTCCGCCAGCCACAATCCGGGCATTGCTGCCGAGATCGGCCCGGACAGCCAGGGCTTCAGCGAGCGTGGTGGGTTGGATGACGCGCTCCCAGGTGCGGTACATCGTCACGCTCCCCGCTCGTAGGCTGGTCCGGGCAGGAAACGTCCCCCAGGGGCACTCTTCGCGCCCGGTCCAAAGACGACATTTCCCCGCACCAGGGTCCAGGCCGGGCGCCAGGCAACCGGCACCTCGTCCCAGGCCGAGTGTGGGTGACGATACTGGACGGCGGAGAGCGGTGCCGGTTCGACACGATCCCAGATCACCAGGTCAGCATCCGAACCGATCGCCAGCGACCCCTTGTGCGGCAAGCGGAAACGCCGCGCGGCGTTGGTGGACAGCAACCGCACCACATCAGCCAGGGTGAGGTCGTGCTGGGCAGCGAGCGTCAACATCACCGGGACCAGGTGCTGGCAGCCGGAGATGCCTCCCCAGTTGGCGAAGGCATTGGGCGACTGTTTCATGTCAGGCGGAGCCGGCGAGTGGTCCGAGGCGATCATGTCGACCTCGCCCAGAGCGACGGCATCCCAGAGTGCCTCCTGGGTGGCGGCATTCCGCAGGGGCGGCGCGCACTTGGCCAGGGCCCCGATGCGTTCGGCATCCTCGTCGGTGAAAGCGAGGTAATGGGGACATGTTTCGCAACTGACGTCAACGCCCCGCGCGCGGGCCTCTGCCACGAGGATCACCCCGGCCCCGGTGGAAACGTGAACGATGTGCAGGGCACATCCCGCAGCTTCGGCGAGGATGATGGTCCGCTGGATCGCTTCCAGTTCGGCGACTTCCGGCCGGCTGGCGAGATAGTCGCCCATGGTGGTGGCGCCGGAACTCACAGCCCGGGAAGCCATACCGGCCGTGATCCGGTCGTTTTCGGCGTGAACGGCGACCGGCAGACCGAGCCGGGCCGCCACCTGCATTCCCTGGAACAACGTGTCGTCATCGGCCCGCTTGAAGTCGTCCGTGCCCGTTGACGACATGAACGCCTTGAAGCCAATGACTCCAGCCTGGGCGAGGTCTTCGAGGTGATCGAGACTGTCGGGCGTGAGACCACCCCACAAGGCAAAGTCGGCGACGGAACTGGCTTCGGCGGCGGCGCGCTTGGCGTCGAAGGCGGCGCGGGTGATGGTGGGAGGGTGGGCGTTGAGCGGCATTTCGATGCAACTGGTGACGCCCCCAGCAACCAGTGCCGCGCTGCCCGATGCCCAACCTTCCCAGGTCGT
>CAZNQC010000256.1:0-3382 GCA_964574825.1 uncultured Sphaerobacteraceae bacterium | reverse complement strand
TCTCCACCGCCGAGATTGAACCGCACCCCAGCTGATGCGCACCATTGACCGAGCATTCTACGTCTTCCGGCGCAGGCTCGCCGGGTTCAGTTGCCAGCAGGACAACGTCTTCCGGGATGTTGGGAAGCCCGGTACAATCCGGCCCAACGTGCTTTGGCACCCGTTTGATTTCAGCGCAAGGATCCCTTTCCGTGTCAGTTTCCCACGACCAGGCGCAAGCCGACTTCTCCGCTGCGATGTCCGGCTTCTACGACGACCTCTCCGGTCCGGTCGGCATGAAGGTAAAAGTGCTGGCGACCGGCCTTGAACTGACCTGGAACCCGGATGAAATGTTCCAGACGGCCTCCACCCTGAAAGTGCCGTTGCTCTACGAGTTCTTCCGGCAGGTCGATGCGGGCGAGATCGACCCGGCCGAACGCGTGACCCTGCGGCACGACGACCGCGTACCAGGCTCGGGTGTCTATCAGCATCTCGATGACGGGTTGCAGCCCACCATGCGCGACCTGGCCGAGCTGATGATTACGGTGTCCGACAACTGGGCGACCGATATCATCTTCCGGCGACTGGGCAAGGAACGCGTGGCGGCAATGCTGCAGGAGCTGGGCATGACCCACACCTTCCTGCCGCTCACGATCCGGGAACTCTTTTGTGCCTACGCGGAACTGGATCCAGATGATCCGCAGGTAACGTGGGAGTACCTGCGCGAGTTCCTGAAAACCTACGAACCCAGCCCGACCAATCGTGGCATGGTGGCCAACGAGAACAACGACGTGTCCTCACCGGCAGACATGGTGCGGTTGATGGAGGCAATTGAAGCCGGAACCGGGCTGACACCGGAAAGTCGCGAGGCCGCGATTTCGATTCTGAAGCACCAGAATTTCACCTCGATCATCCCCTACCGACTGCCGACCGGCGTTGGCATCGAAACCGCGCACAAGACCGGGTCGCTCCGCGGCGTGAAGGCCGATGTCGGCATTGTCTATTCGCCGGACCTGACCTACGCCATCGCCTTCATGAGCCGGGGCCAGGACGACATTCCAGCAGTCGTCGACGCCATGTCGCATGCTTCGCGCTGGGTGTGGGACTACCTCTCCGGACTCGGTCAGTAGCCGAGAATGCATGCCGCTCCATGCGGCCCCGGAATCTGCCTGTGCTGGTGGCGCGCCATTGGATGCACGTACACCTGGACTCAATCGTGTTCGGTGTCCGGAAGACCCAATCTCGGTGTACGGACGGGAAATTTCGTCCAACGTGGCGAGATTTTGGCCCTTCGATGCGTACGAGTAGTACGACCGGCTCGCTATCCCGGTTCGGTTCCGGCTCGTACCGCCATCCACAGGAGCCCCACCATGCCTGCTACTCCCCGCCCAATCGGCCCCGCTCACTCCGCTCCATTCCTCGCTTACGAACCATTACCCCCATTCTCCCGGTATTCTCCCACCCAGCCGCCGGGGATAATTCCGGCCCCAACAGCCCATGGAATCAACGAATTCCGAACTTCTCCCATTCTCCCGGCCTGTTTTTGTGTTTTTGCTCGGCCGGTTGGTTTGCGACGCCAGTGCGGACCGTGATGTCCGGACCTGGTGGGCGCGAGGTTGACGAGCGGGGCGGAGTGGGCGTGAATTGTCGGCAACGACACAGCTTGCGATTCTGAACGTCCGTCCCGGAACGGCAGTGAGGAGGACCTGATATGGCCATGAGCGATTTCGAGATCATCGACCCGGCATTCGGCAGCCTGATCAAGGGCTCGGCCCGGGTGGAAAAGCTGTTCGAAGGCTGTCGTTGGGCAGAAGGCCCGGCTTACTTCCCGCTGATGCGCTCGGTGATCTGGAGTGACATTCCGAACGACCGGATGCTGCGGTGGGATGAAACGACCGGCACGACGGGCGTCTTCCGCAACCCGGCCGGGTACAGCAACGGCAACACGGTGGACCGCGAGGGACGTCTGGTCTCCTGCGAACACGGCAACCGGCGGGTCACCCGCACCGAGCAAGACGGCTCGATCACCGTGCTGGCCGACGAATACGACGGCAAGCCGCTGAACTCGCCCAACGATGTCGTGGTCAAGTCGGATGGATCGATCTGGTTCACTGACCCGCCGTACGGCATCGACTCCGACTACGAAGGGCACAAGGCACCGGTCGAGCAAGCCGGGAACTTCGTTTTTCGAATCGACGGCGAAACGGGCGAGATCACCATCGTGGCCGACGACTTCGACCGCCCGAACGGTCTGGCATTTACACCCGACGAATCGCAACTGGTGATTTCCGACACCGGCAGCGCGGCGACCCGTCACTTCCGGATCTTCGATGTGAACGATGACGGAACACTCAGCGGCGGTGACGTGCTGGCCGTTTGCACGGCGGGTGGATTCGACGGCTTCCGCTTCGACGACGAGGGCCGGATCTGGACGAGCGCCGGGGACGGAGTGCACTGCATCGACCTGGAAGGAAACCTGCTCGGCAAGGTGCTGGTGCCGGAAGGCGTGGCCAATGTCGTGTTTGGCGGTCCCAAGCGGAACCGGCTCTTCATCTGCGGAACGACCTCACTCTACTCCGTGATGCTGCCGGTGCAGGGCGCAAAGACGTTCTAGATTGCCCGGGGTTTGGGAAATGCCAGGGAGCCAGTCGCGTCGTTGATCGAGGCGACTGGCTCGACGTTCCGAACGGGGAAGAGCCATGCCCACGCCCCTGTTGGTGGTGGATGTCCAGAACGGATTCCTCAACGACTTCACGGCCCACATTCCGCGCCGAATCGCCACGCTGATCGAGGACAACTCGTTCGGGCCGGTCTATTTCACGCGCTTCGTGAATGTGGAAGGGTCTGCATTTCGCCAGATCCTGCGCTGGAACGGCAGTGCCGAGCCGCCCGACACCGAGCTCGCCGATGAGCTGCTCGACCTGGCGGACGACGAGCGGATCTTCTCGAAACCGGGCTATGCCGGTCTCCCCGACGCACTCGCCGAACGACTGATCAGCGACAACGTGCGACGGATTGCAGTGGTGGGCATCGACACCGACATGTGCGTATTGAAGGTGGCGATGGATCTCTTCGACCTGTCGATCGAGCCATTGGTGTTCGTGGACTGCTGCGCAAGCACAGCCGGGTTGCAGGCCCATCTGGCGGGACTGGCGGTGCTGGCCCGCAACATCGGTGCGGACCACCTGCGCGATGCCGGTCTGGGAGGCGGTCACCTCGCCGCTCCGCCAGCGGGAGCCGATGACGACGATGCTAGACTGTAGTTACATATGTAGTTACACACGACCGAGTTCGAATGGGATGACGCCAAGCGCCTCGCCAACATCCAGAAGCACAACGTGGACTTCGATGAGGCCGAACTCTTCTTCGACGGTCGGGCAACCATCTCAACGGTTGTGGAACG
>CAZNQC010000255.1:2545-5003 GCA_964574825.1 uncultured Sphaerobacteraceae bacterium | reverse complement strand
GCAATGATCCGCGAGGAAACAGGACGTGGCGCTCGATATCCGCTTCCGGTAGGTTCAGCATCCGCCCCATCTGTTCTGGTGAGTAGCCAAGGTCGCCGGTGTGGAGATCGACGACTTGCCGGAAGAGTCCGCCCGGTGTCTCGCCGGTGACATCAAGCTGGATTGGTTCACGCTTGCGCCAGCCGTTGGCGGAGAGTTGCATCCAGAGCTTGCGCTCTTCGGCAGGTGTGATCGTCTCCAGTTGCTTCGCCCGCATCAGCAGGGCGGCCATCGAGACGCGCCAGTGGCGCTTGAGTTGGGCCAGCTTCTCGATGGTGAGGTTCCGAAGCTGTGGACGAATTTCTGCCCTGGGGAGCAGGAATGCCCCGGCGAAGGCGTGCGCTTCGCGTTCGATGCCGTCGTCGAAGCTGCGCGGAATCGAGCGCAGATGCAGCACCAGGTGGCCCAGTTCGTGCGCCATCGTGAAGCGGAGCCGGTCCTGTGGAATGTCTCGGTTGACCAGCATCATTGGCGGCAGGTCACCCAACCAGAGACTGACACCGTCCATTTCGGCCGAGGTGAACGTCTCCGGCATCACCAGCACCCCGGCCCGGTCAAGCACCTGTGAAACGCTGCGGATGGGGCCGGTCGGCACGTTCCAGCGCGCGCGGAGGAACTGAGCGGCTTCCTCTTCATCGCCCACGTCGAGGTCGAGCGACATGATCGGCACATCGACGTCCGGCCAGTCGACCGCCTCCAGGAGCCGCCGGGCGGTGAACGCGCGGATGTTCAGCCAGGCGTAGGAGGTTTCGAGATCCTTGGCCGAAATCGACTTCTTGCGCCGGTGATAGATCTCACCCAGCCCAGGACCGGTGACCGGGTCGGGTTGGGCGAAGAAGGCCACCGGAAACTGCAAGGCATCGGCCAGCGCGGTGGCAACCTCGGTGGTGATCGTCCGTTGGCCCTCTTCGATCAGCGAGATCAGGGCCTGGGTGACGCCGATTGCATCTGCAAGTTGCTTCTGGGTCATCCGGCGGGCGTGCCGGCCCAGCTTTACGAGTTCTCCCCGGTATTCGCGCTCATGCTCCGTCATTGGTTCCTTCCAGTTCAGCCTGCCGGGCAGCGGGTTTGAGCGTGATCCGAGGGGTATCGGTCGCCTCCGGCCGGGTCAGGTCAGTCACGTTCCGGGCGGCATACCAAGCGTCGACATCGATATCGCGGGTTTCGACCGCTTTCTCGGCGTAGTAGAGGCCGACCACGCAGCTGTCCACCCGCGTCCAGGTGACATCCGGCACGTAGACGAGATGAAAGCGATCGTTTGGGTCGGGGAAGCCATCGAATACGAGTTGAGGTTTGGCGTACCAGTCCTTCGATTGACGGGTCTGGTTAATCCTGATGCGTTGGCCGCGTTGGCTGCCCCGGTGAAAGCGCACTCCCAGGTTGGGCAACATCAGGTGGCGGAGTCCCCTGGAATCGACGAGATGAATGAACGTATCGTCATTGAACGCCTGTTCCGCCTCGGCGATGATCAGGTCGTGAACGATGGCCGAGCGCGTGGGATTGCGCAGCACGGAAAACGTGGCGGTGCCGATCTCGGCTTGCGCCCGGTCCAGCGCGCGCGGAATGAGTGGGAAAATCCGCTGCAGGTGTTCCATGTTCTCGGGAGTGTCGATGCGCACGCGTCACCTCTATGAGAGAACGATAGCCATTGTCCGTAAAATATAACAGACCATATAACAGGTCAACGGTGCGTTGGCTTCAGCGGGACGCTGCACGAGACATCGAGATGCATGATCGTGGATGGGACATGTCAGAACCGAAACCAGGCATGCCCGGGCCAGTACGGAAACCCCAGGCAGCCGCGGGAGAATACCTTGCGACCACATGCTGGCTGCCGTGTGGGTGTCCCCGCACGGGTGCATGTCATCACACAACATGAGGGCGTCCCACTCTGGCCGACCGTCATCTGCTATGCGGTGAACATTCCCTCCGGTCGCTTCGTCTGCCGGAGAGGGTGGGCAACCACCCGGTGGGCGGCTCCTGCGGGGGGCGCCCATTTACTTTTGGAGGCTATGATTGGTGTGAGGGACTTCTCATTCAGTGATGCATGGATCCGTGTTGGAGGAATGGCCCTGATGCCAGCCGTAGGGTATACCGAATCGGTCGTCGAGGATGCGGCGCTCCAGTGGTTCGCGAAAATCGGCTACGACATCGGTCACGGGCCAGACCTCGAACGGGTAGCCCTATCGAAGCGCGAGCGACGCTACAGGATGTCATCTTCCATACCCGCTTGCTAGACGATCTCCGGAAGATCAGTCCCAGCGTGCCGGGAACCGTGTTGGAAGAGGCTGTCCACCGGGTCGAGCAGGTCGACTAACCTTCGATCGTTCTCACCAATCGCGACGCTCACCGGATGCTGGTCGAAGGCATTGAGGTCGACGTCATGACCGATGACGGCCTGCGTGGCGAGCGGGTCGAA
>CAZNQC010000255.1:0-2445 GCA_964574825.1 uncultured Sphaerobacteraceae bacterium | reverse complement strand
CCACCCACCGCCAACGTCGGCCCGGTTCGCTCGCCTCCGAAACGGCTGCGGACTCCGTCCCCGTGCCGAATGTACGGGTCACCGGCTCCTGCGTTCCGCCGAACCATGTTCCATGCGAGATGCAGCAGGAGTCTGGAGACCCTTCGGAAGGTCCACTTTTCTTCCTTTCTCATCCCTCCGACCTGTACGTACGACCAATTTCGTCCACAGGTGGCGAGATTTTGCCTCCTCGATGCGTACGATAGGTAGGGACCGAATCACGGTCGTTCCGGGTCCCCCGAATTACCGTATTTACCGCGGAATTACCGCAGACTGGCCAACACCCGAAAAAGCCCATGGATCCGGGCCAAACGGATTTACCGAATTAGCGAATTACCGCAGACGAGTTTCAGACCCCTCACCACCAAAGGAGCCACACCAGCCCATCCACGTTTCAGCACCGCATCCCCTATTTTCTACTTCCTCCTTTCTATTTCCTCCCTCTTTACTCTTTCCTCATTCCTCTTTACTCTGACCTCTACGTTCACACCGACGACCACACCGGGAGAAACCACCAACAATGGATGTGCGGCTGGATGGCAAGGTGGCCCTCATCACCGGGGCCGATAGCGGAATCGGGCGCGGCATCGCCCTCGAATTCGCCCGCAGCGGGGCCGATGTTGCGGTCCACTACTACTCCGACCAGGCGGGCGCCGAGGAAACCGCCGCCGAAGTCCGCAGCCTGGGACGCCGGGCACTGGTCGTCCAGTCCGATGTCGGGGACTACGACGCGGTCGGCCGGATGTTCGACGCGTTCGACACCGAGTTTGGCCAGATCGACATCATGGTCAACAATGCCGGGCAGGGCGGCAGTGGCCCCGGCTCCACCGCCGAAATGACCCCGGAATCCTTCGACCGGGTCATGAAAACCAACCTCTACGGACCCTTCTACTGCACCCAGCAGGCGGTCCGGCGGATGCTGGCGCGCGGCCAGGGCGGACGGGTCATCCACATCACCTCGGTCCACGAGGAACAATGCGGACCCGGTGGCGCCTACAGTGTCTCCAAGGGGGCCCTCCGCAACCTGATGCGGTCGGAAGCCAACGAACTCGGGCCGCATGGCATCACCGTCAACGGCATCGCCCCGGGCATGATCGTCACCCCCATGAACTGGCGGGCGCGTGACGATGCCGAGGTCGAAGCCGCCGCCGCCGCCCAGATCCCGGTCCGGCGCTGCGGCTATCCGGAAGACATCGCCACCATGGCCACCTTCCTCGCCTCCGATCTGGCGGGATACTGTCATGGGTCAACCTTTTTCGTCGACGGCGGCTGGATGCTCACCTACCCTCCCGTCTAGACGATCTGGCCGGGCGTACGGGCGGACCTGCCGCCGACCGTGAACCAACCTGGCGAACAACCTATCCGGCGGCTGTTGTCCGCCCTGTTGATCGATGGCCACGACGGCCCAACGGAAGGAGTCCCTCACATGCATCTCTACACTGGTGGCTACACCAAGGAACCGAACGGCCGGGCGCCAGGCATCGGCATCTTCACCTTCGAGCCGGATACCGGCGTCATCACCAACATCGGCTGGCAGGAAGGCGTGGTCAACCCATCATTCCTCGCCGTCTCGGCCGATGGCCGCAACCTCTACGCCGTGGCCGAGGGTGATGGTGAAGGCGCCGTCATCGCCTACGCCCGCGATGCCGCCACCGGCGCCCTCACCGAACTCAGTCGCCAGGGCACGGCTGGGCGCGGCCCCTGCTACGTCTCGCTCGATCGCACCGGACGCTACGTGCTGGTCGCCAACTACGGCAGCGGCAGCATCGCCGCCCTCCCGGTCCAGGCCGATGGCTCGCTCGGCGCGGCCACCGGTTCGGTCCAGCAGGAAGGATCGAGCGTGAACGCGGCGCGGCAGGAAGGTCCGCACGCCCACATGATCCTCGCCTCGCCGGACAATGCCTTCGTCTTCGCCACCGACCTCGGGGCCGACCGCATCTTCGGCTACCGGCTGAACCAGGAGTCGGGTGAACTGACCCCGGCGCCAGAAGCGGGGGGCGTGGCCGCACCAGGCGCTGGTCCGCGGCACTTCGCCTTCTCGCCCGATGGCGGCACCGTCTACGTCATCAACGAACTCGACAGCACGCTCGGGGTCTACGACTACGATGCCGACACCGGCGCCTTCACCTCCCGCCAGGTACTGCCGACGCTGCCACCCAACTGGGAAGGAGACACGACGACCGCCCAGGTCGTGGTCTCGCCGGATGGCCGCTACGTCTATGGCTCCAACCGTGGCCACGACTCGATCGCGATCTTCCGCGTCAACGCCGACACCGGCGAGGTGACTCCGGAGGAGATCGTGACCGCCGGTGGCAAAACACCCCGGAACTTCAACCTCAGCCCGGACGCTGCTGGCCGCTGGCTGGTGGTGGCGAACATGAATTCGGACAACGTCGTCGTCTGGCC
>CAZNQC010000254.1:0-5042 GCA_964574825.1 uncultured Sphaerobacteraceae bacterium | reverse complement strand
ACCAGCGACGTCAGGGTCGTGATCGAACCCGTCCTGGAAACCGCCACACAGGCATAACCGTCACCGGGCCGAGGCCGCACCTGCCGCCGACAGCGGACGATCTCTCCATGAGAGGACCAGGCGGCTGTGTCGGCCCGGCTCCCTCTATCCCTGCCGCCGCAGCACCGACTTTGCCGCATGGTATCCACCCATCCCGTGCACGCCTCCCCCCGGCGGCGTCGAGGCGGAGCAGAAGAAGAGCCGGGGATCGGGTGTGGAGTAGGGATCGAACCGGACTGCCGGCCGGGTGAAGAGTTGCCGCAGATCCTGCCGCCCGGCATTGATGTCCCCGCCGATGTAGTTGGCGTTGTAGGCCTGCATCTGTGCTGCCCCCATCGTCGACCGGCCAATGATCAGGTCGCGGAACCCGGGTGCGAACCGTTCGATCTGCGCTTCGATCCGGTCGGTCATGTCCTCGGTGGAGCCGTTCGGCACGTGGCAATAGCCCCAGAGCGTGTGCTGCCCGTCTGGCGCCCGGGTTGGATCGAAGCGGCTCGGTTGCGAAACGAGCACGAACGGCCGTTCCGGGTGTCTACCCTTGCCGACCTCGGCTTCCGCCCACGCGATCTCGTCGAGCGTCCCGCCGAGGTGCAGCGTCCCGGCTTCGTGGGCTTCCGGCGCGGTCCAGGGCACTGGACCGGACAACGCCCAATCCACCTTGAACACGGCCGATCCATACCGGTAGTGCTCCAGTTGGCGGCGATAGGCGCCCGTTGCGGTATCCCCGGTGATAGCGAGGAACTGCCGCGGACTCGTGTCGAACAACACGGTCTCCGCGTCGCCGACGTCGTCCAGCCGCTCGATCCGCGACGCTACCTGGATTCTCCCGCCGAGGGCTTCCAACCGGCGAGCCAGGGCACCGGTGATCTGCTGCGATCCCCCGCGTGGAATCGGCCAGCCTACCAGGTGACCAGTGAGAGCCAGCACCAGACCGAACGATGCCGTGGCGGGTTCGTCGAGCGGGAGGATCGAATGAGCGGCCAACCCGGCGAAGAGTGCCCGCGTCCTTTCGTCCTCGAAACGGTGGCGCGCAAAGAATGTTGCCGGTTGCAGGGCATTCAGCCCGAACCGGGCCAGCGCCACCGGGTGCCGTGGTGCCGAAAACGGTCCGAGCAGCATCGGCAGCAGGATGTCAGCATCCTTCAGCAACGGCCGCATCAGACTCAGCCACGCCTCCTCGTCCGCACCGAGGCCGGCAGCCGTCTCCGTCACCGATCGGCGGAGAACGGTCGCCGTGCCATCGTCGAACGGATGCGCCACCGCGATTGGCGGCTCGATCCACTCCACGCCCCACCGCTCCAGGTCGAGGTCTCGGAAGAACGGTGAGGCGACTGCCAGCGGATGCACCGCCGAGCAGACGTCGTGGACGAAGCCGGGCAGCGTCAGTTCGGCACTGCGACAACCGCCGCCGGGGGTGGCGTTCGCCTCGTAGACAGTGACATCACGCCCTGCCTCGGCGAGGGTGATCGCCGCCGCCAACCCGTTCGGCCCGGCTCCGATCACCGCCACCGTGCCGTCGCGATCCAGCGTGGCCGCCGTTACTGGGCTGCCCCGGCCTGCCAGTTTCTGTGGAAGGTTCCGGAGTTTCGCCAACTGGGTCAGGATGTACCCGTTGTGGAAGACATTGGCGGCGTTTTCCCAGTGACGATGCTTGTCCAGCAACTCGCGGGTCAATGTAGGGTGAGGGGACGTGACACCGAGCACTTGGGCCAGGTTGGTCAGCGTTTCGGACCAGAATGTGTCCTCTCGCTGATGCCCGCCCAGCGGCAGGGCCAGCTCGAAGAGCGGATCACTCGTCCGGAACGTGATGTCGATCGCAGCGCTTGGGGCCGAGTCGTTGGCCGTGGCCGAAAAGTGGATGATGGCGGCGAAGATGTGACCTTCGGGAGTCTGGAAGGTGAACGAGGTCGGCGTCGTCTCGATCACGACCACGCCGGTGGTGAGACTGGTGCCGGCTGGCATCTCCAGCTCGCCGATGGCCAGTTCGCCGGGTTTCAGGCCGGTGAGCGGGGCGTGGAACGTGTTCCTGCCCGGCCAGAAGTCGCCATAGCGTTCCCGCCAGAGTTGGATGATCTCCTCCGGAGAAGCAGCGACCCCCGGTAGCTCCACCTCGTAGTGCTTGTGCCAGAGTTGGCCGAACCCGTCCTGGGTGTCCTGCAATGCGCGGTCGCGTGTCACATCCAGGTCTGCGGCGTCGAGTGGTTCGGCGGTGGAGTCGTTTTCCGTCGTCATCGTGGTCGTTCTCCCTGCCGCGACGTGTGCTGCCCTCGAAGCCTGCCGAATGTCATCTGCCGGCCATGCCGCGGGTGAGGAACCATCCGGCGGATATCCCTGATACCATACCGCCCAGGCGATACCCTCCCATCGCAGCGCTGACTCTTTCGCAACCACGAGGATATTCATGCTGACGGCGAACTACGATGAATTGACGGTCGAGCGACTGTCCACCGCCCTGGGCAAGAAGTGGACGACCTACCCGGGCACCATCGCTGCCTTCATCGCCGAGATGGACTTCGGAACCGCTCCCTGCGTCATCGATGCCCTGCGCCGTGAGGTGGACAACGGGTTCCTCGGCTATGTGCCCTACGACCTCGAAACCGAAGTCTGCCAGCTGACCGGCGACTGGTACCGGCAGCACACCGGCTGGGATGTTCCCACCGCCCAGATTCACTCCCTGCCGGAGGTGCTGCGTGGCCTGGAAATCACCCTCAACCGTTACGCGCCGCGGGGCGGCGGAGTCATCGTGCCCACGCCATCCTACATGCCGTTCCTCTCCATCCCCCGCCACTTCGGCCGCGACGTGCTGGAGGTTCCCCTCGTTCGGCGCGACGGGCGCTGGGAATACGACCTGGAGGCGCTGGACGCCGCGTTCCAGGCGGGCGGCGAAGTCCTGATCCTCTGCAATCCCCACAATCCCGTGGGGCGCGTGCTGGAGCGCGACGAGCTGGTCGCCATTTCGGAAGTGGTCGAACGCCATGGTGGTCGCGTCTTTGCCGACGAAGTCCATGCCCCGCTGGTCTACCCGGGTCATCGGCACGTTCCCTACGCGTCGGTCAACGAGTCCGCCGCTGGACACACCATCACGACCTTTGCCGCCACCAAGGCCTGGAACTTTGCCGGACTCAAGGCGGCCCAAATTCTCCTGAGCAACGACGCTGACATCGCGGTTTGGGAGCGCGACGAAGGCTACTTTGGCATGGGCGCATCGTCCCTCGGCATGATCGCCACTCGCGCGGCCTTGATCGATGGCCAGCCCTGGCTCGACGATGTCATCACCTATCTCGACGGCAATCGACGCCTGCTTGGCGACCTTGTGGCCGACCGACTTCCCGGGGTGGAGTACACCCTGCCGGAGGGAACCTATCTCACCTGGCTCGACTTTTCGAACACCGGACTGGATGGTGATCTGGCGGCATTCTTCCGTGAACGCGCCGATGTCGCGCTCACATCAGGTGCGGCCTGTGGTGCCGTTGGCAAACGAGCGGTACGCTTCAATATCGCCATGCCGCGGCCGCTCCTCGAACAGGCTGTCGATCGGATGGCCAGGGCGATCGCCTCCATCTGACCGAACATGACCCTGTCTGGTCGGGTCATGCTCCGCCTGGCTGCGTGTGGGACCAGACCAGACACGATTTGCGTGACTAGCTGTAGTGAGGTACTCCATGCTTGCGGGGAACTACGACAACCTGACCGCCGAATATCTTTCCACCACTGTCGGCCGCAAGTGGACGACCTATCCGGGAACCATCGGTGCCTTCATTGCCGAGATGGACTTCGCCACCTCACCAATCGTGATCGATGCGTTGCAGGAGAGCGTGGCAGAGGGGTTCTTTGGCTATCTGCCGGATTCGCTGGAGCGCTCGCTGGCCGAAGCGGTGGCAGGCTGGTACCAGGACCGGTGTGGTTGGACCATCCCCGCCGAGCGGGTGCACTCCATGCCCGATGTATTGAAGGGCCTGGAACTCACCCTCAAGCTGTTCGCCCCGAAGGGTGGCAAGGTGATCGTGCCCACGCCAGCCTACATGCCGTTCCTGATGATTCCAGGCATGCTTGGCCGCGAGCAAATTCAGGTGCCAATGCTCCAGGAGGACAACGGACGGTGGGTCTACGACCTGGAGGCGCTGGATGCGGCGTTCGAAGCTGGTGGCGAGGTCCTGATCGTCTGTAATCCGCACAATCCGATTGGCCGGGTGCTGGAGCGCGAGGAGTTGGTCGCCATCTCGGAGGTGGTCGAACGGCACGGTGGGCGGGTGTTTGCGGACGAGATTCACGCCCCGATCACCTATGCCGGTCACACCCACATTCCCTATGCCTCGGTGAATGACGCAGCGGCTGGTCACACCATCACGGCCATCGCCGCCTCGAAGGCGTGGAACCTGGCTGGGCTCAAGTGCGCCCAGCTCGTCATCTCCAATGACGCCGATGCCGAGGTCTTCGCCAAGGAAGGATTCTGGCTGGCACATGGCGCGTCGTCGCTGGGTGTCGTGGCCAGCATCGCTGCCTGGAATGGCGGCCAGGAGTGGCTCGACGACGTCATCGGCTACCTCGATGGGAATCGCCGGCTCCTCGATGAAATGGTGAAGGATCGCCTGCCTGGCGTGGAGTACACCATGCCCGAAGGTACCTACCTGACCTGGCTGGACTTCTCTCGTACCGGGCTCGACGGTGACCTGGCCGATTTCTTCCGCGAACGGGCGCAGGTCGCCACAACTGATGGCAGTGCCTGCGGCGAGGTCGGGAAGCGTTCGGTGCGGTTCAACATCGCCATGCCCCGCCCGATCCTGGAGCGTGCCGTGGATCGCATGGCCGCCGCCATGGCCGCGATCTAGCAACAACCCCCTTCGGGAATGACGTTACGGGCCGGGACGGCATGATGCCCCCGGCCCGTTTCCTTGCCGCACAACGATTGCGTTCACATGGTCGCGGACATGGAACGATCAGGCCGGATCGATGGGGGCGGCTGTTTTGGTCCTGACGATCGTGTCCAGGCCGATCAGGATCAG
>CAZNQC010000253.1:0-5059 GCA_964574825.1 uncultured Sphaerobacteraceae bacterium | reverse complement strand
CGGTAGGGATGCAGGGACCATGGTTCCACAGCGTGCACCTTGCCGATGCCCGGCCGGATGGGGCGGTACAATCGAAGCGTTCCCGTCAACGATCGTCTACGTCGCCGACCCGTTCTGCTGTCCGGAGGTGTCCGATGCGATATCTGGTCGTTCGCAGCATCGTTCTTGCTGGTCTGCTCGTCTGTTCGATAGCGGAGGTGGCCTCGGCGCAGACACCCAATCCGGAGGACTCGCGCGATCAGTGGTGGACAGCCTGGTCGGACTGCGACGTGACCCCGGTGCGGAGCGGGCCGGTGTCGGACTCGATTCCGGGTGTGCCGGACGATATCTACTGGTTGCAGGCGGAGACGACCAACGACTCCGAGATCGAGATGATCGTTTGGCTCTGGACCGGGAACCGTCCGTTGCCATTGAACGGAACCTACGCCAGTGAGGGGATGTCGACCAAGTGGCTGTGGGCGTTCAGTGAGACGATGACCGATATCGCGGCGACGGTGACGAACGAGGATGGCGTAACCGGTGAAGTCCAGTTCGGCGGCCAGATCACCGGCAGTTCGACCGGACCGGTCAACGGCTGGCCGTCGTACGCTGTCGTGCCAGAACCGGGGTGTTGGACGTTCCAGATCACCGCGACCGCCCACAGCGGCGAGGTCTACGAGGGCCGAGTGATCTTCCCCGCCGTGCCGTAGCCAGATCGCAAACAGGAGGGACCCATGCGATTCGCACTCTGGAGCACCATCGTTGCCCTGATCTTCGCGCAGGTTGCCATGACTGGCGCCACGCCAGAGGCATCTCCGGTCGTCACCGAGGGTAAGCCTTACCTGAGTCACGCGGCCCGGTTCGTGACCACCATCCCCGGTGATTGGGTGCCCGACCGTTCGCTGGCCTACGACTATGCGGGCGAGAGCGGGTTTATCAGCAGTCGGTCGCTCGACATGCCCTGGAATCTCCCGGATCGGTACCTGACGCTGGATGAGACGTGCGATACGGTCGCCGAGGTTTACGGTGGGGAACAGTCCGCGATCATCGTCGCGGAGATGCCTGCGTGCCTGGTCGAACCGGCTGCTGACGGAAATGACCTGCCGGTGTTCGTGGTGATTACCCATCCTCATCCCCATGGGCTGCAGGAATTTGTGATGGTCACCACCAATCGGGGTTCGCTCGATCGCGTGCTGGCGACGCTCTCGTTCGATCTTTCCGGTGTTGCTCCCGAACTCTATCTGGATGCGGCGCTCGACCTGATCTCGATTCGCTCCCTGCAGCGTGACCTGATCGACTGGGATGCGATACGGGTCGATGCCCACCGCCAGTTGGCCAATGTCTCGCCGGAGGAGGGCTTCCGGGTGGCCCACGCAGTGCTGCAGGACGTTGTCGCCAAGATCTGGGCCACGGGTGGGGACGGGCATAACCTGTTCATGAGCGCGGAGGAGGTGGGGGGCTACAGCACCTATATCAATAATCCCTCCGAGGCGACATTCCCGATCGTGATGTTGAACGAACCTGCCCCCGGTCTGGTCCGGATCATCGTGCCCCGGTTCTCCAGCACGCCTGAGGCTGGGAGGGAGTTTGTTGCATGGCTGTGGGATGAACTCGACCGGACTGTCGATGAGACGACGTGTGGCATTGTGGTGGACCTGACGAGCAATGGCGGCGGCATCATGGATCCGATGCTGCAGGGACTCGGCCCGCTGATCGGCACTGGACCGCTGTTGGGGTTTATCGATGCGGCCGGCAATATGGTGTCCGTCGATCTGGGTGACCAATTCCAGGTGATTCGAGATGGTGTGGCCAGCACCGTCTACACGCCTGACCGCCCCGCGCCCGATTTTGGGGATCGCTCCCTGCCAATCGCTGTCTACATCGGACCGATGACCGCCAGCTCGGGAGAGGCAACCGCGATTGGGATGATGGCCAGCGACCATCCCGTCCGGTTCTTTGGCGAACCCACCTACGGCCTGGCGACCTCGCGCGGTGGCATCCCCCTGATCGATGGTCCGATGGTGCTGCTCTCCGATTACTGGACCACCACGATTGATGGTAAGACCTTCCCCGATGGAGTCATTCCTGATGTGGAGGTGGATGGTTGGAACATGCCTGGTGTGGCTGAGGAATGGATTCGGGAAACGGCTGGTTGCTGAGGGCGCTGGTCCACGTCCCGGGTGAGCACGCTTCGGAAGAGGCGACAACCCATGGGAGCGGGCGACGCCGATGGGTGGCATTCTGCGATCACCGTCCCGCCGCGGCTCGGTAGGGAGGTCGGGAGCAACGCCTTGCGCCTGGTGGCGATTATGTGGTCAGGGATTCGCAAAACGTGGCGCGGTCTGCGTGTACTTGTGTATTCCCGAGACCAGGATTGGTCGCCGGGATTCCCCATTTCGAGGCAGGGAGACAGCTTGACCGAGCTTTCCGCAGACCATGAACGACGGATTTTCGCCGAATCGATGCACGAGGCGGTTGATGAATGGACCGGTGGCGAAGGACAGCACAACATGTGCGGGTTCTTCAGCCTGGCGGGTTCGCGGGTCTTCAGCCGGGTGTTCGAGCGAACGTTGCACCCGGTGGTCGGGACGCTGTTGCTGCGAAACGAGGATTCGGACACGGAATTTCTGGGGATCGGTCCGCTGGTCAACACCGGTGAGCAATTCTTTCACATGTGGCTCTACGATCCGGTGGAAGGAAAGAACCTGGATCTGGCTGCCCGCTACTATCCGACGTGGTTTCATCGTGACGGGATGGAGTGGCGAAATCGTGAGCACCAGTTCTGTCTGACGTGCGCGGATGATGAGTTTCCAGACTACGTTCAACTGATCCCCAGCGATGACCCGGAGTTTCAACGCCGCACCTTCTCGTTGTTCAAGGACTCCTACGAGGAAGGGGTGGTCAGAACGATTGCCGCGCTCGCCCACCACAAGGCGATCGAGAAGCGGGCTGAGGCGCTCGGGTAACTGGCGAGGCTCCGATGCTGTCAGCAGGGTTGGGGCCAATGTGCATCGTATGGGATGAAAGTCACCTTGACGCCCCTGCCAATCTCCGGGATAGATGAGGGAGGGAATCGACGCATTGCGCTGGAAACCGGGACGGATGGCCCGGTGGGTGAAAACTGTGCCCGCGGCCAATGCACATGACTGGCATTCTGCCCGCGCCGAACCAGCGGGGTGCGGAAGCCAGGAAGGGTGAGACATGACGCGCGAACAAGGGGCAGCCGTGGAACACGGGGGTGAAGAGAATCGCGGGAAGCCGGTGATGGGTGGGGTGCTCGACCGGGCGGCAGCGTCACGACGCACGCTGGTCAAGACCGCCGTGGCCGGGGTGGCCGCCGGTGCGATGATCGAGACGGTGATGGCCCAGGACGATTCGACGCCGGCTGGTGACGACGAGCAGATCGTCGAACCAGACGGTGGCACCGCGCAGCAGCCGAACATCCTGGTGATCATGCCCGACGATGTTGGGTACTGGAATGTCAGTGCCTACAACCTGGGCATGATGGGATATCGCACGCCCAACATCGACCGGATCGCCCGCGAAGGCGTGCAGTTCACCGATGCCTATGGCGAGCAGTCGTGCACGGCGGGCAGGGCCGCGTTCATCACTGGCCAGAGCCCGTTCCGCACCGGGTTGCTCCGCATCGGCCTGCCGGGCGAGGACATGGGGCTGGAAGCCAGCGATCCGACCATCGCCGAGTTGCTGAAGCCGCAGGGCTACGCAACCGGCCAGTTCGGCAAGAACCACCTCGGCGACCTCAACAAGACCCTACCGACCGTGCATGGGTTCGATGAGTTCTTCGGCAATCTCTATCACCTCAATGCCTCGGAAGAACCGGAAAACGAGGATTACCCGGACGATCCGGAGTTCTTCAACACCTACGGGCCGCGCGGTGTGATCAAGAGCTGGGCCTCCGATGTCGATGACCAGACGGTCGATCCCCGCTGGGGACCGGTCGGCAAGCAGGTGATCGAAGATACCGGTCCGCTGGACACGGTGCGGATGGAAACGGTCGATGAAGAGTTCATGGCCTCCGCGCTGGACTTCATGGATCGGGCCACTGCCGCCGAGACGCCATTCTTCCTCTGGTACAACCCCACGCGCATGCACGTCTTCACCCACCTCAAGGCTGAGTCGGAGGGGGTAACCGGGCTGGGTATCTATGCCGACGGCATGGTGGAGCACGACAACCAGGTTGGGGAACTGCTGCAGAAACTGGATGACCTCGGGATTGCCGAGAACACCATCGTGATCTGGGCGACCGACAACGGGGCCCAGTTCTTCTCGTGGCCCGATGGTGGGGTGACGCCGTTCCGTGGCGAGAAGAACTCCAATTGGGAGGGCGCCTACCGAATTCCGATGGTGGCGCGCTGGCCCGAGCACATCCCGGCCGGCAGCATCTCGAACGGGATCTTCTCGCTGCAGGACTGGCTGCCGACATTGCTGGCAGCCGTGGGCCAGCCCACGATCAAGGAAGAGTTGATCGAGGGGTACCAGGCGGGCGACAAGTCGTTCAACGTCTACATCGACGGCTACGACCAGCTGGCGCACCTGACCGAAGAAGCACCTTCGGCGCGGGACGAGTTCTTCTACTTCGACGATGGCGGTGACCTGGTTGGCCTGCGGCAGGACCGCTGGAAGTACATCTTCATGGAGCAACTCTCCGAGGGGATGGACGTCTGGTTCGACTCGCTGGAGGAGTTGCGCAAGCCGCGGCTGGTCGACCTGCGCGGGGACCCGTTCGAGCGGGCGATGGAGTCGGCCGAGGAGTACAACATCTGGCTGCTGGAGCGGGTCTACCTGCTCTCCCCAGCCCGGAGGTACATCCAGGACTTCATGCAGACGTTCATCCAGTTCCCACCGCAGCAGGCGCAGGACCGCATTGAACGGATTCGGGCGCTGATCGAGAAGCTGAAGCAACTGCAGCCGTAGCAGGAAGGAGAAAATGGAAGAGAGAAGATAGGAAATAGACTGGACAACGCCCTCCTGGTGAACTTTCGCCAGGAGGGCGTTTGTTGGCGATCAGCCTGGCGGGACGGCGAGCCAGTTGTCGACGAAGACGACCCAGACCGTGACG
>CAZNQC010000252.1:0-5080 GCA_964574825.1 uncultured Sphaerobacteraceae bacterium | reverse complement strand
TCACGGAGGAGTCCGTTCGGGCCGGGCTGGCGAATGCGACAATTCCGGGCCGGTTCGAGGTCGTGGCGATCGACGAGCACCTGACGGTGGTGATCGATGGCGCTCACACGCCGGCTTCGATGGCGATGCTGGCTGAAACGGTAGCGGCCCGTTTCCCAGACGGCGAGACCCTGGTGATCGCCGGGATGCTCTCCGACAAATCACCCGAAGACGTGCTGGCTCCCCTCATCCCGCTCGCCGATATCTGGGTCGCCGCCGCGCCCCAGACACCGCGCGCCCTTCCTGTGTCGGAGCTGGTCGCGGCGCTGAATGGAATCGGCGTGACCGCCCGACCGGCCAGCTCGGTGGCCGCGGCCCTGCACGAATCAATCGCCGCGCGGAAATTGACGCAATCGCCCAGTGTGATCGTCGTCACCGGATCGCTCTCGACCGTCGCCGAAGCCCGGACAGCGCTGCAGCTCGACCGCGTTAGGTGAGAATGCTCGGCACTGCCGGCGGGGTGCGTGGCCGGGGCTACGGTAGACTTGCCCCGGCGTCTTCCTCGCTCCCACGCGACACCCATACCCTGGAAGGCGAACAACTTCGTCCCTGATCTTCTCGGAGCTTGTCGGCCCCATGTTGAATCGTGCACATCCAACCTTCGCGCACAGGCGTAAACAACAGCAGACCTTCCTCACCATTCCTGGGCCGATGTGCCGGGCAGGTGAGCGGGCATGACCGGGTACACCGGCAACCTGCAGGACGCGGACGATGTCGTGCTGACGACGATGGTGGCCGAGGGGTCGGCCGCGGCGCTTGAGGTGCTCTACACCCGCTATGGCAGGGTGGTGCTGGCCTTTGCCACCAGGATGTTGGGGGACAGGCAATCGGGCGAAGAGCTCGTGCAGGAAGTGTTCATCAAGGCCTGGCGGCAGGCACGGAGTTATTCATCAGATCGCGGCAGTTATGTCACCTGGCTACTGAGCATCACACATAACCTCTCGATCGATGAAATCCGCAAGCGAAATCGCCGGCCGCAAAAGGCAGCGAGTGCCGATCCGGTCCTCTTGATGGCCAATGTCAGGGACGATGCCATCTCCGTGGAGCTTTCGGCTGAACTGACGGAGTTGCGCTCCCAGATGATCGAGGCAATGGCCACCTTACCTCCCCAACAGCGGGAAGCAGTCGAACTGGCGTTTTACAAGGGCCTCACACAACGGGAAGTGGCTGAAACGCTGAATGAACCGCTCGGCACGATCAAAACGCGGATTCGCCTGGGCATGAAGAAATTGCGGGACTACCTGGAAAACCATGAGGTGACGGGATCGTGAGCGATCTGCCCCACAACCAATCCAGCGCAAACGATGACCTCGGCGCCTGTGACGCCTGCCGCGAACTGCTCGGCGCCTACGTGCTCCAGGCCCTTGATCGGTTCGACCAGGGCATGGTCGAGCAGCATCTGCGCTGGTGCGACGCCTGCCGTGCTGAACTGGACGCGCTGGAGGCGATCGGCACCGGTCTCGCGCTCGGAGTGCCAGACACCGGTCTCCCGTCAGCAAGCACCTGGTCGGCCATCCAGGCACGATTGACCGACAATGAAGAAACCGTGGCTCCGCGGAATGCGCCAGCTCCAGCCAATGCAGGAACCAGTGCTTCCCGCTGGATGCAGTGGCTGCCCATGTCGGTGATGGCTCCGCTCGCGCTGGCCGTGATCGTTTTGGGGGCCTGGGGCTGGTCCGTGCAAAAGGACCTCGACCAGACGGAAGCCGAACTGGCGAATCATGCGCTGCTGAACAGCACGCTCACCAGCAACCAGCAGGTTCAACTCTTCACCATGGAGCAGAGTTGTCCAACCTGTGATGGCGTAGGCCAGGTGGGTGTCTCGCAATCCAACGGCATGGGCATGGTGGTGGGCTGGGACTTCGACCCAGCCATGACGCACGATGTCTGGGGAGTCGATCACGATGGCGAGCGGTCCCGGGTTTGCTCGCTGGTGGTGGCCAAGGACGGTGCCGTGATGCAGATGTTCCACTTCCCGGATACACCATCCCGCTACACCGACATTTACGTCACGGACGAAGCAGGGCAACTGGTCTACACCTCGCACATTGTCGAGGACGAGACTGCTACGCCCGAGGATGTTTCGCAGAGTTGATGCGGACATCACATCCTCCGCGAAGGCTGCTTCGCGTTTGCGCCACGCGCCCCACAAGGCTATAGTCAGGCAGTTGCGCTGGTCCGGAACCAGCTGCTCCCCGGCTGCCGATAAGACAGCCGACCAGGAGTTCCGTCGCAGATCCCCGGAGCGTGAACTACAGTGGAAGCGGCGATTCCCGTCCCCTCACTCAAACATCCAGTGGCAGAACGCGTGGATGGCAACAGCCGCGTCCTCGATGCCGACATCGTCATCCCGGAACCGGTGGTCGCCCTCGCATCTGACATTTCCCCGCGCCCGATCGAATCGCTCTCCCTGCTCATCCCGGTGATGAACGAAGAGGGCAACCTGCCCGAACTCTATCAGCGCCTGACCGCGCGGCTGGAGATCATCGGGCTGGCCTACGAAATCGTCTTTGTCGACGACGGCTCGGTCGACAGCACCTGGAAACTCATTCGCGGCCTCAACGAGCAGGACCCGCGCGTCATCGGCCTCAAGCATCGGCGTAACTTCGGCAAGGCGCAGGCCCTCTCGACCGGATTCGCGGTGGTCAAGGGCGACGTCGTCGTGACCATGGACGGTGACCTGCAGGACGACCCGGACGAGCTTCCCAACTTCCTCGCCATGCTGGACGAAGGCTACGATCTCGTCTCCGGCTGGAAGCAACGCCGCCAGGATCCGCTGGGCAAGACCGCGCCGAGTCGCGTCTTCAACTGGACCGTGCGCAAGACGACCGGCGTGCAGTTGCACGACTTCAATTGCGGGTTCAAGGCCTACCGGCGCGAGGTGACGTCGTCCATCCGGCTGTACGGCGAATTGCATCGGTTCACCCCCGTGCTGGCCAGCGCCGAGGGATTCCGCATCGGGGAGCTTCCGGTCAAACACCATGCCCGCAAATGGGGATCGTCCAAGTACGGCTGGTCGCGCCTCACCAAGGGCTTCCTCGACCTGCTGACCGTGATCTTCCTGACCCAATACCGCCAGCGCCCCATGCACCTGTTCGGGCTGCCCGGTTTGTTGTCGATGACGGTCGGTGTGCTGTTTGGACTCTGGTTGACGTTCGAGAAGGTCGTCTTCAACGAAGCCATCGGCACCCGGCCCCTGCTGTTGCTCTCGGTACTGCTGGTCGTCATCGGCACCCAGTTCTTCGGGTTGGGTCTGCTTGGTGAGTACCAGACGCATCGCTCGCACGAACCGGCGAACGGATCGTCGCTTCCACTGGGAGCAACGGTGGGCATGAGCTCGCGCCCGGTGTTCGTTGAGGTCACCGTTGCCGAGTCGGGCGTGTGACCAGTAGCGAACCACGGCCGCACCCAACCACACCGGTCGTCGATGTTCCGCCCACAGGTTGGCGCAAGGTTCTGGGCCCGCTCCTGCGGATTCCGACACCAGTCATCTTCGTTGGCAGCGTGTTGCTCGCTGTGCTGGTGCTTTGGATTCAGGGATCGCTGGCCAACCTGGCCGATGTGATTGCCGATGCCCGGATCTCCCTGCTGGTGATCGCGGCGCCAATCTACGTCGCCAGCCTCCTGTTGCTTTGCTACCGATGGCACGTACTGGTGCGAATGGCCCAGGGCAACTCGAACTTCCCGCGCGCTTCCGAAGCCTTCCTGACGTCTGTCGTGATCAACTACGCCGCGCCGATCGGCCTGGCCGTGCCATCACGGGCGGCACTCACGAAACGCGCGCTCGGGCTCGACGCGCGCGCCACGGGCACCATCGCCGTCTGGGAAATCGGGATGGACGTCATCGTCCTCGGGGCTGGCACCGTGCTGTGGATGTTCCTGGCCAACGGTGCAACCACCGCCGTGGGGAACGAACTCTCATCATCGGCCCGGCTTTACGCCACGTTTGGGGCGATTGGCCTGGCGCTGGTCGCCGTGGTGGCATGGTGGTTCCTGAAGACAGCCGATCGCCGGGCACGCATGTTCGGCGCCGCCAGCCGGATTCTGCTCGCGCCACGGGAGCGACCGCGCGAGGCAGCCGCGGCACTGGGTGTGACCCTGGTCTACTGGATCATCCAGGGGCTGGTACTGGCGCTGCTGGTGGCGGCCTTCAACATCGAACCGACCTTCGTCTTCATTCTCGGCCTGACCACCCTCCCGATTCTGGTCGGGATGCTGAGTCCAATTCCCGGCGGCGCAGTTGTCCGCGAAGCATTGATGTACGTGGTGGCGCGGCTCGCGGACATTCCCGGCGATCCAGTCATTGCCGCCGCCCTCGTCTACCGGTTCGCGCTGTTTGCCGCCATTCCCATCCTGTATCTTGGCGTGCGCTGGTGGATCGCCCGGCATCCGCTACCGGACATCGCCGATACCAGCCCATCCACCGTTGAAAGGACACCCGCATGAGCATCAGCGAAACGTTCGTCTACGACGGCAGCGTGGAAGTCGATACCAGCAACTACCGCAAGCACATGAGCGACAACCCGGTCCAGCGCAAGCTGATCGACCGGTTTCACGAGAAAATCACCGGCATCATCGTCGACCTGAAACCGGAGACGATGCTGGATGCCGGGTGCGGTGAAGGCTTCGTCGCCGATATCCTGCAGACAGCCCTGCCCAACGCCCAGATCACGGGCTTCGACGTGCTTGATGATTCGGTGAAACTCGCCCAGCGGCGCAATCCACGTGGCACGTTCTCCACCGGGGATATCTACGCCATCGACCAGCCGGACAATTCGTTCGACCTGGTCTACTGCTTCGAGGTGCTCGAACACCTGCACGAGCCGAACAAGGCGCTGGCAGAGCTGGCGCGAGTGGCAAGCAAGTACGTCGTGCTGAGCGTTCCGCGAGAGCCGTTCTTCTGCCTCGCCAACGCCGCACGCGGCAAGAATCTGGACATGACGCCGAAGGGGTCGGACCCCGATCACCGGAACTTCTGGTCACAGCGGGCCTTTGGCGAATTCGCCGGTCTGTCGCTCAATGTCATCGAGCTCACCGGGTC
>CAZNQC010000251.1:1719-5113 GCA_964574825.1 uncultured Sphaerobacteraceae bacterium | reverse complement strand
CCATCGCGGAAGGTGACCGGGTCAACCCCAGCCTGCTCGGCCAGGATGTCGAGCGTCGATTCCCGCGCGTAGGTGTTCGAGGTCGCGCCGTTGACCCGCCAGAAATACGGCGGTAACGGAGAAACGCCATTGAAGAGCGTCGTTTTGCTCGCCACCACGTCATAGAGCTCGACAATGTTGGCGCTCCAGTCCGAGGCGGAACTGGTGGGTTCGGCAGCCTTTTCCGGGTAGTACCCGGCTGTGTAGGCGTCGTAGTTCCAGCCAACGATCTGGCCGTTCTCATCCACGCCGGAGGTCACTTCGATTCGCATCGCCGGGCGGAATTGCCCGAACTGCATTTCCTCGATCCGGTCCCAGATCAACTTGACCGGTTTGCCCACTGCATTCGAGATCCAGGCCGCTTCGATCTCCGCCTGCGGAATCACCTTGGAGCCGAACGCGCCACCGGGATGCATGCCGTGCACGATAACGTCTGCCTCGTCTCGACCGAGCGTCGCTGCCACATTTGCCCGCGCATCGAATGGTCCCTGGGTCGAAACCCAGACCTCCACCTGATCTGGCCGGACATCGACCAGCGCCGACTTCGGTTCGATCGGCGTGTGGCTCAGGTACGGAAGTTTGTAGGTCCACGTCTGCCCCACACCGGCCGTTTCGAGTGCCGTCAGCGGATCTGCCTGATGCTCTGCCTCGTCCAGCGACGTTCCATCGTCGGCCGTTTCCTTCAACCGGTCGTGGATGTTCTCCGAGGTCGTGTCGGATTCCAGTTCCTGCCACTCGGCGGCCACAGCCTTGATCGCGGCCTCGACCTGGTCCTTGCGCTCACCCACAATCGCGGCGAAGTTCTTCTCCGGAATGTGCACTGAGTCGACGATTCCTGGCATCGCCAGTGCGTCCGCGAAGTCAACGCTCAGCAGCAGGGCATCCAGGGAAGGTGGCCGCAGGATCTTGCCGTAGACCATGCCTTCGACCTCGGTGTCGATGCCATAGACCTGCTTGCCGGTGACCTTGTCCGGCACGTCGACCCGGAAAATCGGTTGCCCGACGACGGTGTAATCGGCCGGATCCTTCAACGTGATTTCGGGATCGATCTCCCGGCCGGATGCCTTGCCGAACGCCAGATCGGCGAAGGTGACCGATCCGCTCGGACCGGTGATGGTGCCGTTTTCGCTGGTCAGGTCGGAGACATTGTCCCCAAGCTGCTCCGCTGCGATGTCCAGCAACCAGGCATTCATCGTGGCCGCCGCGCCGCGAATGGTTGGACCGTTCATCCGCATGCTCAGTGAGCCAAACGTGCCGAATGTCGGCGCCGATTCGCTGGTGTCACCCAGCTTCACCAGCACGCTCTCGAACGGCAGCGAGAGTTCTTCGGCCACCAGCTGGGCGAACGCGGTCTTGATGCCCTGGCCGAACTCGATCTTGCCCGAGACCAGCGTGACGGTGCCGTCTTCGCCCACGCTCAGGAACGAGTCGACCTCGGTCGAATCGGGATTGAACGGAATCGCGTAGGCGATCCCGCGTGCGTTGTAGGTGCCCTGCTCCGGTGCCGGGGTGGCGGCCGGGGAGGCTTCCTGCCCCAGCGATGCCTGATTCCAGAACACGAACAGTCCGGCGCCGGCTCCGGCCGACTGCACCAGCCCCCGCCGGGAGAGCGTGCGGGTCATGAGTGTATCTGCCATGGTGACCCTCCTATTCGCCGGCTGCGGCGTGTATGGCGGCGCGAATGCTGGCGTACGTCGCGCACCGGCAGATGTTGTTGCTCATCGCCTCGTCGATATCCTCATCGGTCGGGTTGGGGTTGCTTTCCAGCAACGCCACCGCCGTCAGGATCTGGCCCGACTGGCAATAGCCACATTGGGGAGCCTGCGCTTCGATCCAGGCCTGCTGGACAGGATGCAGGTCGTCTTCCGTGCCGATGCCCTCGATCGTGGTGATCTCCTTGCCTGCCACAGCCGAGAGCGGTGTGATGCAGGCCCGGCCTGGCTCGCCATCGATCAGCACCGTGCACGCGCCGCATTCGGCCATGCCGCAACCGTATTTGGTGCCCTTCATCTTCAAGTCGTCGCGCAGCACCCACAGCAGGGTCGCCGTGTCGTCGACCGGAACGGTCTGGTCTTCGCCATTGATGCGTAGGGTCGTTTCCGCCATGTGTCCCTCCTGGACTGAACCTCTCACCGCAACGAGCCCACGACCGGAGTCGTTGAAGGGACTCAACTGGTTCGCGCCGGGCATCGCTGCTTCGGCGGAGAGGATACGTCAGTTGCCAATCATTCGTATGTACAAATGACTTGCATTTTGGGAACCCATACGGCACTCCATGGGCATCTGACATGGATGCTGGTAGGCAACCCCTCGTCAATGGTTGAGTGATTGGTCCGCCCGCGCTTCAGTCCGCGGATCGACCCGCCATGCGCTCGGAGCGGCGCCGGATCCGGTTCCAGGCCCCGGTGAAGCCCATCGCCTTGCGCATCTCACGCACGGTGTCCTGTGTCTCCGCTCGCACCCGCTCGGTGCCAGCCACGATCAGCGATTCCACATAACCGGGCGATGAGTACTGCTCGCGGCGCTCCCGCATTGGGTCCAGCACGGCGTTGACCACTCCGGCAAGGTACTCCTTGACCTCCACATCGCCGACCGTTCCTGCCTGGTACCGGGCCTTGAACTCGTCGATCTGCCCCCGGTCGCTGCCGAACACATCCAGCCACGCAAACACGGGGTTTCCTTCCACCGTCCCCGGAATATCGGCGCTGGTCCGGGCCGGATCGGTATACATCCGCATCACGGCCTTACGTGCCGTGGCTGCATCGTCGGCCAGGGCAATCGCGTTGCCGAGGCTCTTGCTCATCTTCGCCCTGCCATCCGTCCCCACCAGCGTCGGCGCCTCACCTTCGATGATCTCGGGCACGGGGAAGACCTCGCCGTAGGTGCGATTGAACCGGCGTGCCAGTTCCCGGGTGACCTCCACGAAGCCGTAGTTGTCCTTTCCCACCGGTACCGCCTGGGCCCGCACCGAGAGGATGTCCGCCGACTGCAGCACCGGATACTCCAGCAATGCCAGCGACATCTCGGTGTTCGCGGCTCGCGCCATGTCCTTCAGGGCCGGCAGGCGTTCAAGTCGTGAGACGGTGATGAGGCTGTGCAGCAGCCCCGCCAGCTCGTGAATCTCGGGCACCGCCGATTGCAGGTAGAACGTGGCCTTGTCCGGATCGATCCCGGCACTCAGGGCATCCAGCACCAGTCCGCGCGCCCGCTGGTCGATCTGGGCGATGTCTTCCGGCGAATTTCGCGTGGTCAGCATGTGGAGGTCGGCAATGATGAAGTACGCGTCGTGGGTGTTCTGCAAGGCCACGCGGTTGCGCAGTGACCCCACCAGGTGACCGAGGTGCAGCGGTCCGGT
>CAZNQC010000251.1:0-1619 GCA_964574825.1 uncultured Sphaerobacteraceae bacterium | reverse complement strand
GGCGAGAGCAGGCCGAATTCAGGCGGCGCGGGAGCCGCGCCAGTCCTGCCAACAGGTGACGATGGCCTGGTCGTGATCGAAGGCCAGCTCGGGAAGTGCGTCCGGAGTGAACCAGCCGAGGTCGGTCAGGTCGTCTCCTGGAACCAGATCGCCGTGGTGAGAGAGGGCTGGATACACGGCAAGGGCGACCGGATTGCCCGGTTCCGAGAACACACCAAGCACCGGTCCAACGGTCACCGTCAGCCCGGTCTCTTCGCGTGCTTCTCGCTCTGCTGCGTGCTCGACCACTTCACCACGTTCCACGAACCCGGCGGGAAAACTCCAGCGACCGGGTGAGGATACCCAGTCCGCCCGTTTGCCGAGCAGGATACACCCATCCCGCTCGATGATGATTGCCACCGCCAGCTTCGGGTCCAGCCACGTCACCGCGCCACACGCCGTGCAGACAGGACGCATCCTGCCCTCCACGTCCCGCTCTTCGGTTGGACCCCCGCACTTCTGGCAGAACACACGTCCCTCCTGGTCCACGTATCGTATCGCACACCCTTACACTGAACGTCGATGCCTGGACGTCGGCATCTCCGAGCGGTTGTGTGAAGCTACACATGTACGGGCCGACCTGCCGAGCCCACGCGTGAATCTCCGCAGCGGAGACTGGCTCGTCTGTCGTCGGCCCTGATTGCCTACGCGGATCAGACCCATTCACCCTTCCACCACTTCAGGATCACTGTGACTGATTCCCATCCCATCTCGATCTATCAGGAGCGCCGCGCTCGTTTCGACGCCGAACGCCTGGTCGTCCAAAAGCGCTGGAACCTCATCGCCAACATCCGCCTCGCCGGATTTGTCCTGCTTGCCCTGATGGTCTGGTGGGCACTGCGCGATACTGCCGTCTGGAAGTGGGGCGGGGTGCTGGTCCTGCTGGTGGTGGTGATCGGCCTGATCGTCCACCACAGCAACCTGCGTCGCCAACGCGACCGCCTGGCCGGGCTGGTCGCCGCGAATGACCTGGCGCTGGCTCGCTACACGCTCGACTGGACCAAGCTGCCGGACGGGGGGCCGCGCGACGTTCCCCGCACACATCCCTATGCCTGGGATCTCGATGTGGTGGGGCCCTCATCGTTGCTCAAGCGCATTTCCAGCCCCACGCTCAAGGGAGGCTGGGACACCCTTGCGACCTGGCTTCTGGCGCCAGCTGACCGCGACACCACCGTTGCGCGCCAACCCGCCGTCGCTGAACTCGCCGGAGAACTCGATCTCCGCCAGCAGGTCGAGGTTGCCGGTCGCCAGGCCGATGGCGATACGCCCGATCCGGCACCATTCCTCGCCTGGGCCGGCGAGCCTGCCTGGCTCCTGCATCGATCGTGGCTCTGGATCATGGCGATCGTCAGCCCGGCGCTCCTGATCGTGGCGGCAATCCTGTTCTTCACCGGTGTCACGAGCTGGCCGCTTTGGCTGGCGCCGATCACGGTCAACGTCATCATCTTCCAACTGGTCGGCAAGCACGTTTCCGCCGAAGTGGCCCGGGCCACTCCCCTGCACGGTGCGATTGCCGGGTATGCGGAAGTGTTCCGGCGCATTGGCGAAGCACCCGCCACCTCACCACTGCTCCAGCGCAT
>CAZNQC010000250.1:3999-5130 GCA_964574825.1 uncultured Sphaerobacteraceae bacterium | reverse complement strand
CCGAAGAAGCGAGCCGGATCCTGGGCGAGGTGATGCCGCTCGACCTGTTGCCAACCTCAAAGCACCGGTTTGGGATCACGCGCCGGTTCCCGATCGGGCCAGTTGCGGGTATCTCTCCGTTCAACTTTCCGCTGAATTTGTCGCTGCACAAGGTTGCGCCTGCCATTGCAGCAGGTAACACGATCGTACTCAAGCCACCTTCCGCAGCCCCCTTGACGATGCTGCTGGTGGCCGAGATTGCCCAGGACGTGGGGATTCCCGCCGGAGTGCTCAACGTGTTGCCCATGGACCGGAAAACCGGCGACATGATGGTGGGCGACGATCGGTTCAAGCTCCTGTCGTTCACCGGATCGCCGAATGTCGGCTGGAAGATGAAGGAACGGGCGGGTACGAAGCCGGTTGTGTTGGAACTGGGTGGCAATGCCGGGGTGCTGGTCGACAACGACGCCGATCTGGATTTCGCGGTGTCGCGCATTCGGACCGGGGCATTCGCGTTTGCCGGACAGGTCTGCATTTCGGTGCAGCGAGTCTTCATTCATGAGGATGTCTACGCAGAAGTGCGCGACAAGCTGGTGGCGGCCACCGAGACGCTGCGGATCGGCAATCCGGCCGATGCCAGCACCGAACTCGGCCCCATGATCGATGACAAGGCTGCGGCGCGGACCCAGGAGTGGGTCGACCTGGCGGTGCAGGAAGGCGCAACGGTCCTGACGGGTGGCAAGGCAGACGGGCGGGTGTTCGCGCCGACCGTGATCGAGCACGCCAGTCCAACGAGCCTGGTCTGCTCGGAGGAAGCATTCGCCCCACTGGTGACGATCTTCCCGGTCGCCTCGTTCGCGGAAGGCATCGAACGGCTCAACGACACAGACTACGGGCTGCAGGCGGGTGTGTTCACCAACCGGCTGGAGAACGCCCTGACGGCGTACGAGCGGATCGAGGCAGGCGGCGTGATCATCAACGACGTGCCGTCGTACCGGATCGATCACATGCCATACGGTGGGATCAAGGCATCGGGCATTGGCCGAGAGGGAATCAAGTACGCGATCGAGGACATGACCGAAATCAGGCTGATGGTGATCAACCGGCTGGAATCGCAGCGGCTGGACTGATATTGGCTCCAGACAACGCGTT
>CAZNQC010000250.1:1815-3899 GCA_964574825.1 uncultured Sphaerobacteraceae bacterium | reverse complement strand
TCGCCCGCATCGTCCTTCTCGGTCTCGAGAATGCCAGGAATCCCGGCCAGGCGAGCATCGTTAACGAACTGCCGGAACCCTTCGAGGCCGATTTCGCCGTCGCCAATGTGGTCGTGACGGTCCTTGTTGGAGCCGAGCGGATTCTTCGAGTCGTTGAGATGGATCACCTTCAGGCGGTCAAGGCCGATCGTGCGGTCGAATTGCTCCATCATCTCCGCGTAGAGTTCCGGGGTCCGGTAGTCGTAGCCGGCGGCGAAGATGTGGCAGGTGTCGAGACAGACTCCCACCCGCTCGTCCTGGTCGACGCGCTCGATGATGGCAGCGATTTCCTCGAACGAGCGGCCGAGCGCGGTCCCCTGACCGGCAGTCGTTTCGAGCAGTGTGATCGTCCTGTTGTCCGGAATCGCAGCGTAGATCTCGTTGAGCGACTGGGCGAACCGTTCGATCCCGGCTTCCACTCCCGACCCGGTGTGGGCACCGGGGTGCGTGACGAGGTAGGGAATGCCAAGTTCGTCGCAGCGTTCAAGCTCATCGGTGAAGGCCGGGATCGACTTGGCGAGGATATCTTCCTTGGGCGACGCAAGGTTGATCAGGTAGGAATCGTGGACAACAAGCTTGTCGAAGCCGATGCCAGTGCGTTCGATCTCGGCCCGAAACTTCTCGACGACAGCCGGATCAAGTGGTTTTGCCTGCCACTGACGTTCGTTCTTCGAGAAAATTTGGATCGATTCCGCTCCGACATCCACGCCGCGCTGGGGAGCGCGGTCGACGCCGCCCGAAGCAGAGACGTGCGAGCCAAATGCCAACACCATGTTCGCTATCCTTCCGCCTGGTTCGCCTGGTCGATCAGTTCCGCAAGTTTCGTGGCATTGTGTCCGACAACGACCTCATCACCGCCAATCACGATGGGGCGGCGCAGCAGGGTGGGCTCCTCGAGCATGAGTGAGAGCAACTGGTCGTCGGTCAGCGCATCGATCTCTGCCGACCGGGCCCGATAGACCTTGCTCCGCTTGGAGAGCACGTCGCGCGGCGTCAGACCGGCCTGCCGCAAGACTGCCTCCAACTCCTCACGGCTGAATCGCTGCCGGAAGTAGTCACGGTAGACGTAGTCGGTGCCCGACTCCTTCAACTGCTGGTCTGTTTTGCGGCAGGATGTGCACGAGGTGTAGCCGTACAGATCAATTGTCATCGGTGAGGCTCCTCTCCTTCGAGGGTGACGGTTATGTGTCCGTACAATCTTCGCATACCGGGCGACAGAAATGGTTGCGAGCCGGGGCATGCTACACTCAGGGCGCCTTCGAGGACCCTCGTATCCTCCCCAATTTTCGGAGTCGCCAACGCGTGAGCCAGCAACCCACCACTTCGGCAACGACGGCGCCCGACGTCTCCCTGGTCATTCCCGTCTACAACGAATCTGGCCGCATCGGTCACTGCCTGGACCAGCTCACTGCCTGGGCGTCTTCACGACCCGAGTCGTTCGAGATCATCGTGGTCGACGATGGTTCCACCGATGACACTGCATTGATTGCCGATCGCTGGGCGCAACAGTTCGGGCAAATTACCGTGCTCCGCGAGCCGCACCGGGGCAAGGCAAATACCGTGCTGGCCGGGTTGGCTTTCGCCCGCGGCCAGGTGGCGGGCTTTCTCGACGTCGACCTGGCGACGCCAATCGAGACCTGGGATGCCACCGCTGACGCCTTCCGCCAGGGCGCGGACGTCGTGATCGCCTCGCGGGAAGGCATCGGGGCGCACAGGATCGGCGAACCGTGGTATCGGCATGCGATGGGGCGCGCATTCAACGGAATGATCCGCCTGCTGCTGCTCCCTGGTATCCATGATACGCAGTGCGGCTTCAAGTTCTTCTCCCGTGCTGCGCTACAGGTCATCCTGCCACGCACGCAGCTCTACCGGGGATCGGCCACGGTAACGAGACCACGCGTCACGGCGTTCGATGTGGAGTTGCTGTACATTGCCCGCCGGCACTACTTGCGGATCGCCGTGTTGCCCGTGACATGGACCTATGGCGAGCACACCAAGGTCAACCCCATCACCGACACACTGCAGAACGTGCGCGATGTCGTTCA
>CAZNQC010000250.1:0-1715 GCA_964574825.1 uncultured Sphaerobacteraceae bacterium | reverse complement strand
TATCGACGGGAGAACTGCCGTTCCAGCTCGGTCTGGGACATGTGCAGCATGGTCGGGCGGCCGTGACCACAGGCGCGCGGCTGCTGGGTCCGTTCGAGTTGGGCGACGAGTTCCCGCATCTCCGGCAGCGACAGGACCTGACCCGCCCGGATCGAGGTGTGGCAGGCGGCACTGATCGCAACCGAATCGAGCCACGAATCGCCCGCTCCTCCTTCGGCCAGTTCCTGCAGGATTTCGTGGATGCGGTCGCCAATGTCGACACCACGAACCAGCGCCGGTATCTGCCGGATGGCGATGGATTGGCCGCCGAAGCGCTCGATCTCGAACCCGAGATTGCGCAGTTCCTCGACCGATCGCTCGAACGCACCCATCTCCTCGGGCGACAACTCGACTACAAGCGGGTCGAGCAGCGGCTGCACATCAACTGCGTTCGCCTGCATTTGAGTCAGGATCTTCTCGTACATCACACGTTCGTGCGCGGCATGCTGATCGATCATGAACATGCCTTCGGGACCCTCGGCAATGATGTAGGTGCCGCCAACCTGGCCCAACACGCGCATGACCGGGACACCTGACTGGTGAATCTGCGGACGCGGCAGCGGCTCGTCGTCCGGTTGGGGTTGCTGGGAAGGCGGAAGCTGAATCTGCGGCCGGTCGGCCACCCAACTGGTGAAGGATTCCTGCGAAAGGGAAGAACCGGCGGGTGGAGGCGGCGAAAACGTCACTGCGGGAATGACATCCTGTTGCTGCCGGCCCAACGCTTCGTGCGTGGCGCGCATGACGGCCCGGCAGACCGCTCGCTCGTCAGCGAACTTCACCTCCGCCTTGGTTGGATGCACATTGACATCGACGGTGGCCGGGTCAATCTCAATGCGAACCATACCCAGGGGATGTCGACCAACCATGAGGAGGGAGTGGAAAGCCTCTTCCAGGGCATAGGTCAGCGCCCGGTGCTGCACGAGTCGCCCGTTGACGAAGAAGAAGAGATTCTGGCGATGTGAGCGAGTAACGCGGGGGGAACTGACCCAGCCGGTGATCCGCACGCCAGGCACGGCACTGTCGGAGCCGTCCGATGCCAGGGTCAACGCTTCGTCGGCCAGCTCCGCGCCGAACACGCCGACCGCAGCGTCGAGGTCGTTGCCATTTCCGGGTGTCTGCAGAACCTTGCGGCCATCATTCGTAAACGACCAACGGATGTCCGACCGGTTGCAGGCGTAGGCACCGACCAACCGGCTGACGTACGAGGACTCGGTTGAATCCTGCCGCAGGAATTTTCGACGAGCGGGCACGTTGCCGAACAGGTCGTGCACCGCAATCGACGTGCCGGAAGCCATCGCATCGACGCGGGGGCCAATTTCGTTGCCATATTCGAGACGGATCACCGCACCGGGACCGCCACGCGCAGCCGACCTGATCTCCATGTCGGAAACCGCCCCAATACTGGGTAACGCCTCGCCCCGGAAACCGAGTGTCGCCAACTGCTCCAGATCGTCGAACGCGGTCAGCTTGGAGGTGGCATGACGCTGAACCGCCAGGGCAAGTTCCTCGGATCGCATGCCCAGGCCGTCGTCCGTCACCCGAATCAGACGCGATCCGCCACCCTCGAGTTCGACGGCAATGCGGGTGGCCCCAGCATCGATCGAGTTCTCGATCAGTTCCTTGACGACCGAAGACGGGCGTTCAACAACCTCGCCGGCCGCGATCTTGCCAATCGT